>NZ_JARUBM010000002.1:6862500-7162500 GCF_029626175.1 Micromonospora sp. WMMD1082 | reverse complement strand
GGCCAGCACCACCCGCCGCCCGCCGTGCGTGGCGAAGACGCGGTGCTGCTCGGCGACGCTGAGCCGGGCGTACAGCGGCAGGATCTCGGTGTTGCGCAGCGCCGGCCGGTTCCCGACCAGCTTGCCGAGCGCGTCGGCGGTGTCCCGGATCTCCCGCTCGCCGCTGAGGAAGACCAGGATGTCGCCCGGGCCCTCGGTGGCCAGCTCCTCGACGGCGTCGCCGATCGCCTCGATCTGGTCGCGGACGTTCTCCTCGTCGCTGTCGGCGTCGTCGGTCACCTCGACCAGCGGCCGGTAACGCACCTCGACCGGGTAGGTGCGGCCGGACACCTCGACCACCGGGGCCGGCTCACCGTCGGGATGCTCGGCCGTCGGCGGGCCGGCGAAGTGCCGGGCGAACCGGTCGGTCTCGATGGTCGCCGAGGTGATGATCACCTTCAGGTCGGGGCGGCGGGGCAGGAGCTGCCGGAGGTAGCCGAGAATAAAGTCGATGTTGAGGCTGCGCTCGTGTGCCTCGTCGATGATCAACGTATCGTACTGACGGAGCATCCGGTCGGTCTGCAACTCGGCCAGCAGGATGCCGTCGGTCATCAGCTTGACCAGGCTGTTCTCGCCGACCTGGTCGGTGAAGCGCACCTTGTAGCCGACCACGTCGCCCAGCTCGCCGCCCAGCTCCTCGGCGATCCGGTCGGCGACCGTGCGGGCGGCCAGCCGCCGGGGCTGGGTGTGGCCGATCAGCCCGTGCACCCCCCGCCCCAGCTCCAGGCAGATCTTCGGCAACTGGGTCGTCTTGCCCGAGCCCGTCTCGCCGGCCACGATCACCACCTGGTGATCGCGGATCGCCGCGGCGATGTCATCCTTGCGCTCGCTGACCGGCAGCTGCGCCGGGTAGGTGATCGCCGGCACCGCCCCCCGCCGCCGCTCCAGCCGGGCCTCGGCCGCCGCCACGTCAGCGGTGATCTCGGTCAGCGCCGCGTCCCGCCGCTGCGGGTCGCGCAGCCTACGCAGCCCGTCGAGCCGGCGCCGCAGCTGGCGCTGGTCGCGGAACATCAGCGGCGACAGCCGCCGCTGCAACTCACGCAACGATGTGGCCCCGGCGGCCGCGGCCTCGGCCTGCGGAGCCTGTTCGGGCTGGGCGGCCTGCTTGGGCTCCGCGGGCTGGGCAGCGTGCGTGGCTGGTGCTGCCGGCATGGCCTGTGTCGGCTGTGTTGCCGGTGTGACCGGGCCCGGTGTGGCCAGTGTTGCCTGTTCGGGCTGGGCTGCCGGCGTGGCCGATGCTGCCTGTTCGGGTTGGTCGGCCTGGGCGGGTGTGGCTGGCTTCTGCATGTCGTGGCCAAGGATAGGCAGCCAACCGCCGACCCGCCTCCCGGTTACCCACCCACCCCACGTCCGCCGCCACCTGCACCGATCTCTGTTGCCGGCGTCGACCCTCGTCCTGAATTTCCTGAGTCGTGGCCACCCCTGCCGCAGTAGCCGTCGACTCGGCCGCGATCCTCGACGCCCTGCGGCTGCTGTTCAGAGCGGTCGTCCGGTCGTCCGCCCCCGGGGCCGTGGTGTAGAGCACCCCCTTTGCTCTGCTTCAACCGACGCAACGCTCTCGGACCGATGCTTGCTCTGCTTCAACCGACGCAACGGTTTCGGACCGATGCTTGTTGCGTGGAGTGAAGCAGAGCAAAGGATGCAGGGCGATGGTGCTGCGGCCGGTACCGGCGTGCCCTTCCTGGTCGCTGACGCGGCGACGCCGGTCGGTGCTGGCCCGTCGGCTGGTGGGGTGCCGCTCGCCGGGCGTCATGCCGAGCGGCTGGCCGAGGTCTATCGTTGATCGCCGGGCCGGGACTGGGACACGGGATGTCGATGACGATGCGGGACACAGATCGGGCGCTGGTGCAGGCCGCCAGCGCGGTGGCGAAGCTGCGCTGCCGCAGCGCCGCCCACACCCTCGCCACGGCGGCCCGGACCGCCGAGGGTCGGGTCGTCTCCGGCGTGAACGTGGTGCACGACACCGGGGGTGCCTGCGCCGAGGTGGTGGTGCTCGCTGCCGCTGCTACCCAGGGCGTGGGAGAGCTGGAGACGATCGTGACGGTGGGCGATCGCGGGCGGAGCGTGGTCACCCCCTGCGAATCGTGCCACCAACTGCTGGCCGAGCACTTCCCGGCGCTGCGGGTGATCGTCGGCCCACCCGACGCCCCCCGGGTCGTCCCGCTTACCGCCCTCCCCGCCCCCTGACCCCCTGACCCCCTGCGCCCGGACGCCCGGACGCCCGGACGCCGGTCATGATCCGCACAACTTCGGGGATGTTGCTGCCTCGTGCCAGGTTTGGCGATTTAACGCTTCGTGCGTCTGCGTCGCTTGATGATCGTTTTGTGGCGTGGGGTTGGTTGCTGGTTGCGGCTGCCTCTTGGTCGTCCTGGTCCTGGTCGGGAGGGTTTCGGCGGCTTGGCTGGTGTGGGTAGGTGTGGGTGCAGGCTGCGGAAACCTCGTCGGACCCGGTAGGGAGTCAGGGTGGTGGTGGTCAGGGGTCGTTCCCAGGGCAGGCGTTGGTCGGTGATCAGGGTTCGGGCGAGGCGGAGTTGGGTGTGTGCCGCCGCGACGATCCAGGTCCACAGGTCTGCTTGGCTGGGATGACGCACTGCTGGGGTGGTCCAGGCGAGGTGTTGTTTGATGAACCGGTTGGTGTGTTCGATGGCGAATCGGCGTAGGTAGGCCCGCCAGATCAGGTCAAGATCGATCGGGTCGGGGCCGGCGGTCCACAGCCACAGGGTTTGTGGGGTGCTGGCCTCGACGGTTCGGGGCAGGCTGATCCGTACGACGGTGCCGCGGATGATCGGGGCGGCCAGACCCTTGGTGTTCTTCGCTGCCCACCGGCGTCGGGGGCCGGGTTTGGGGTGCAGCCCGGTCCATGCTTGGACGTGGATCGGGCCGTGGGTGTCATCGACGGTGTGCATCTCGTGGGTGGGGTCCGGCCAGGTCGTGGGGTCAGCGCAGGCGAATCGATCGCCATGCTGTTTGGGTCGGCCGGGACTGCCGGGGGTCTTGGCCGGCGGGTCGGCGTAGAAGACCCGGTCCCGGCGGATGCGTCCGATGATCCGGGCAGGGGCGTGGGGATCGGACGCCACCCGAGCTGTCGCGGTGATCGGGCAGTAACCGGCGTCCAGGCAGAACACCGGCACCACACCCGGCCGCCGGCGGGCCAAGCCCCGCACCACAGCGCTCATCTGGCCACACGCCACCTCGGTGGCGTTGTCCTCAGGGTCCACCCGCACGACATCGACCGGCGCCGTCCAGGAATCCGGCGTCGCGGACACCTGACAAACCCACTGATACGCCCACCCCGGCACCACCCGCCCCCGCCGATCGCCACCCGGATCAGGCACCCGACACATCCCCCGCCGCGGCGAACACCCCGCCTCCGGACGCGGCCACGCCGTCACATCCACCGCGAACACCGGCCACCACCCCGGCAGAGCACCGATCAGCAGATCACGCACCGCCGCGACGTCCACCCGCCCCCTCGACAACGACGCGTACACACTGCCCCACCCCCGACGCAGCGCCGGCTCCAACGTCAGATACGGCAACGACGCCAACGAACCCGGCGTGGTCAACACCGCATCCGTCACCTCGAACAACGTGTCCGCCCACCGCGTCAAACACTGATACCAACCCTGACGGAACTCCACCAACCGGTGACGCTCACCCCCGGTTGCTTCCCCACCCACACCCGCATGACCCACAATGACAGCCACGGCCACCGCCCCACATCGAAGATCTTGGTCGATCCCGATGATCAGGCGGTGGCCGCCCCACGTCACGCCAACACACCGAACGAACCACACGCCACCTCCACCACCCCCAACCCACGAGTTAAATCCTCAGGCCAGGTTTGAGACAGCAACATCCCCGAAGTTGTTCAGATCTTGGGCGCCGAGGAGTGGGCGGCGGGGGCGCCGAGGGACGGCGAAGATGGGGTCAGTGGGCGCGGCGGGTCAGGGCTTGGCGGAGTTCGGCGAGGAAGCTGTCGAAGTCGTGGCGGAAGCGCTTCGCGGTGACGTGAAGGACGATCCAGTCCGCGCCGAGGATCCGGTTGAGGCGTCGCCGGTCACGGTGGAACTGGTCAGGATCGTCGTGCCAGAGCCCGTCGTACTCGACGGCCACCCGCAGCTCCGGCCAGGCCAGGTCGACCCGGGCGATGAACCTGCCCTGGCGTTCCACTACGAACTGGGTTACCGGTCGCGGCAGCCCGGCCAGCACGATGCGTACCCGCAGCCGTGACTCGGGCATGGACTCGGCCCCGGCGTCGGCGAGTTCGGTGACCCGCGTCAGGCGCTTCCAGCCTCGGACGCCGATCCGGGAGCGGGCCAACTCCCCGATGTCGTCCAGTCGCACCGTTCCTTGGGCGGCGAGCCGATCCACCGTCGCCACCGCATCTTCCAAAGGGCACCACTGTGCGAGATCCCAACAGGTGCGCCGAGGGCTGGTGACCGGGACGTCCGCGTGCCGCGTGATCTCGTCCTCGCCCACCTCGGCAGTGTGCACGACCAGGCCCGCCACCGGCCCGAACCGCAGGCCCGTGGGCACGAGCACATCGATCGGCTCGTCGGCGCCGACCGTCCCAGCGTTGAACAGCGCGGCGGCGCTGCGGCCGGCGATGGCCGCGCCGGGTGGCAGCAACAATCGTGCTGCCGCCCGGCATCGAATCCGGTGTGAGATCGCGAGGTGTGCATCGGCGTAGACGTCTCGGAAGAGCGGCCGCCAGGCTTTGCTGCGCAATTCGGTGCGCGTGAGCAGCCCACGGGAGACCACGTCGGAGCCTCGGAAGATGCGCCCCCGCAACTGCTGGGGCCGCCTGGGAAAGACCGGCATGGCCTCCACACTGGACGACTGGGGCCTGCCGGCGCTGCCCCTGTGGATAACTCGCGATGCCGCGATGCCGCGAGGCTGCGAGGCTGCGAGGCCGCGAGGCTGCGAGGCTGCGAGGCCGCGAGGCTGCGGTGCCGCGAGGCGGGATGCCGCGATGCCGCGAGGGCTGCGGTGCTGCGGTGCCGGGATGGCGCGGTGTGGCGTCAGGCGGCGGCGGACCAGATGGCGCGGAAGGCGGCGGCCTCGCCGGCCAGCCAGCGCTCGATCTCGTCGGGCTTGGCGCCCTCGGGCATCCGGTGTGCGGTGCCCCGGCGCACGTCGACCAGGACCGGCTCGGCGTGCGGCAGGACGGCGTCCATGTGCCGGGCCGTCAGGTGCAGGGCGGCGAGCAGCGCCTCCTCGCTGGGCGGGGCCTCGTCGAAGTGCAGTCGGACCGCCTCGGCGCGGCCGTCCGCGTACCGGATGCCGAAGTGGGGGTTGATCTTGATTGGTAGGTCGCCGAGCATGGCCAGGGCGTCGCGGGTCTGGGCCAGGTCGACGCCGGCCGGCTTGCCGAGCGAGTGCAGCCACGCCGTCGCGCCGGGCACGAGGGTCTGGTAGAGCGGGCGCCAGCGGGGCTTGACCACGTCGATCACCTGCGCCAGATGGGTGCCGCCGGTGTGGAAGGCGATGTCGGCCTTGAGCGCCTTGACGAACTGGCCGTGCGGGTTGAAGCCGGAGCGGCTGGCCCGCTGCCGACGCAGGCCACCGACGAAGCTGGCCTTGGTGGGGCCGGTGCGGTCGACGTACCGGGTGAAACCGAGGAGGGTGGCGTACGGCGTGAGGGGGGTGGAGGTGGGCGCGGTCACGAGCATCCTCCCAGGTCAGGAACTCGATTAGTACATACATTCTAATCGACGGGTCTGACATTGCCCAGGGAAGATGACACGATGCTCGCCAGTCGAGATTGACGGCCTACGGCAGGATCGTTCCTCATGATCGATGACTTCGCGAAGGAGTACCTGCACGGCGATCTGCGAGATGTCCGGGAGGTGATGCTGTGGAAACTCGACGGGCTCTCGGAGTACGACGTCCGCCGTCCGCTGACCTTGACCGGAACCAACCTTCTCGGCCTGGTCAAGCACCTGTCGATGACGGAGGCCAGATACTTCGGCGACGTCTTCGACCGGCCGTTCCCCGAAGCCCTGCCCCGGTGGGACGACGCCGAGGCGGGCGACGCGGCCATGTGGGCGACCGAGCACGAGACCCGCGAGGAGATCATCGACCGGTACCGTCGCGTGTGGGAGCACTCGGACGCGACGATCGCCGCCCTGGCGATCGACTCGCCCGGTCACGTGCCCTGGTGGCCACGCCCCGACGTGAAGCTGTTCAACATCCTGGTCCACGTCCTCACCGAGACCAGCCGGCACGCCGGGCACGCCGATATCCTGCGCGAGCAGCTCGACGGCTCGACCGGGTTCATGGCCGAGTACGCGGACGCGCAGCCCGACGCGGCCTTATGGGAAGCGCGGCGCGCGAAGATCGAACGGGCTGCCAGGGCAGCCGCCACCAAGCCCGATCACGCTACCTACAACGGGCCCGCGGCGCGCTCATAGATGATCTCCAGGCCGTCCTCGTCGTCCCACTGCTGTCCGACCTCGACGAAGCCGTACTGCGATGCCAGTCGATAGGAGGCCAGGTTGTCGGGGCTGATGCTGACCCGGATCGTACGGACCTGCGGCTCTTCGGTGGCCCGCCGCAGCAGGGCTTCCAGTGCCCCACGGGCGTAGCCGCGTCGCCGGTGCACCGGGTCGACGGCGTAACCGATCTCCACCATCCCCGCCGCGTCCGGCGGCCCGTGGTAGCCGGCCCGGCCCACCGCCAGGTGCCGCTGGTCGTCCCAGATGACGCCGGTGACCCAGGCGGCGCTGGCCGGATCCTCCTCGACCTGCCTGCTGCGCATCCGCCACACCCCGCGCCAGTCCGGCCCGGCGAAGTGGGCCGGGAGGGGAACGGGGCTGGTCGTGTTCGCCGCTGCCAGGTCGCCCCTGGCGAGCGCCTGGAACGTCGGGCCGTTCAGCTGCATGATGCGTACGTGCGGCGTCGGGCGCCGCCCAGAGGTGTCGTCCTGATGGCGATGGATCACGTTCACAGCTGGCCGACGTCGGTGATCCGCACGACGGCGGCGCCCGCCTCGTCGGAGGCGGCCAGGTCGATCTCGGCGCTGATGCCCCAGTCGTGGTCGCCCTCCGGGTCGTCCAGGATCTGCCGCACCGTCCAGCGTTCCCGACCCTGCTCGATCATGAGCAGCGCGGGACCGCGGGCGTCCGGGCCGGTGCCGATCCGGTCGTACGACTCGAAGTACGGCTCCAGCGCATCCGCCCAGGCGTCGGCCGGCCAACCGGATTCCGCGTCCAGTTCGCCGAGCAAGTCCCAGCGGCGCAGCGCGGCCAGCTCCACCCGGCGGAACAGGGCGTTGCGCACGAGCACCCGGAACGCCCGCGCGTTGCGGGTCACCGCCGCCGGGCGGTCCGCCAGGGCGGAGGCGACCTCCGGCAGGTCGGTCGGGTTGCGCAGCCGCTCCCACTCGTCGATCAAGCTGGAGTCGACCTGCCGGACCAGCTCGCCGAGCCACTCGATCAGGTCGACCAGTTCCTCGGTCTTGGCCTCCTCGGGCACCGTCTGCCGCAGCGTCTTGTACGCGTCGGCGAGGTAGCGCAGCACCAGGCCCTCGGAGCGGGACAGCCCGTAGAACTGCACGTACTCGGTGAAGGTCATTGCCCGCTCGTACATGTCGCGGACCACGGACTTGGGGGAGAGCTGGTGGTCGGCCACCCAGGGGTGCCCGCGCCGGTACATCTCGTACGCGTTCTCCAGCAGTTCGGCCAGGGGCTTGGGCCAGGTCACCTCGTCGAGCAGTTCGAGCCGGGCCTCGTACTCGATGCCCTCGGCCTTCATCGCGGCGACCGCCTCACCGCGGGCCTTGAACTGTTGCGCGGAGAGCACCTGGCGCGGGTCGTCGAGGATCGACTCGATCACCGACAGCACGTCGAGGGCGTACGACGGGGACGCGCTGTCCAGCAGCTCGATGGTGGCCAGCGCGAGGGGCGACAGCGGCTGGTTGAGCGCGAAGTCGAGCTGGAGGTCGACGGTGAGGCGGACCCGCCGGCCGGTCTCGTCCGGCTCGGCCAACTCCTCGACCACGCCACCGGCCCGCAGCGCGCGGTAGATGGCGATCGCCCGCCGGATGTGCCGGCGCTGGGCGGCACTCTCCTCGTGGTTGTCGGTGAGCAGGTGCCGCATGGCGGCGAACGCGTCGCCGGGGCGGCCGATGACGTTGAGCAGCATGGAGTGACTGACCTGGAAACTGGAGGTGAGCGGCTCCGGCTCGGCGTCGACGAGCCGGTCGAAGGTGGGCTGGCCCCAGCCGATCGAGCCCTCGGGCGGCTTGCGGCGGACCACCTTGCGCCGCTTCTTCGGATCGTCACCGGCCTTGGCGAGCGCCTTCTCGTTCTCGATGACGTGCTCGGGGGCCTGCACCACGACCCGACCGAGGGTGTCGAAGCCGGCCCGGCCGGCCCGGCCGGCGATCTGGTGGAACTCGCGGGCCTTGAGCAGCCGGGTACGCACCCCGTCGTACTTGGACAGGCCGGTGAAGAGCACGGTGCGGATCGGCACGTTGATGCCGACGCCGAGGGTGTCCGTACCGCAGATGACCTTGAGTAGCCCGGCCTGGGCGAGGGTTTCCACCAGCCGGCGGTACTTCGGCAGCATCCCGGCGTGGTGCACGCCGATGCCGTGCCGGACCAGCCGGGACAGCGTCTTGCCGAAGCCGGAGGTGAAGCGGAACCCGCCGATCGCCTGCGCGATCATGTCCTTCTCGGCTCGGGTGCAGACGTTGACGCTCATCAGCGCCTGGGCGCGCTCCAGGGCGGCGGCCTGGGTGAAGTGTACGACGTACACCGGGGCCTGCTTGGTCTCCAGCAGCTCTTCCAGGGTCTCGTGCAGCGGCGTCATCGCGTACGAGAAGAGCAGCGGGACCGGCCGCTCGGCCGAGCGGACGACGGCGGTCGCCCGGCCGGTACGCCGGGTCAGGTCGCCGACGAACCGGGTGGTGTCGCCCAGCGTGGCCGACATCAGCACGAACTGCGCCTGGGGCAGCTCGATCAGCGGTACCTGCCAGGCCCAGCCCCGGTCGGGCTCGGCGTAGAAGTGGAACTCGTCCATGACCACCTGACCGACGTCGGCCCGGGCGCCCTCGCGCAGCGCCAGGTTGGCCAGGATCTCCGCCGTGCAGCAGATGATCGGGGCGTCGGCGTTGACGCTCGCGTCGCCGGTGAGCATGCCGACGTTCTCGGCGCCGAACACCTCGCAGAGCGCGAAGAACTTCTCCGACACCAGGGCCTTGATCGGCGCGGTGTAGAAGGTCGTCCGGTCGTCGGCCAGGGCGGCGAAGTGCGCGGCGATCGCGACCAGGCTCTTGCCCGAGCCGGTCGGCGTATTCATGATCACGTTTGCCCCGGAGACGATCTCGATGACCGCCTCCTCCTGGTGAGGGTAGAGGTCGAGCCCGCGCTCGGACGCCCAGCCGGCGAACGCGTCGTAGAGGGTGTCGGGGTCGGCGGTCTTCGGTAGCGCGGCGGTGAGTGTCATGGCCGGTCCATGGTGCCTGGATCAAGCCCGTCAACGCCAACCGGGCGGCCCGGCGCCAATGCGTGTCAGGAGGGGGCCATTCCTAACTTCTCACCGCCGGCGGCGGTAGACCAGGTCGGCGATGGGGCGGCCGGCGGCCAGCGCCCGCCGCTCGAACCGGGTCACCGGGCGGTGGGCGGGCCGGGGCGCGTAGCCGTCGTGGAGGTTGACCAGGCCCGGGTCGGCGTCCAGGGTCGCCCGCATCGACTCGGCGTACTCCGCCCAGTCGGTGGCGCAGTGCACCGTGCCGCCGACGGCCAGCCGGGCGCGCAGCCGCGCCACGTGGGCCGGTTGGATCAGCCGCCGCTTGTGGTGCCGGGACTTCGGCCACGGGTCCGGGAAGAAGATGTGTACCGCGTCCAACGAACCGGGCGCCAGCAGATCGATGAGGTCCAGCGCGTCGCCCTCGGCGATCCGGACATTGCCCAGGTCACGACGGTGGACCAGGTCCAGCAGGTTCGCGATTCCGGGCGTGTGCACCTCGACCGCCAGATAGTCTCGATCCGGGTCGGCGGCGGCCATCTCGACGGTCGTGTCACCCATGCCGGATCCGATCTCGACCACCAGCGGGGCCCGACGGCCGAACAGACCGGCGGGATCGAACAGGCCGGCGGGATCGACCGGGGCGGCGTCGGCGACGCGCAGGCCGTACACCGGCCAGAGCTGTTCCAGCGCCGCGATCTGCCGGCCGCTCATCCGGCCGCGACGCGGGTGGTAGGTACGGATCGCCCGCGCCGTGTGCGGCGCGGCGACGGCGGGTACCGGGTCGGTGGAGGTCACAGCGAACCGAGCCTACGCGAGTGCCGCGCCGGACCGGATGTGATGTACGACCGGTGGTGAGACCATCATCGGTGTAGGCAGGACCGGGTGTCCGGCGGCGCCCGGCGACTGCCCCGGCGCGCCGGGAGGGGGCATCGTGCCAGTGAGCCGCACTCGTTCGGCGTTGCCGGCCGCCTCGTTCGCCACGCCGCTGCGTACCCTCGCGGCCGTCGCCCCCCTGCTCGCCGTCGTGCTGGCCGCGCCGCTGCTGTCCGCCGCACCGGTTCGGGCCGCCGCCCCCGCTACCGGTGGGGTTGCTGTCCGGGCTGCTGGTGGGGTCGCCGTCCCGGCTGCCGCCGGGGTTGCCGTCCCGATCGGCGCCGGGCAGCCCGGCACCGGCGGGCAGGCCGGTCCCGATGGTCAGCCAGGCCCCGATGGTCAGCCAGGGTTCGATGGCCAGCCGGCTGCCGCGCCGCAGCCGGTGCCCGGAGCGAAGGTCTTCGTCGAGGTGTCGCCGAGCACCGTGGTGCCGGGACACCTGGTCGGCATCCGGGCGAGCTGCCACGACAACTCGGTGGGCACCATCGTCGTCTCGGACGCGTTCGGCCGGGTCGCCGTGCAGCCGCAACATGGACTGCTGACCGGGACGGCCATGGTCAAGGAGCGGGTGCTCCCCGGCAACTACCGGGTCAAGCTGGAGTGCCGGGGCGGCGAGTCCGCATCCACCATGATCCAGGTCGTACGCGAGATGAAGCCCAGCCGTGGGCCGGCGACCGGGTTCGGCGGCGGTGCCGGCGCCGTCACCGCCAACCTGCTGCTCCCCGGCGGGCTGGCGCTGACCGTCACCGGCATGGTTCTCTGGGTCACGACGGCGCGCCGTCGCGGCACCCGCCGGTGAGCGGCCATGGCCGCCGCCCGTGCACCCCGACCCACCGGTTCCGCCGGTACACCCGGCCTCACCGGCTCCGGACGAGCGGCCCGCCCGGCCGGCTCCGGGCAGGCGGCTCGTCCCGCCGGTTTCGGGCAGGCGATCCGGCCCACTGACTCTGGGCAGGCGATGCGGGCCGCCGGCTCCGGGCGGGCGGCCCGGCCGGCTGGCGCTGGGCAGACGATGCGGTCCACCGGCTCCGCGCGGGCGGCTCGTCCCGCCGGTAGCCCGCCTCGTCCCGGACCCCGCCCCGACCTCTTCGTGCCGCCTCCCGACGGCCCCGCGCATCGGCGGGCCGGCCCCGCGTACCGTCCGGAGATCTTCGCTCCACCCGCCGTGGGCCGCCCGCCGCGCCCGGCCGGGCCTCGTGCCGACGACCCGACGCCCCGGTCGAGCGGGCGGGCGCCGCATCCCGGCCCGGCGCGGGACTCCGGCGCGCGGCGCTCCGGCTTTGTGGCGGGCTCGGTGGCGCGGCGCTCCGGCCCGGCGTCGGGCTCGGTTGCGCGGCGCTCTGCCGCCGTGTCGGGCGCGGGTGGTGTTCACGTACCCGGGCGTGGTGACCGGGCGGGCCGCAGCCCCTGGTCGCTTCCGCTCGCCGTCGTGCTGGTGCTGGCCGGCGTCTTCGCCACCGGGGCAGGGTTGGGCCGCACCGTCGGCGGGCCGCTGGAGTGGGCCGCCGTCGGTGGCGAGCGGTCATCGGCCGGTGCGCCAGCCGCACCGACAGTCGCCAAGCCGGTGCGCCTGTCGGTCCCGTCTATCGACGTGTCGGCGCCGGTGAAGCCGGTCGGCGACGCACCGGACGGCTCGATCGCCGTACCGCCGCTGAGCCGGCACGAGGAGACCGGCTGGTACGACCGTGGGCCCGCGCCGGGCGAGCCGGGTCCGGCGGTCATCGTCGGGCACGTCGACACGAAGAGCGGGCCATCGGTCTTCTACGACCTGGGCAAGCTGACGGTGGGTGACACCGTCGAGGTGGTACGGGAGGACAACTCGGTGGCCGTGTTCACCGTGGAGTCGGTGGAGCACTTTCCCAAGGATCAGTTGCCGGCGGACCGCGTCTACGGTCACGAGGGCCCACCCGGCCTGCGGCTGATCACCTGTGGCGGCCAGTGGATCGGCGGTGGCACCGGCTACGCCGACAACGTGATCGCCTTCGCCACCCTCACCACCACCCGCAACCCCTGACGCGACGGCAGCCGGAGGGCGATCGTCATTTCTGCGGTTGGCTCGGTGGCTCCTCGGCAACCCAGAGCCCGCGACCCTGTAGCCCCACGATCAGACCGCGATCTTGAAGAATGATGATGGCTCGCTGGACCGTCGTCACGCTCACGCTGTAGAGATCGGCGAATTCCTTGTAGGTCGGCAGCCGTTCACCTGGCGGGTACTCGCCGCTGTTGATTCGGGTCGCCAGGTCCTCGGCTACCTCGCGGTAGCCGCCAGTCGGGATGGGCATGGGAAGGTTCCTTCGCTCGGCACCTTCCATCCGATCATGAGTAACACACATCTCCAAGACCTACATTGCTATAGGTACCAAAGGTCTCTAAGATGGTCCGCATGGCGGGGTTTCTTCGTTCGGCAAGCGGCGAACCGCGCCATGAACCGTCCAGGGGAGCACGACGCAGGGACTCTGCCCCCTTGGGCGGGACCAATCATGACCACGCGAGAGGTCTTCGCCGTGCCGCTTGACGACCCTGACGAGGATTCCCCGATGCGCCGGCTGTTCGAAGCGAATCGGGTGCTGGAGACCCACTGGACCCGCGCGCTCGCCGACCCGTTCGCGGTGGGTGGCTGCCTGGAGTGCCGTGGGCGCGCCGAGTGTGCACAGCTCGACTGGGCGATCGGTGTCACGGCCGAGATCGTGGCCGTGATGTTCCAGAAGGGATGACGGACCGGCCGGTCAGGGCACCTGCTGGACGACCTCGAACTCGAGGAGGGTGGCGCCGGAGGCGACGGGTGGCCGCTGTTCGGCTCCGGGCGGGGCGGCGTGCGCGGCGCGGGCGGGGCCGGCGGCCCAGTCCTGGTACGCCTGTTCGATCTCCCACCTCGTGTAGACGAAGTAGCGGTTCTCGCCGGCCACCGGACGCAGCAGCTCGAAGCCGAGGAAGCCGGGGGAGTTCTCCACCGCCCGGGCCCGCGCGGCGAACCGCTTCTCCAACTCCTCGCCGGCTCCCGCCGGAACCTCGATCGCGTTGATCTTCACAACAGCCATGGCCCCCACCCTAGCCGGGCGACCGCCCCGGCCCGTGTTCATGATCCCCACAACTTCGGGGATGTTGCTGCCTCGACCCCGGCCTGAGGATTTAACTCGTGGGTTGGGGGTGGTGGAGGTGGCGTGTGGTTCGTTCGGTGTGTTGGCGTGACGTGGGGCGGCCACCGCCTGATCATCGGGATCGACCAAGATCTTCGATGTGGGGCGGTGGCCGTGGCTGTCATTGTGGGTCATGCGGGTGTGGGTGGGGAAGCAACCGGGGGTGAGCGTCACCGGTTGGTGGAGTTCCGTCAGGGTTGGTATCAGTGTTTGACGCGGTGGGCGGACACGTTGTTCGAGGTGACGGATGCGGTGTTGACCACGCCGGGTTCGTTGGCGTCGTTGCCGTATCTGACGTTGGAGCCGGCGCTGCGTCGGGGGTGGGGCAGTGTGTACGCGTCGTTGTCGAGGGGGCGGGTGGACGTCGCGGCGGTGCGTGATCTGCTGATCGGTGCTCTGCCGGGGTGGTGGCCGGTGTTCGCGGTGGATGTGACGGCGTGGCCGCGTCCGGAGGCGGGGTGTTCGCCGCGGCGGGGGATGTGTCGGGTGCCTGATCCGGGTGGCGATCGGCGGGGGCGGGTGGTGCCGGGGTGGGCGTATCAGTGGGTTTGTCAGGTGTCCGCGACGCCGGATTCCTGGACGGCGCCGGTCGATGTCGTGCGGGTGGACCCTGAGGACAACGCCACCGAGGTGGCGTGTGGCCAGATGAGCGCTGTGGTGCGGGGCTTGGCCCGCCGGCGGCCGGGTGTGGTGCCGGTGTTCTGCCTGGACGCCGGTTACTGCCCGATCACCGCGACAGCTCGGGTGGCGTCCGATCCCCACGCCCCTGCCCGGATCATCGGACGCATCCGCCGGGACCGGGTCTTCTACGCCGACCCGCCGGCCAAGACCCCCGGCAGTCCCGGCCGACCCAAACAGCATGGCGATCGATTCGCCTGCGCTGACCCCACGACCTGGCCGGACCCCACCCACGAGATGCACACCGTCGATGACACCCACGGCCCGATCCACGTCCAAGCATGGACCGGGCTGCACCCCAAACCCGGCCCCCGACGCCGGTGGGCAGCGAAGAACACCAAGGGTCTGGCCGCCCCGATCATCCGCGGCACCGTCGTACGGATCAGCCTGCCCCGAACCGTCGAGGCCAGCACCCCACAAACCCTGTGGCTGTGGACCGCCGGCCCCGACCCGATCGATCTTGACCTGATCTGGCGGGCCTACCTACGCCGATTCGCCATCGAACACACCAACCGGTTCATCAAACAACACCTCGCCTGGACCACCCCAGCAGTGCGTCATCCCAGCCAAGCAGACCTGTGGACCTGGATCGTCGCGGCGGCACACACCCAACTCCGCCTCGCCCGAACCCTGATCACCGACCAACGCCTGCCCTGGGAACGACCCCTGACCACCACCACCCTGACTCCCTACCGGGTCCGACGAGGTTTCCGCAGCCTGCACCCACACCTACCCACACCAGCCAAGCCGCCGAAACCCTCCCGACCAGGACCAGGACGACCAAGAGGCAGCCGCAACCAGCAACCAACCCCACGCCACAAAACGATCATCAAGCGACGCAGACGCACGAAGCGTTAAATCGCCAACCCCGGCACGAGGCAGCAGCATCCCTGAAGTTGCGCGAATCTTGGGCGCGGGGCGCGGGGCGCGGGGCGCGGGGCGCGGGGCGCGGGGCGCGGGGCGCGGGGCGGGAGGGCGGGTTAGAAGGACTCGATCTGGGGGGTCAGGTCGGCGTCGACCACGATGGGGGCGTGGTCGGAGGGGGCCTTGCCCTTGCGGGCCTCGCGGTCCACGTACGCGGAGCGGACCGCGCGGGCGAACGGGGCCGAGGCGTACACCAGATCGATTCTCATGCCCTTGTTCTGGTGGAACATGCCGGCCCGGTAGTCCCAGTAGGTGAACGGGTGCGGCCCCTTCATGGGAGTGGGCACCACGTCGGTGAGGCCGAGGTCGCGCAGCGCCGCGAGGGCGGCCCGTTCGGCGGGGGTGACGTGGGTGGAGGTGGCGAAGAGCGCCGGATCCCAGACGTCCGCGTCGGTGGGGGCCACGTTGAAGTCGCCGCAGACGGCCAGCGCCGCCGCGCCGGTCAGTTCGACGTCCAGCGCGTCCCGCAGCGCCGCCAGCCAGGCCAGTTTGTACGCGTAGTGCGGGTCGTCGGGCGTCCGGCCGTTCGGCACGTACACCGACCAGACCCGCAGCCCGTCACAGGTGGCGGCGATGGCCCGGGCCTCCGGCAGCGGGAACCCGGGTTCGCCGGGGAACCCCACCGCGACGTCGGCCAGCCCGACCCGGGACAGGATGGCCACCCCGTTCCACCGGCCGTCGCTGTGACTGGCCACCGTGTAGCCCAGCTCGCCGACCTCGGCCACCGGAAAGGCGCCGTCCGGGCACTTGGTCTCCTGTAGGCAGACCACGTCCGGCTCGGTGCCGGCAAGCCAGTCGAGCAGCCGGGGCAGGCGGGCCTTCACCGAGTTGACGTTCCAGGTCGCCAGGCGCATGGTGCCAGCCTGCCGCATTCCGGCCCGGCCCGCCCACCGCCGCACGAGCACGGCGGTTCGCGGCGGGTTAGTAAGGGCCTTCCTTACATCTCGGGCGGGCGGGTCTGCTCGGCCAGGAACCGTTCCAGCTCGGCGCCGAGTTCCTCCGCCGTGGGCAGCGGGCCGTTCTCCGCGGCGAGCAGGTTCGTCCCGCTGCGCCCCCGGGCGTACGCGTCGTACTGCTCCTCAAGGGCCTGGACCAGGGTGGTGGCCTCGTCGCTCTGGGCGACCTGACGGTCGATCTCCACCCGGATCACCTCGGCGGCCGAGCGCAGCCCGTCGCGGGGCAGCAGCAGCCCGGTGCTGCGGGACACCGACGCCAGCAACACCTCGGCGGCGGCCGGATACTCGGCCTGCGCCACGTAGTGCGGCACGTGCGCGGCGAAGCCCAGCGCGTCCCGGCCCGCCTCACCGAGGCGGAACTCCAGCAGGTGGCCCACGCTGCCGGGGACCTGGACCCGTTGCAGCCACGGCTCGTAACCGGCGATCAGGTCACGCCGGGTGGCGTGCGCGGTCACCCCGGTGGGCCGGGTGTGCGGCACCGCCATCGGGATCGCGTTGAGCCCGACGGTGAGCCGTACGTCCAGCCGGGCCGCCAGCCCGGCGACGGCGGCGGCGAACCGCTCCCACTGCAGGTCGGGCTCGGGCCCGGTGAGCAGCAGGAAGGGGGTCTCGTCGTCGTCGTGGAGCAGGTGCAGCTCCAACTCCGGCGCGTCGTAGCTCTCCCAGTGGTCCTCGACGAAGGTCATCACCGGGCGGCGGGAGCGGTAGTCAAAGAGCTGGTCCAGGTCGAACCGGGCGATCGGGCGGGACTCCAGCGAGGTGAGCAGCTGTTCGCGGGCCAGCCGGCTCGCGTTACCGGCGTCGACGAAACCGGTGAGCGCCTGGATCAGGACCGGCTGACCGAGGTCGGGCAGATCGTCGGTGAGTTCGTAGAGCTCGTGTGGATCGAGCACCGGTGCGGCCTCCCTGTGTGCGTAACGGGTCGCCGGGTTGACGGCGTCCCCGATCGCCAGAACGTACCCGCCATCCTCGTGCATTCCTGCCGCGCCGGGCCGTCCGCCCCGGCACCGACGGGTAACCGGTCACGGACGGCGGCGGTACGGCGTTGTCGCGGCGGGGTAAACATGGATGGGCACCACCGAAAGGAGAGGTGATGAGCGACCCCGTCCCCACCGAGGACCGGCCCGTCACCCCGGCCTCGCCACGACCCGAACCAGAGGGTGCGGCCAGCGAGCCCGAGGCCAGCGAGCCCGAGGCCAGCGAGCCCGGGGCCAGCGAGGCGCCACCGGCACGGCTCTGGGACCGGATGCGCCAGGATCCGCAGTACGCTCCCGAGCACCTGGCGCTGGAGGCGGTGCGCCGGTTCGGCCCGGAGGCGGCCCGGTGGGCCCAGCGGGTGCGCGCCGAGCAGCCGGGCGCGTCCGCCGAGACGTTCGCGGAGCAGGCGGTACGCCGGTTCGTCAATCGCGCCCGGCTCTCCGGTGCCGTCTCCGGTGCCGCCGGGCTGCCCGGCGCGGTGATCGACGTGGGCGTGCTCGCCTGGACCCAGGCCCGCATGGTGCTGCACGTCGCCGCCGCGTACGGTGTCGACCCGACCCATCCCGACCGGGCCGCCGACCTGCTGATCCTGCAGAAGGTGCACAAGGCCGCCGCGAGTGCCCGGGTGGCGCTGGGCGTGGCGGCCGGACGGGAGCGGGCCGGTGCGTTGTTCGGCGGTGGCGGGCAGGCACCCCTCGGCCGGGTGATGCTGCACCTCGGGTTCCGGCTCGCCCAGATGGCCGGGGTACGCGCGGCGAAGCGGATGTTCGCCAAGGTGGTGCCGGGAGCGGCGATCATCCTCGGCACCTGGGCGAACTCCTCGGCCACCAAGAACCTGGCCGAGCGGTCCCGGGCCCTCTACCGCCAGCACGGCAGCCCTCGCCCTCCGGCGCCACGCAGCCCGGGTGGTCAGTCGGCGTAGCCGGAGGAGCGCCAGGTGACCTCCGCGAGGCGGGACTGGCCGGCGGTGTTGGGGTGGAAGTAGTCCAGCGCGTTGACCAGGTCAAGGTCGAAGCGGATCCGGTGCGCGGCGCCGCCGTCGTACCGGCACCGGGAGCCGTAGGCCCGGCAGGCCGCCGCGAGCTGGCTGTTGTACGCGGCGATCCGCTCCCGGAACGCCGCCCGGCGGTTCCGGTCGGCGGGCGCGGTCGAGGTCGCCTCGGCCAGCAGCGCCGGGCAGATCCCGCGTCGCCAGGCCCGCACCGCCCGTGGCTCGTCGTGGCCGACCTCCCAGAGCCGGTACAGATTCGGGACGCTGACGACCAGGACCCGGGCCTTCGGGCGGCCCTCGCGCAGCACTCGCAGCCCACGGTCCACCTCGGCCCGGAACTCCTTGACCGGGGTCATCGCGTCGATGGCGCCCCGGCAGGCGTCGTTGGCCCCGATCAGGACGGTCACGTAGTCGGCTCGGTCGCGTACCGCCGCCTCCGCCTGACCGGCCAGCGCCGTCGCGCGGGCGCCCGGACGGGCATGGTTGTACGCCCTGTCGCGCAGCGCCGGGTTGCGATCGAGCAGCCGGCGGTAGTGGCTGTCGACGCGCAGCCCGCCCCCGGTCGACCAGGAGTTGCGCTCGCAGGAGGTCAGGACCAGGCAGGACCCGAAGCCGGTGGTGATCGAGTCGCCGAGCCCCGCGATCACCTTCGGTGAGCCGGGCTGGGCCGTTCCGCCCGACGGTCGGGGCGCCGCGTCCCCGCCCGCGTCGCAGGCCAGGGCGACGAGTGCGAGCAGGCTGACGACGGCGGTGGTCCAGCGTCCAGGCATGACTTCCCCAGCCTCACAGCGCAGAGCGACGGCATCGTGACTCTACGCGTGGTGGCCGAGGCGGTCACGCGCTGTTGTCGGGGATGCGGCAGAGGCGTGTTGCGACGTCCGGCGGCGTGCTATGTGCGCCAGGGCGCCCGTTGCCCGTGCAGCCACCAGTGCAGCGACCGGGTGATCCGGGGCAGCACCAGATACGTCATCAGCGGGGTCAGGGTGAGCGTCATGACCAGCACCCGCGCCGCGGTCGGCAGGCCCGGCAGGAGCTGGCCGGTCAGCACGGTGGCGGTGAGGCTGAGCGGGAAGAACGCCAGCCAGATGGTCACCGCCTGCTTCCAGCGGGGTGGCGACGGCGGCGACGGCGGCACGGTCGGTGCCGCGTCGAGCCGCTCGACCCGCTCCTCGTGCGGCGGGCGGTGCTCGCGCGGCGGGTCGAACCAGCCCTCGATGCCGGTCCGTCGCTCGACCCGGGTGTGCTCGACGATGCCCTGCGCCGAGGTCAGCCACCAGTGCCGCTGTGGCGACTCCTCCCAGCGGCGCAGCGTGTCCTGGTCGGCGAAGCGGTAGAGCATGTGCCACTCGCCGGAGCCGGGGGCGGTGCGTACCCAGCCCGCGCCGAGGAAACCCGGAAACGCCTCGGCGAGCGCGGTGCCGGCCCGCATCCACGCCACCATCTCGTTGGTGCGGGCGGGGTCGGCGCGTCGCGCGACGGCGACGGTCACCGGCGCGGCGTGGCTGACGGTCATACCTGCCATGTTCCCCGCCGACGCTCGGATAGGCAGGTCGACGGCGGGGAGGTGTAACGCAACCCACCTTTGCGGCGCACCGGGGTCGGCCCCCGGGCGCGGCCAACCCGGTGTGGCGGTGACGGTTAGCGCCAGCGGTGCGGGGTAGGTGGGGGTGATGACGAGATCACAGCCCCGGCGTGCCCGTGGCACGGTCGGTCACGCGAACAGCGCGCTGAACCTGCGGCTCGCGCTGGCCAGTTTCGGGCTGGTCATCATGATCGTTTTTTCGGCGCTGGCGTTCCGTGCCGACCTGGCCTGGTTGGGTGTCGTCTGCGCCGTACTCGCGGTGGTTGCCGTCGTCGACCTGATCGTCATCCAACGTCGCCGTGCCGCCCGCCGCCGGGAGGAGCCCGGCGCGCGGCACTCGCTCTTCGAGTGACGGGAGTCGCCCTGATGACCATCGCCACCACCAACCCCGTTACCGGCCAGGTGCTCAAGACGTACGAGGCGATGTCCGACGAGCAGATCGACGGCGCGGTCGAACGGACCGACCTGGCGTTCCGGCAGCTGCGCGGCACCACGATCGAGCAGCGGGGGCGGTGGCTGAATGCGGCAGCCGACCTGCTGGAGGCGGAGCGGGACGAGATCGCCCGGCTGATGACCACCGAGATGGGCAAGACGCTCGCCGCGTCGAAGGCGGAGGTCATGAAGTGCGTCACCGCCTGCCGCTTCTACGCCACCCACGCGGCCCGGTTCCTCGCCGACGAACCCGCCGACGCCGGGGCGGTCTCCGCCATCCAGGCGTTCGTCCGCTACCAACCGATCGGGCCGGTGCTGGCGGTGATGCCGTGGAACTTCCCCCTCTGGCAGGTCATGCGCTTCGCGGCGCCGGCACTGATGGCCGGCAACACCGGGCTGCTCAAGCACGCCTCGAACGTGCCGCAGACCGCGCTGCTGCTGGAGGACGTCTTCCGGCGGGCCGGTTTCCCCGAGGGCGCGTTCACCACTCTGCTGGTCGGCTCCGAGGCGGTGGACCGGATCCTGAGCGACCCCCGGGTACGCGCCGCCACGCTGACCGGCAGCGAGGTCGCCGGGCGGTCGATCGCCCAGATCGCCGGCCGGGAGCTGAAGAAGACCGTGCTGGAGCTGGGCGGCAGCGACCCGTTCGTGGTGATGCCCTCGGCCGACGTGGAACTGGCCGCCCAGGTGGCCACCACCGCCCGCTGCCAGAACAACGGCCAGTCCTGCATCGCGGCCAAGCGCTTCATCGTGCACACCGACGTCTACGACGCCTTCGCCGAGGCGTTCGCGCATCGGATGTCGGCGCTGCGGGTGGGCGATCCGATGGAGGACGGCACCGACGTCGGGCCGCTGGCCACCGAGCGGGGCCGCGACGAGGTCGACGCCCAGGTCCGCGACGCCGCCGACAAGGGAGCCACGGTGCTCTGCGGCGGCGAGAAGCCCACCGGCGAGGGCTGGTTCTACCCGCCGACCGTGGTGACCGACCTGGACCGGGGGATGCGCATGTGGGCCGAGGAGGTGTTCGGGCCGGTCGCCGGGTTGTATCGGGTCTCGTCGTACGACGAGGCGATCGAGCTGGCCAACGGCACCACCTTCGGGCTCGGCTCGAACGCCTGGACGCGGGACCGGCAGGAGCAGCAGCGGTTCGCGACCGACCTGGAGGCGGGCGCCGTCTTCATCAACGGCATGACCACGTCCTATCCGGAGCTGCCGTTCGGCGGAGTGAAGAACTCCGGCTACGGCCGCGAGTTGTCGGCCCAGGGGATGCACGAGTTCTGCAACGTGAAGACCGTCTGGGTGGGCGAGGGCACGGCCAGCGCCGGCGCCGGCGCCCACGCCGAGTAGCCCTGCTTACACCCGTACCGCCGTGGGTAGGGAAGCCCGGCATGACGGCGATCGGTTTCCACGCTTCCCACGAGCAGATCCATCCCCGCGCGCTGCTGGCTGCGGTGATCCACGCCGAGAGCGTCGGCTTCGACGCCGCCATGTGCTCCGACCACTTCGCACCGTGGAGCGAGCGGCAGGGCCACTCCGGGTTCGCCTGGTCCTGGCTCGGGTCGGCGTTGCAGGCCACCGACCTGCCGTTCGGGGTGGTCAACGCGCCCGGGCAGCGCTACCACCCGGCGATCGTCGCGCAGGCCATCGGCACCCTCGCCGCGATGTACCCGGGCCGGTTCTGGGCGGCCCTGGGCTCCGGCGAGGCGGCCAACGAGCACGTCACCGGCGACGCGTGGCCACGCAAGGACGTCCGCAACGCCCGGCTGCGGGAGTGCGTCGACGTCATCCGCGCCCTGCTGGCCGGCGAGGAGGTCAGCCACGACGGCCTGGTCCGGGTCGACCGGGCCAGACTGTGGAGCCGCCCGGAGCAGCCGCCGGCGCTCGTCGGTGCCGCGGTCAGCGTCGCCACGGCCCGTTGGTGCGCCGAGTGGGCGGACGGACTGATCACGGTCAACGCGCCGATCGAGCACCTGCGCCGGATGATCGAGGCGTACCGGGAGGCCGGCGGGCGCGGGCCGCTGCACCTGCAGGTGCACCTCAGCTGGGCGCCCGCCCAGGCCGAGGCCGAGGCGATCGCGTACGACCAGTGGCGCAGCAACGTCTTCGCCCCGCCGGTCTGCTGGGACCTGGCCACGCCCGAGCACTTCGACGTGGTCTCCGCCGAGGTGCCGATGGCCCGGCTCGCCGAGGTGGTCAACATCTCCGCCGACCTGGACCGCCAGGCGGGCTGGCTGGCGGAGTACGTCGACCTCGGCTTCGACCAGATCGCGCTGCACCACGTCGGGCAGGAGCAGCGGCCGTTCCTCGACGCGTTCGGCGACCGGGTGCTGCCGAAGCTGCGCCGCGCCGGCTGACTCCCCGCAGCTCGCCCCCGGGCCGGAGCCGGTCAGGCCCGGGGGCCGGGTGGGGTGCCGGTCGCCGACGGCACCCCACCCGGGATTCAGGACGCGGCGCAGGCGCCGCCGTTGACCGTGACCAGGCCGGATGACGGGTTGGCCCCGCCGCCGGTGGTGGCGTTGAAGCCGAAGGTCACCGTGCCACCCGGGTTGATCCGGGCGTTGTACGACTCGTTCTTCGCGGTCACCGTGGCACCGGACTGCGTCACGTCCGCCATCCACGCCTCGCGCACCTTCGCGTCACCGGTGAACGCGAACCGGGCGGTCCAGCCGTTCACCGTGGCCGTGCCGGTGTTGCGGATGGTCACCTGGGCGGTGAAGCCGGTGCCGCCCTGCCAATGGCCGTAGTTGGTGTAGGTGACCGCGCAGGTCGGCGCCGGCACCGCGGCGGCGTCGCCCTGGTCGGCCAGGAACGAGGCGAGCCAGGCCAGCGCCGAGTTCCAGTTGATCGCCACCTCGTTGGTCGCGTAGGAGGCGATGTCGTCGACGTAGCAGAACATCGGCGCGCAGCCGGCGAGCAACTGCTCCGCGAACGGGTCCTGCAGCGCGGCGTTCGGGCCGCCGGCCAGCGAACCGGCGGGCGGATTCGGCAGGCTCGGGTCGAGCTGGTTGCCGAAGATCCGGCTGTGCTGGTTCTTCGCCGCGTGCTCGCCCCACCCGGTCACGTACGAGATGTTCAGCGCATTGCGACCGAGGATGTAGTCCATCGTCTGCACGGCACCGTCGCGGTACCGCTCCTCGCGGGTCAGGTCGAAGGCGGTGGCCAGCACGATCGCGTTGTTGATGACGTTGCCGTTGCCGCCCCAGAAGTAGCTGCCCGGGTCGCCGGGCATGGGCAGCCCGTACGCCTGCCGGCCGATCTCGGCGAGGTAGTCGTCGGCGGCCGCGGTGACCGAGGCCCGGATGCGGGTCAGCTCGGCGGCCGGCAGCCCGTTGGGCACGGTCGCCAGGTCCAGCCGGCCCAGCGCGGCAACGCTCGGCCAGGCGAAGCCGCGCACGTCGAACACGTCACCGGTGTGGTGCGGCGACGCGGTCAGGTCGGTCAGGTAGGTGCGCTCGCCGGTGGTCAGGTACAGCTCGACGGCCGCCCAGTAGAACTCGTCGGTCACGTCGTCGTCGGAGTACGCGCCACCGCCGTTGCCGTCGGTGGGGCTGGCGTACCGGGTCGGGTTGGCCTTGGCGGCGGTGTAGGCGGTCTTCGCCGCGGTGCCGCAGCGCTGGGCGAACGCCGTGTCATACGGGGCGAAGAGCCGGGCGCACTGGGCGGCGACGGCGGCCAGGTTCAGCGTGGCGGCGGTGGACGGCGGGTGCAGCTCCCGCAGTTCGTCGTCGTCCTCGGGCTGCAACGGTAGGCCGGTCCAGTTGCGGTCGTGGATCTTGTGGTGGGCCATCCCGGCGAGCGGGTTGCCGGCCGGCACCTGCATGCGCAGCAGGAACTCCAGCTCCCAGCGGGCCTCGTCGAGGACGTCCGGCACCCCGTTGTCGCGCTCGGGCACCCGCAGCGTCCCGTCGCCGAGGGCGGCGCCGAAGCCGGCCGTGGCGGCGTTCTTGGTCCGCTCGAAGGTGCTCAGCAGCTGGTAGGTGGCGATGCCGCCGTTGACCACGTACTTGCCGTGGTCGCCGGCGTCGTACCAGCCACCGCGCACGTCGAGGCGGTAGTCGCAGACGCCGGGCTGGCAGGGTACGTCCGTGTCGCCCTGGTTCGGGGGCACGTCCAGGTGCCCGGCCGGGCGGGCGTACTCCTCGCCGACCAGGTCGCCGTCGATGGCGATGCCGCTGCGCTGGATGTAGAAGAACTGCAGCGCGTCCGAGCGGAGCTGGTCGTAGAGCGTGCCGGAGATGTCGAACGGGTGGCTGATCTCCCCGTCCACGGCCAGCGTCAGGCCCCGCCCCGGCGTGCGGTACGCGGAGAAGTCGACCGAGTGCACGTTCTCGGCCGAGGCCGGGTCGATCCCGCGCGGGGTGGTGGTGCCCTGGGCGAGCACGGCGCCGGAGGCGGCTTGCAGCTGCCAGGGCAGCGCCTCGGTCGCCTCGGTGACGATGGTGGCGTTCTTCGGGCCGCCGGGCAGGTAGCCGACCTGGTTGACCCGGACGCGGGGACCGGTGTCCGGCACGTACGGCTCGCGCGGGTTGCCGCCGCGCAGCGAGACGTTGTCCAGGCAGATGGTCTGCGCCTCGGCGCTACCGCCGACCTGGAAGATCAGCTGGGCGCGGTCGTCGTCGTTCGGGGCGACGAAGGTGCGCTCGACGCGCTGCTGGGTCGGCGTCGCGGCGGCGGTGACGGAGTAGTAGCCGGTGTAGGGCTCGCTGCCGAGTTGCAGCACGGCGGTGACCGCGCCGCCGGGCGTGGCGGTGACGTCGAAGCCGAGGGTGTACTCGGCGCCGGCGATCAGCGGCAGCGCGTCGTGGCCGATGCCGGCGTCCCAGGGGTTGGCCAGGCCACCGGTCACGGTGGCGCAGAGCTGGCCGTCGACCACGCCGAGCGAGTTGGTGCCGTAGGAGAACCAGGGGGAGGAGCCGTCGCTGAAGTCACCGTTACGGATCTGTTCGGGTGGGTCGGCCGGTGGATCGGCGAAAGCGGTGCCGGCGCTCGCGCCGACCAGCGCCACGGTGGTCGCCGCGGCGAGCACCGCGAGGCGACGTCGGGATGGCGTCACGGGGGATTCCTTCCGACGAGCGGGACGGAAAATGCGAGGTGGAGGGGTGCGATACCTGGGAGCGCTCCCAGGTATCGGGCATGTTTCCAGGACGGACAGGCCCTGTCAATCGATCGCATCCGATGGTGTCAGGGTCGCCGGCCAGTGAGATTCGCCGCGCCACGCCGGGCGGTCCTGATCTCCTAGAGACAACCGAGCCCTTCGCCTGGCAGGCTGCGTGCCATGACCCTGAAGCTGCGTTCCGCCGGGACGAGCGACCGTGGGCTGATTCGCAGCGGTAACCAGGACGCGTTGCACACCGGCACCTGGCTGGTCGCCGTCGCCGACGGCATGGGCGGCATGGCCGCGGGGGACCTGGCCAGCGCCATCGCCATCGAGGCGGTGGCGCCGCTGGACGTGGAGACACCGGAGGACGCACTGGTCGCCGCCCTGCAGCGCGGCATCCAACTGGCCACCGACCGGATCCGTCAGGCGGTCGCCGAGGATCCGCAGCGGCAGGGGATGGGCACCACGCTCACCGCGTTGCTGTTCGCGCGTACCGGCAGCTGCCTGGCGCTGGCCCACGTGGGCGACTCGCGGGCCTACCTGTTCCGCGACGGCGTGCTCAAGCAGATCACCCGGGACGACACCTTCGTGCAGATGCTCGTCGAGCAGGGGCTGATCACCCCGGACCAGGCCGGCAGCCATCCCCGCCGGGCCGTGGTGACCCAGGCGTTGCAGGGCGACGAGGTCTCACCGACGTACGCGACGATGGTGCCCCGGGCCGGCGACCGCTGGCTGCTGTGCAGCGACGGGCTGTCCAACGTCGTGCGCGCCGAGACCCTGACCGAGGTGCTGGCCGGCCACCCGGAACGGGAGGGCTGCGCGCGTACGCTGATCGACCTGGCGCTGCGGGCCGGCGGCCCGGACAACATCACGGTGGTCGTCGCGGACGTGGTCGACGAGCAGTGACTCACTGACGGCGCCCGGCCCGCCGGGTCGGCACGGCCGTCGTCGGGTCCTCCGGCCAGGGGTGGCGTGGGTAACGGCCGCGCAGCTCGGCCCGGACCTGGCGGTAGCCCGACCGCCAGAACGACGCCAGGTCGGCGGTGACCGCCACCGGCCGGCCGGCGGGGGAGAGCAGGTGCAGCAGTACCGGCACCCGTCCACCGCCGACGCGGGGCGCGTCCGGCCACCCGAAGGTCTCCTGGAGCCGGACCGCGAGCACCGGTGCCGACGGGTCGGCGTAGTCCACCCGGATCCGGGAGCCGCTGGGCACGGTGATCCGTTCCGGCGCCAGCTCGTCCAGCCGCCCGGCCAGCGGCCAGGGCAGCAGCCGGCGCAGCGCACCGGTCACGTCGACGCGGGCCAGGTCGGCCCGGCGGCGGGCGGTGGCCAGCTCCGGCCCGAGCCAGTGCGCCGCATCGGCCAGCAGCGCCTCGTCGGAGACGTCGGGCCACTCCTCGCCGAGCGCGTGCCGGCAGAACGCCAGCCGCTGGCGCAGCGCACGGGCCGGCGGCGGCCAGGTCAGCAGGTCGAGCCCGGTGCCGCGCAGCCCAGCCAGCAGGGCCGCGGCCACCTCACCCGGGTCGGGCCGGACCAGCGGGCGCTCGACCAGCTCGATCGCGCCCAACCTGACCACCTCCCGGGCCACCACGTCCCCGTCCGACCAGCCGATCTCCCGCTCGGTGCGCCGCAGCGGGCCGCCGACCTCGCGGGCGGTCGCCTCGTCCAGGACGGCGGCGAGCCGGACCCGGGCCGCCGGCGCGCCGGGCGGCCGGTCGGCCACCGCCACGGCCAGCCAGTCGACGCCCGCCAGCGCCGACCCGCGCGCCAGCTCCGCCGCGGTCCCGCCGCTCATCAGGTACGCCGAACCACCCGGCCGCCGCACCCGGGCCAGTCGTTCCGGGTACGCCAACCCGACCAGCAGCCCGGCCGCGAGGTCATCGGTCAGCCGTTGCGTACCCGCGTCCGGCGGCGTGCCCTCGGCGGCGGGCAGGGCGGCGCGTAGGGCGGTGCGCAGGCGGCGTACCTCCGCGCGCCAGCGGGCGGTGGCGGCCGGATCCGTGCCGGCCCGCAGCCGGCGCCAGGCGGCACTGAGATCGTCGCTCGTGCCGGGGGCGGCCTGCTCGGCGAGCAGCGCCACCACCTCGGCCGCGCGGTCGGCGCCGACCCGGGTGGCCCCGTCGAGCAGGGCCCGAGCCAACCGGGGATGCGCCCCGGCGGCGACGATGGCCCGCCCCCGCGCGGTGATCCGACCGTCCTCGCCGAGCGCACCGAGGGCGCTCAGCGTCCCGGTGGCCACCGCCATCGCCGCCGCCGGGGGCGGATCGGGCAGCGCGAGCCCGCTTCCGTCCGGCGCGCCCCAGGCGGCCAGTTCGAGGGCGAACCCGGTCAGGTCGGCGGTGGCGATCTCCGGCTCCGGCTGCGCGGGCAGCCGGTCGTGGACCGCCGGCGACCAGCAGCGGTAGACGTGCCCGGGTGCCTCCCGGCCCGCCCGGCCGGCCCGCTGGGTGGCCGCGGCCCGGGAGACCGGCACGGTGACCAGCGCACCCAGCCCGCGGGCCAGGTCCAACCGGGCCACCCGGGACAACCCCGCGTCCACCACGGTCCGCACGCCCGGCACGGTCAGGCTGCTCTCCGCCACCGCCGTGGCCAGCACCACCCGCCGCAGCAGCCCCGCCCGCAGGGCGGCATCCTGCTCGGCGGCGGACTGGCGGCCGTGCAACCGCAGCACGTCGACCTCGGGCAGGTCGGCCAGGCGGCCGGCGACGGCGGCGATCTCGCCCACGCCGGGCAGGAAGACCAGCAGGTCCCCCTCCTGCTCGCGCAGGGCCCGCCGGACGGTGGCCGCGAGGTGGTCGAGCAGTGCCCGGTCCACCGGCCCCGCGCCCGGCGGCGGCACGGGTCGGTGTGGTGGCGCCCAGACCCGGGTCACCGGGTGCAGCGCCGACGACGCACGCACCACCGGCGCGGCCACCGCACCGCCGAGCAGGGCGGCGAAGCGGTCCGCCTCGGGTGTCGCGGACATGGCGAGCAGCCACAGGTCCGGCCGCAGGGCGGTCCGGGACTCCACGGCGAAGGCGAGCGCCAGGTCGGCGTCGAGCTGCCGCTCGTGGATCTCGTCGAGCAGGACCGCGCCGACGCCGGCTAGCTCAGGGTCGTGGTGCAACCGGCGCACCAGCAGCCCGGTGGTGACCACCTCCACCCGGGTACGCGCACCGGCCCGCCGCTCGCCGCGTACCGCGTAACCGACCCGGCCACCCACCTCCTCGCCGAGCAGGGCCGCCATCCGCCGGGCGGCGGCGCGGGCGGCCACCCGGCGGGGCTGGGCCACGATCACCCGACCGTCCACCGCGTCGGCCACGGCGAGCGGGGCGAGGGTCGTCTTGCCGGTGCCCGGCGGGGCGACCAGGACCGCGGTGCCCGCCGAGCGCAGCGCCGTCACCAGCGCCGGCAGCACCGGCCGGACGGGCAGGTCGAGGGGTACGTCGGAAAGCACGGCCCAGTCTCGCACCGCGCCCGCCGACCCCCGACCCAGCCCGGCCCAACTCCACGCGGCTCGGCCTGGCCCGGCTCGGCCTGGCCCGGCTCGGCCTGGCCCGGCTCGGCCTGGCCCGGCTCGGCCTGGCCCGGCCTGGCCCGGCTCGGCTCGGCCTGGCCCCGGCTGGCTCGGACGTCCCGCAAGCCGCGTTACCTTGCGTAGCTTCGCCCTCCGCTGCCGCAGTTCCTCCTCGCTTCCTTTGCTCTGCTTCAATCCACGCAACGGTTACTGTCCGCATCGATTGGCTCGTCGCGGTGCCGGCTGAGGGTCCACGTAGGTGCAGCTCGGAGCCTGTTGCGTGGGTTGAAGCAGAGCAAAGCGTGGGGATGTGGGGTGGAGGTGGGAGGCGTCGCCGTCACGAACAGTCACCTTGTGGGGTGAGGTGTCGCCGTAACGGATGGTGACGGCCGAGGTGTCATGGCCAGGCGACCGGGTGGTGTGCGGCCGGGTGGTGCGGCCGCCGGCGGTGTGCCGGTGTCGCCGCCTGGGGGTGTGACCGTCTGGGGGAGTGGCGGTCAGCGAGCGGGAAAGCTGGCGACGAAGGCGTTCCAGGCCGACGGCGGGAAGGTCAGCACGGGCCCGGGGCGGTCCTTGCTGTCCCGCACCGCGACCCGACCGTCGACTGTGGCGACCTCGACGCAGTTGCCGTTGCCCACACTGCGCGTGCTGGTGCGCCACTTCGCCCGGGACAGGTCGAGCGCGGTCATCGCGATCCCTTCGTCGATACCGAGAGTGACCGCGGTGCAGCGGTCACGTAAAGTAGCGAGAAGCCTCTTTCAGGCGGACCAGGGACGCCGCCGGATCGAGCGCCAGCCGGCGCAGCCTCTCGTGCACAAGGCTATACGAGCGCACCTGCGCGGCCTCCTCCAGTGCCAGCCCCATCGAGAGATTTTCCAGGTAGACCACGGCGGCGTCGGCCGCGTCGGGGAAGGTGAGGATGACGTACGGCGAGTTCATCGCGGGGTGCCCGCCGGCCGCGAGTGGAAGTACCTGAATCGTAACGTTCGGTAACTGTGCGACGGCCTCCAGGTGGGCGGTCTGACCTGCCATGACAGCCCGACTGCTGACGGGGCGTAGCAGCGCTGCCTCGTTCAGCACTACCGACAACTCGACCGGGTCGTCGCCGCTCAGCACGTCCTGGCGACGGAGCCGGGCCGCCACCTTGCGATCCAGGTCCTCGTCGCCGGCGGTGAGCCGGTAGACCTCCCGGGCGTACGCCTCGGTCTGCAGCAGGCCGGGCACCGCCTCGGCCTCGTACGTCCGCAGCGTGGCGGCCTCGGCCTCCAGTCCGACGTAGAACTCGAACCACACCGGCAGGACGTCGCTGTAGTGCTGCCACCAGCCACGCTGCTGCGCACCCCGGGCGATCTCGATGAGTGCCTCGGCATCGTTCCCGGTCACCTGGTACAGCGCCAGCGCGGCCCGCACGTCGCGCGGTTTGATGCCGATCTGGGCGTTCTCGATGCGGGACAGGTTGCTCTTGGACATGTCCAGTTGCCGGGCGGCGACATCCAGGGTCATTCCGGCGCGTTCGCGCAACTGGCGGAGTTCCCGGGCGATGCGGCGGCGGCGGACGGTGGGGCTCGCGGTCACCCTCCGAGTCTGTCATGGGAAAAGGCGCAGGTCGCACCACCACGGAGTGCAACTATCGAAAACGGGAGTTGCATTGCAGTGACGTCGGGTGCATCCTTTCCCGGTTAGCGATCACCAAGGACGGCGGCCGGGGAGGACGTTTGCTCATCGCCGACGAGTTCTTCCTGATCGCCCACAACGACACGCGAGGCAAGGCGAAGCTGCACCCGGCGGCGGCCGGCCTCGGTCTGGCCGGTGGGCTCCTCGGCGAGCTGATCCTCTATGGACATATTACGGTCACCGCCGGCCAGCTGACCGTGATCGACCGGCGCCCGCCGGCCGACGCGCTGGCGCACACCGTGCTGGACCAGTTGATCGGGGAGGCCCAGCACCAGGCGGTGCGGACCTGGCTCAGCTTCCTCGCCCAGACCGCCGTGACCTCGGTGGGGGAGCGCCTGGCCCGGGCCGGTGTGCTGCGTCGGCAGGAGACCCGCCGACTGCTGCGGACCACCGTCACCTACCAGCCGATCGATCTCAACATCGCGGCCTGGCCGGCCACTCGGCTGCGCGCGTTGCTGGAGCGGGTGGAGCCGCCGAGCGTGCCGGACGGGCTGCTGCTCGGACTGATCGCCGCCGCCGGCCTGACCCGCGAGGTGCTGTGGAGCGCGGGCCCGCGTGCCCACCACCGGCTCAACCTGATCATTCCGGCCCTGCCGGCCCCGCTGAAGGAACTCGTCGCGCACACCGAGGCCGCCGTGGGCGCGGCCGTGCTGCGCGGCATTCCCTGACCCGGTACACCCCTTCCCCTCCCTAAGACCGGAGCAGCCCATGTCCTCCACAGCGACAACCGAACGACCGAGCAACGTCTCCGAGGCGCTGGCCCGTGGCCGGCTCGGCGTGCCCTCGGTGGTCTTCTTCGTCCTCTCCGCGGCGGCACCGCTGACCGTGGTCGCCGGCGTGGTCACCACCGGCTACGGGGTCATCGGGGTGCTCGGCATCCCGCTGGCGTTCCTGGCGGTAGCCGCGGTGCTGACCCTGTTCTCCGCCGGTTACGTGGCGATGGCCCGACGGATGGCCAACGCCGGCGCCTTCTACGCGTACGTCACCCGTGGGCTGGGACGCCCGGCCGGGGTCGGTACGGCCTGGGTCGCGCTGATCGCCTACAACGCCCTCCAGGTCGGGCTCTACGGCACCATCGGCGCGGCGGCCACGCCGGTGCTGGACCGGCTGTTCGGGATCACGCCACAGTGGTGGATCGTGGCGCTGGTGGCCTGGGCGCTGGTGGCACTGCTCGGCCTGCTCCGGGTGGACATCAACGGCATGGTGCTGGCCGCGCTGCTCTGCGCCGAGATCGCCGTCATCGTGGTGTTCGACCTCGGCCAGCTGGGCAACCCGGCCGCCGGCGGCGTCAGCTTCGCCGCGTTCTCGCCGGACAACTTCTTCGTGCCGGGCGTCGGCGCGGTGCTCGTGCTGGCGATTCTCGGCTTCGTCGGCTTCGAGGCCTCGGTGGTCTTCAGCGAGGAGAGCAAGGACCCGAAGCGCACCGTGCCGATGGCCACCTACCTGTCCGTGGCGATCATCGCGGTGGTCTACGCGCTCTCCTCGTGGAGCATGACCGTGGCCGTCGGGCCGGACCGGATCGTCGAGGAGGCCGGTACCCAGAGCGTCGATCTGATCTTCAACCTGGCCGGGGCGCACCTGGGCGACACCGTCCTCACCATCGGGCAGGCGCTCTTCCTGACCTCGGTGCTGGCCGCCATGATCTCGTTCCACAACACCACCGCGCGCTACACCTTCGCGCTGGGCCGGGAGCGGGTGCTGCCGGCGGTGTTCGGGCGCACCTCCCCGACCACCGGCGCGCCCCGGGCGGCCTCGCTGGCACAGAGCACGCTCGGCCTCCTGGTGATCCTGCTGTACGCGGTGAACGGCTGGGACCCGGTGCTCCAGCTGTTCTTCTGGCTGGGCACCAGCGGCGGCTTCGGCGTCCTGCTGATGATCGCCACCACCGCGGTCGCGATCATCGCGTACTTCGCCCGCAGCGGCGAGCAGGAGACGCTCTGGCGGCGGCTGATCGCCCCGGGCATCGCCGCGATCGCGCTGATCGCGATCATCGTGCTGGCGGTGCAGAACTTCGCCAACCTGCTCGGGGTGGAACCGGACTCGCCGCTGCGCTGGGCGATCCCGGCGGCCTACCCCGTGGCGGCGCTGCTCGGCGCGCTGTGGGGCCTGTCGCTGCGCCGCCGGCGTCCCGACACGTACGCCCGGATCGGCCTGGGCGCGGAGAGCGCCGCGGCGGTCGTCGTCCCGCCGGCGTCGGTCACCGGGCCGGCGACCACGACCACGGGGGTACGACAGTGACGCCGCCGATCATCAACCGGCTCGGACCGGCGGACGCCCGGTGGGTCGCCGCCCGGATCGCCGAGTCCTTCCTGGTGCTGGACGCGACCCGGTGGCTGGTGCCCGACGACGCCAAGCGCGAGGCGGTGCTCGCCGGGAACTTCGAGATCATCGTCGGGCATGCCGCGCGGCACGGCCTGGTGTTCGGCACCGAGGATCGGGCCGGCGTGGCGGTCTGGCTGCCGTCGGTCGGTGAACCGCTGCCGCCGCCGGAGGACTACGACGCCCGGCTGGCCGCCGCGTGCGGGGAGTGGACGTCGCGCTTCGCCCACCTCGACGACCTGTTCGCCGCGAACCACCCGCACGAGGACCACCACCATCTGGCGATGCTGGCCGTCCGCCCGGATCGCCAGGGTCAGGGCATCGGCACGGCGTTGCTGCGTCACCACCACGCCTGGCTGGACGCGAACGGGGTGCCGGCGTACCTGGAGGCGAGCAGCGAGGTCGGCCGCGACCTGTACGCGCGGCGCGGCTACCGGGTCTCCGAGCCGTTCCGGCTGCCCGACGGCACACCGTTCTGGCCCATGTGGCGGGAGCCCGCCGCCGGGTGAGGCCGGCGCGGACACGACGGTGGCCGGATCCCACGGACCCGGCCACCGTCGTCACCCCCTCCTGGTACGTCTAGTACGTCCCGTCGAGCTGCCCCCGCAGCTTCGTCAGCGCCCGGGCCAGCAGCCGGGACACGTGCATCTGCGACACCCCGATCTGCTCGGCGATCTGCGACTGGGTCAGGTTGCCGTAGAACCGCAGCGTCAGGATCTTCTGCTCGCGCTCGTCCAGAGTGGCCAGCGCCGGGCCCAGCGCCACCCGCAGCTCGGCCAGCTCGAACTCGCCGTCCTCGCCGCCGAGCATGTCGCCCAGCTCGGTCGCGCGGTCTCCATCGCCGGTCGGCGTGGACAGCGACACCGCGTTGTACGCGCGGGCGCCCTCCAGGCCCTCCAGCACCTCCTCCTCGGTGATCTTGAGGTGGGTGGCGATGTCGGTCACCGTCGGCGAGCGACCCAGGGTCTGCAGCAGCGTGCTGTTCGCGTCGGAGATGGCCAGCCGCAGCTCCTGCAGCCGACGGGGGACGCGGATGTCCCAGGTCCGGTCGCGGAAGTGCCGCTTCAGCTCACCGATGATGGTGGGGATGGCGTAGCCGGCGAAGTCGACACCACGGGTGGGGTCGAACTTGTCGATGGCCTTGATCAGGCCGACCGCCGCGGTCTGGGCGAGATCGTCGGTGGGCTCACCGCGACCGCTGTAGCGGTGGGCGAGGTGGTTGGCCAGCGGCAGCCACGCCTCGATCGCCCGGTCCCGCAGCGCGGCCCGGGACGGGTGGCCGGACGGCAGCGCGGCCATCGCGTTCAGGAGATCGGCCGCGCTGTCCGAGAGCGAACGCGGGTCGAGCTTCGGGGTCGTGGTCGCCGGAGCGGTTGCTCCCGGCTCGGTGATCGTTGACGCGGTCATGGGTGGTCCTCCCTGCACCTCGTCCGCGGATAAAGACGTGACGCTTTGGTTTAGGTGTGGCTAGTACGTTCGGGAGTCACCTTAGCCTGATCGTCCCTAGGAAATCTAGCCGAACGGACGATGTGCTTAAGTGATTTTCAATCATGAAAGCGGTGATATCGGGCACGGGATCGCACTATCCCGTGTGTCATCCGCCCCGCGGCGACTCGACCGGTTGGCGACGATGGCCCACCGACCGGACAATGGGCGGCTCGGGGTGGCAAGCCGACTGTCGCCTTTCCGTCGTTGTCCCGTCCACGGGACCGGCCTTAGCGTCGACGGGTACATCCTCTGATCGGAGGTGCTGTGCTCGACCCCGCGGTTCCCCAACTCGTCGTCAACAGCCGGACGCTGTACTTCAGCTGGCTGCCGGCGGACCCGGACGCGGTGGCGGCGCTGGTCCCCACCGGGCTGAGACCGCACCCGGACCGGCAGGTCTTCATGAACCAGTACGTGGTGGACGACGACAGCCAGACCTCCGGCTTCGGCTCGTACTCGCTGACCTACATCGGGGTCACCCTGGTCGGCATGGACGCGCCCGACGGGGTGACCCCGGGCGGCTGGTGGACCCACTACGTGACCTCCAGCGAGCGGGTCCGGCACTACGCCCTCGCCCGGGGCGCCCCGGCCCTGGCCGGCCACACCGCGATCACCGCGCAGGCCGAGACGATCGTGACCGAGACCGACATCGGTGGCGTCCCGGTGATTCGGGCCCAGGTGCGCGTCGGCGACACCGGTCACGCCATGCACAACGGCCACCACCGCTACCTCACGGCGCTGCACGGCCAGCTGGTGAGCAGCATCTACCCGGTCGTCGCCGAGCCGTCCACCTCGTTCGAGATCGAGTCGGTGGAGTTCCTCGACCCGGAGCACCCGGTCTACGCGTTGCGCCCCGAGAACCCACTCACCATCGCCTGGGGCTACTACTCCCCGCGCTCGTCCTTCGCGTACCCGGGCGGGCTCACCGTGCTCGGCGAGTCGGAGCCGTTGCCGGACGCGGGCCTGCCGCGCTCCGGTGTCGGGGTGCTGCCCCAGCGCTGGTAGCCGGCGCACGGGCGCCGGCCGGGGTTCACCGCGTCGGTCGGGCCCGCCGGGCGACGTACCGCCGGATCTTCTCGGTGGTGCCGCAGTCCTCCATGCTGCACCAGCGACGGCTGCGGTTCTTGCTCTCGTCGACGAAGAGGAACCGGCAGGCACCGCACCCCTTGATCCGGTCCAGCGGCCCGGTCGTGAGCAGCCCGGCCGCGGCGTGCACCACGGGTCGCAGGGGGCGGGCCAGGCTGCCGTCGTGCCGCCAGCTCCACGCGTAGCCGCCCTCGTGCTCGAGCTGTGCGTGGCCGATCGCCTCCGCCTCGTCGTCCCGCAGCCGCGCCAGCGCCCGCGCGCTCGGGCGCCCGCCGGTGGCCAACGCCCGGAACAGCTCGTCGAGCTGCTTCCGGGTGCGCAGCGACCGCGCGAGAGTGGCCTGGGCTCGGCCCGGGTCGTCGCGGGCGAGCCGGTGCAGCGTCGCGGCCTCGGCCTCGGTGAGCGCGCCCGCGTAACGGGCCCAGGCGACCAGGTCCGGGTAGCCGGTGAGCACGTCGTCGTCCGGCGGCCCGGCCGGGGGGCCACTGCGGGTGTTGACGAAGTCCAGCGCGAGGTTGCCGCCCACCAGGCGCATCCGCGTGACACCGGCTGTTTCCATCAAAACGAACTTTACCGGTTGCGCGTCCGTGCCGCCAATCCTAGGGTGTTACCTGTGTAAGAGGTTTTGGTGGAAACATCGAAGGGGTGGCGCGATGACGGGCAAACGGGCGGTCGTGGCGCTGCTGGCGCTCTCCGGTGGGACGTTCCTCTACGTGACCAACGAAGCGCTGCCGATCGGGCTGATGCTTCCGCTCGCCGCCGACCTGGCCGTCCCGCCGTCGCGGGTGGGCATGCTCGTCACCGCGTACGGGGCGGTGGTGGTGCTCGCCTCCATCCCGCTGACCGTGGTGACCCGCAACGTGCCTCGCCGCCGGCTGCTCTCCGTGCTGCTGGCCGGCTTCGTCGTCACCGCCGTGGTGTCGGCGCTCGCCAGCAGCTTCTGGCTCATGCTGGTCGCCCGGATGGCCGGGGCCGCGACCCAGGCGCTGTACTGGGCGGTGGTCGTGCCCACCGCGGCTGCGTTGTTCCCACCGCACCTGCGCGGCCGGGCGGTCGCCGTGGTGTTCGCCGGCAGCACCGCCGCCCTCGCCGTGGGCGTGCCGGCCGGCGCCTGGCTGGGCGAACTCGTCGGATGGCGGGTGACCTTCCTCGCGGTCGGTGGTCTCGGGCTGGCGGCCCTGATGGCGATCGCCGCCCTGCTCCCGTCCACACCGGCCGGCCGGGGGCACTCGGCCCGGGGCACGACGCCCGACGCCCGCCGGTTCTGGCTGCTGGTGGCGGTCGCGGCGCTGGCCACCACCGGTGCGCTCACCGCGTACACCTATGTCGCGCCGTTCGTCACCGAGGTGGGCGGCCTCGTTCCGGCGGCGGTCGGCACGGTCCTGCTGGTCCGGGGCGTCGCCAGCATGCTCGGCGTCCTCGCGATCGGGCCGGTGGTCGACCGCCGGCCGTGGCTGGCGCTGACCGCGACGGTCGCGGTGCAGTCGGTGGCCCTGCTCGCGCTCTACGCCGGGGGCCACCTCGCGATCGCCGCGGTCGGGCTGGTCGCCGTGGCCGGGCTGGCGTTCGCCGCGCTCACCACGGCTCTCGGCGGACTGGTGCTGGAGGTGGCACCCGGGCGCTCCGACATCGCCGCCGCCGCCGTATCGACCGCCGTCAACGTCGGCATCACCGGTGGTGCCCTGATCGGTGGCCTCCTGCTACCCGGATTCGGGGTGCGGAGCACCGTGCTGGTCGGCGGTCTCCTCAGTGCGGCCGCCGTCCTGTTGGCGCTGGGCGAGAAGCTGCTGCCGCCGGCGCGTACGCCAGCTCCGGTGACCGGGATTCGGGGCCCCGACGAGGTTTCCGCCGGCCCAGACGGGCAACTCAGACAGCGGGTTGGCCCCGTGGCGATGGCCGAGGCGACCCCTACCCGATCAGCGAGGAGGCCACACCATGCCCGGCGAGACGACGAACTCCGCGACCGAGCACCGTGCACCGACGGTGGAGGGTGAGCGGGGTGCGCTGTTGGCCGTACTGGTGATGGTGCTCCTCGGCGTGGCCGGCATCTTCGCCGTCTCCTGACGTGGGGCGCCCCGGATCTGCACCGGGGCGCCCCACCCGAGGAGCCACCGTCAGGGGCGTGGGCCCTGACCGTCGGTGTGCGGCAGGCGCTGCGCCGGGATCACGCCGAGCCGCCCGGCCTGGAAGTCCTCGAACGCCTGGATCAGCTCGTCGCGGGTGTTCATCACGAATGGGCCGTAGTGCGCCACCGGCTCCCGGATCGGCTCGCCACCCATGATGTAGAGCTCCAGCGCCGGGGTGCGGCTGTCCTGGCGGGCGTTGGCCTTGAACCGCAGCGCGTCGCCCGGCCCGTGCACGGCGAGCTGCCCGGTGCGTACGCCGCGCCCGTTGGCGCCGACCGTGCCACGACCGCCCAGCACGTAGACCAGGGCGTTGAAGTCCGGCCGCCAGGGAAGGTCGACCTGTGCACCGGGCTCGACGGTCACGTGGGCGACGGTGATCGGGGTGTAGGTGGAGCCCGGCCCGTGGTGGCCGGTGATCTCACCGGCGATCACCCGGATCAGCGCGCCACCGTCGGGCGTGGTGAGCAGCGCCGCCTGGTTGCCCCGGATGTCCTGGTACTTCGGTGGGCTCATCTTGGCGGCCCGGGGCAGGTTGACCCAGAGCTGGGTGCCGTGGAACAGCCCGCCGCTGACCACCAGATGCTCCGGCGGCGCCTCGATGTGGAGCAGGCCACTGCCCGCCGTCATCCACTGCGTGTCGCCGTTGGTGATCGTGCCGCCGCCACCGTGGCTGTCCTGGTGGTCGAAGATCCCGTCGATGATGTAGGTGACCGTCTCGAAGCCGCGGTGCGGGTGCCAACTCGTGCCCCGTGGCTCGCCCGGCGCGTAGTCGACCTCGCCCATCTGGTCGAGGTGGATGAACGGGTCCAGCTCGCCGGTCGGCACCCCGGCGAAGGCCCGGCGCACCGGGAAACCCTCGCCCTCGAAGCCGGTCGGCGCGGTGGTCAGCCGGCGGACCGGCCGGAACGCGGTGGACTCGTCGAGCCGGGGCAGCCGGGGCAGGACGAGAACGTTGTCGACGGTGATGGCGGGCATCGGGGCTCCTTCAGCTGTCGCTCGGGGTGGTGGTCAGGGCGCCGTCGGCCCCTGTAGCCGCCGGCCGAGCCGGGCGAAGATCCGGTTGAGGGCGGCGACCTCGGCGTCGTCGAGGCCGTCCATCAGGTGGGTGCGGACCGAGTGCAGGTGGTGTGGGGCGGCCTCGCGCAGGGCCAGCAGCCCGGCGGCGGTGAGCACCGCCTCGCTGCCCCGCCCGTCCTGCGGGCAGGGCTGGCGGGTGGCCAGGCCGCGCCGCTGCATGGACGAGATCTGGTACGTCAGCCGACTGGGTGAGAAGACCAGCCGGTCCGCCAGCTCGCCCATGCGCAGTCGTTGCCCCGGCGCCTCGGAGAGCAGCACCAGCACGTGGTAGTCGGCGAAGCTGAGCCCGCTGCAGGCACGCAGATCGTCCTCCAGCCGGGTGAACAACCGCTGGCTGGCCTCGATGTACGCCCGCCAGGCGGCCAGGCGGTCGCGGTCCAGGCTCTCGGTCATGCGGCCACGATAGCATTTACTAAAAATTTGAACAAAGCTGCCGGGTGCGCCACCCGAGCCCGCGTGGGGGACATCCGATGTGTGCTGCCCGGGCGGGATGTGCCAGACTCTGCCGCCGTGGAGCTGACCAGCCCGGACCTGCTGTTGCGTCCCTGGCGGGACGCGGACGCCCCGGCCGTCCTCGACGCCTGGCGTGATCCGGCGATCGCGCAGTGGAATCCGCCGGGTGACGCGGCTGACCTGGAGTCCGCCCTGCGCTGGCTCCGGTGGCGGGCCGACTGGTCGAGCGGTAGCCACGTGTCGCTGGCGGCGGTCGATCCGACCGACGTCGACACCCTGCTGGGCTCGGTGTCGCTGCACCGCATCCACGCGGGCGACGCCTCGATCGGCTACTGGACGGTCCCCACCGCCCGTGGCCGCGGGATCGCCACGGCGGCGGTCGTCCGCCTCACCGAGTGGGCCTTCGCCGACCTCGGGTTGGACCGGATCGAGCTGTGCCACGCGGTCGCCAACCCCGCCTCGTGCCGCGTCGCCGAGCGGGCCGGTTACCTGGCCGAGGGGACGCTGCGGCGCTCGCACCGCTACGGCGACGGCCGCCGCTACGACGAACACCTGCACGCCCGCCTCGCCACCGACTGACCGGGCCCGCCCGGGGCCGGGCGGGACGGGTCAGCGCGCGGTCTGTGGGTTGCGGCCGCCCAGTTGGATCCGGCCCAGCAGCTGGCGGGCCTGCTCGGCCACGTCCGCCTCCACGGTGACCGCGTACTGGTTGGCGCGCAGCGAACTGGCGGAGGTGAAGTCCCGCTTCCCGCCCGTCATGGCGTGCGCGATGGCACCGAAGACGGCGCCCCAGATGGCACCGATGACCAGACCGGCCAGGATCACCGCCAGCCAGTTGCCGACGGTGAAGATGCCGAACAGCAGGCCGATGAAGAGACCGAACCAGGCACCGGTGCCGGCGCCGACCAGCGCCGCGCGGGCGGTGCTCATCCGCCCCAGCACCGTCTCCACCAGGGTCAGGTCGGTGCCGACGATGGCGGTGCGTTCCACCGGGAAGCGGTTGTCGGCCAGGTGGTCCACCACGCGCTGGGCGGACGGATAGTCCGGATACGCCCCGATGGTCACCGTCGGTGGGCCGACCTGCGGGCCGTGGCCGTCGGCACTGGGCGCGGCGGTACGACCGCCGGGGCCTGAGGGGAGGGTGCCGCCGCCCGTCACACCCGGCTGCCAGGCCGAGGGGTTCGACTGTGTGGTCATCGCTCCTCCTTCGTCACCCCCTCCGCGTTCCCACCGCACGCCACCGGTAACGCGCGGACCGGACGGGGCGGGGACAGGTGCGAGCCCCGGTGGGCGCCCGGGACGGGGCGGGCGGCCCACCGGGGCTCTGGGGTGGTTAGGCGCAGGCGGTGCTGTTGAGGGTGAAGACGCTGGGGGACGGGAGGCTGCTGCCGGTGAAGGTGCCCTGGAAGCCGACGCTCAGGGTGCCGCCGGTGGGCAGGTTGCCGTTCCAGGCGGTGTTGCCGACCTGGATCCGGTCGCCGGACTGGCTCCACTCGCCGTTCCAGCCGTTGGCCAGGCGCACCCCGGAGCCGACCGTGAAGCTGAGCGTCCAGCCGGAGAGCGCCGCGCCGCCGTTGGTCACCCGGATCTCGGCGGTGAAGCCACCGGTCCACACGTTCGGGGTGAACGTCACCGTGCAGCCACCACTGGGCGGCGTGGTGGTGGGCGGCGTGGTCGTCGGCGGGGTGGTCGTGGGTGGGGTGGTGGTCGGCGGCGTGGTGGTGGGCGGGGTGGTCGTGGGTGGGGTGGTGGTCGGTGGGGTGGTGGTCGGTGGGGTGGTGGTCGGCGCCGGGCCGGCCGCGATGGCCAGGTCGTACGCCGCCTGCGGCACGAACTCGCCGGCGGCGGCGATGCAGCCGTCCGCCTCGCCCGGCAGCTTCACCCAGAGGAACGCGTCGATCGCGGAGTCACCGGTCGCGGTGGTGCTCGGCGTGCCGATCGCCCGTCCCGGCGGGTCGCACCACTCGGATCCGGCCGGACCGTTTCCGTTGCGGCTGGTGTCGACGACCGCCCGCAGCGAGGAGATGCCGGTGGCCGCGATGATCGACTTGGCGTACCCGACCTCGTCGGCGGTGCGCCGGTAGTTCGACACGTTCACCGCGATACCGTCGGCGCTGTTGGCGATGTCCGCGGCGGTGAGCCGGGAGGCGGCCTCACCGGGGGAGAGCCATCCGCCGTGGCCGATGTCGTAGTAGACCCGGGCCGCCGACGAGCCGGCCTTGAGCGCCTTGCCGGCGTACGCCATCGAGGCCCGCGTCTCGGCCTGCTGGCTGGCGTCCATGCAGTTGGTCATGATGGGGAGCACGTCGGGCTCCAGGATGATGGTGGCCGGGCGCCCGGCGAGGCCCGCGGCGACCTGGTCCACCCACTGCCGGTAGGTGGGGTGGTTAGGCGCACCGCCCGCGCTGTGGTTGCTGCAGTCCCGGTTCGGGATGTTGTAGACGACGAGGATCGGCACCTTGCCCGCGGCGGCAGCGGCGGTCACCAGCGCGTTGACCTCGCTGCGCACCGTCGAGGTGTTGGTGGTGGTGAACCAGCGGCCCTGCGGGACGTTGGCGATCCGGTCCCGGATCACGGCGGCCCGCGGGTCGTTCGGGTTGGCCGCCACCCAGCGGGCGGCGTTGGTCTCCGGATCGACGTAGAAGGCGGAGTCGGCCGCCGAGGCGGGCGTCGGACGCAACGCGCCCACGCCGACGGTGGCGGCCACGGCCAGCGCCGTCGCTGCCGCGCCGACCAGGGCGATCGTGCTTCGGGTTCTCATGTGTCTGCTCCTCGTACCCATCGAAGACAGTGCGTGGAAGCGCTCCCACATGTCGGACAAGGTACGGATTCGTTGCCGACTTGTGAAGACCTTCCGGAACTATCCGGCGCTTCCGCAATGGAATGCGCCGCCGGCCAACCGCCATACGATCACCAGATGCGTGCTGACCGGTCGGGTGTCGTGGTGGTCGGTGCCGGCATCGCCGGCGTGGCGTGCGCCGGGGAACTGGTGCGCGCCGGGGTGCCGGTCCAGATCCGGGAACGGGGGCGGGTGGCCGGCGGACGGATGGCCAGCAAGCGCTTCGACGGTCGCCCCGCCGACCTGGGCGCCGCCTACCTGACGGTGAGCGATCCCGACTTCGCCGAGGTGGTACGCGGATGGCAGGCCGCCGGGCTGGCCCGTGAGTGGACGGACACCTTCGTCGCGTACGACGGTGGTGGGCGGCGGGAGGTTCGGGGCCCGATGCGGTGGGCGGCACCGCGCGGGCTGCGCTCGCTGGTGGAACAGCTGGCCCGGCACCTTCCCGTGGTGGTGGACCGGCTGGTGCTCGGGGTCGAGCCGGGGCCGGTGGTGGACGGCCAGGGGTGCGCGGCGGTGGTGCTGGCGATGCCCGGGCCGCAGGCCGCGCTGCTGCTCGACCCGGCCCTCACCGCCGCCACCGAGGCGGCGGGGCGGCAGCGATGGTCGCCGGCGCTGGCGGCGGTGCTGCGGTTCCCGCGGCGGCGCTGGACCGACTTCCGGGGCGCCTTCGTCAACGACCACCCGCTGCTCAGGCTGGTCTGCGACGACGGAGACCGACGCGGCGACGCCGCGCCCGTCCTGGTCGCCCACACCACGCCGGAGTTCGCCGCCGGGCACCTGGCCCAACCCACCGGCGCCGCGCACGCGGTCGAAGCGGCCGTACGCGACCTGCTCGCCCTGCCCGATCGGGCGGACCAGGTGCACGTGCACCGGTGGACCTACGCCCAGCCCGTCGACGGCACCAGCGCCGGCTTCCACCTCGACGACGACGGGATCGGCCTGGCCGGAGACGCGTTCGGCGAGCCCCGGGTGCAGACCGCCTGGCGTTCCGGCCGCGACCTCGGTCGGGCGCTGGCCCGGCGACTGACCTGACCGCACCGCGGCGGTCTACTCCGGCGGCGTCAGAATCTCGAACCAGACCGTGGAACCCCGGACGGTGGGGTCGGTGCCCCAGGCGTCGCTCAACTCCTCGATCAGACCCAACCCGCGCCCCCGGCTGCTCAGCGTGTCGGTGCGGGCCCGGGTGACCGTGCCCCGTGAACCCGAGTCGGCCACCGACACGAGCAGGCGTTCGGGGCTGAGGTCGACCTCCACCCGGGCCGCCGTGCCGGCGTGCAGCAGCGCGTTGGTGGTCAGCTCGCTGGTGCAGAGCACCGCCGCGCCGATCACGGACTCGGCCAGCCGCCACTCGGTGAGCTGGGCGGTCATCCAGTGCCGCACCCGGCTCGGGGCGGTCGGCTCGGCCGGCACCTCCATCCGCGCCGACCGGCTCGGCCGCAGCGCGTACTCGACGGCGAGCACGGCCACGTCGTCCTCGGTCGCGCCGGGCACCGCCGCGGACGCCACCGCGCACAGCGACCTCGGGTCGCCGCTGGGCGCCGTGGCCACCGACTCCGCCAGGCGCGCCAGGCCGGGCGAGAGCCCCTGCCGGCGCCGCTCCACCACGCCGTCGCTGAACAGCAGCAACGTGTCGCCCGGCGAGAAGGCGACGGTACGCGTCGCGGCGCGGTAGCCGATCCCCAGCGGTGCGCCGGAGGGCACGTCGACGTACTCGGCCCTCGGCTCGCCGGCCGGTGAACAGCGACGGACCAGCGGCGCCGGATGGCCGGCACTGGCCAGGGTGAGTTCCTCCCGGTCGACGTCGATGACGCCGAACGCCACGGTGACGAACAACTCGTGCGTGCCGGCCTCGGCGCCGAGACTGCTCACCAGGCGGTCGAGCCCGGTGAGCACCTGGTCGGGACGCGGGTCGTTGAGCGCCAGCGCGCGCAGCGCGGCGCGGACCTGACCCATCCGGGCCGCGGCCTGCACGTCGTGCCCGGCGACATCGCCGAGGACCACGCCCAGGTCGCCGGTGGGCAGCACGAACGCGTCGTAGAAGTCACCGCCCGCCGCGTTACCGTCGACGCCCGGGTCGTAACGCGCCGCGATCCGCAGGCGAGGCAGGCCCGGCAGACTCTCCGGCAGCATGCTGCGTTGCAACAGCTGGGCGGTGCCGTGCTGGGTCTCGAATCGGCGGGCCCGCTCGGTGGCCTGGCCGACCAGCTCGGCCGACGCCGCCAACAGCGCGCGCTCCGGCGCGGACCAGGCGTGCGGGGACCGGTAGCCGACGGTCAGCGCGCCCCGCACCACCGACCCCCGCAGCGGCACCGCCGCCAGGGCACGGACCTTCTGGTCGTGCCGGTCGACCGCGATGTCGCGCAGGGGCTGACCGTCGTCGGTGAAGACCGCCTGACCGCTGCGCGCGGTGGCCACCGCCGGGGCCGGCCAGTCCGCCGGGCCGCGCCGCCACAACGGGGGCAGCCGCTCGTCCGCCTCGTCGACCAGCTCGCCCCGGACCCGCCGGACCATGCGCCACCCACCGCCGCCGTCGTCGACGGCGAACGAGACGCGGTCGGCGTCGAACGAGGTGATCGCGTAGCGCAGCGCGACCCGGGCCACGTCGTCCAGGGTGAGGGTGCCGGACAGCGCCGCGGCGAAGTCGCTGAGCTCCCGCAGCTGCCGGGTGGCCGGGCTGGTCTCGGCGACCACGGCGAGCACGCCCACGATCCGGCCGCGGCTGTCCCGCACGGCGGAGCAGGCCCGGGTGTAGACGGCCTGATCGGGGTCGCCGGCGGCACGGCGGAGCGGGAACGGGACATTCCGCTCCAGGAACGCCTCAGCGGTGCGGTAGGTGTGTTCGATGATGTCGCCGACGCCCGGGCGCTGCCAGACCTCCGCGAAGACCTCCGCGGCGGGCCGCCCCACGGCCTGCGGATGACGATCGCCGATCAGTTCCGCGTACGCCTCGTTGTAGAGCAGCAGCAACTGGTCGCCGAGGTGCAGTGCCATCGGCGCGGGGGAGGCGAGCACCACCTCGACGGTCGCCCGGACGGCCGGATCCCAGGACTCGTACGGGCCGAGGGCGGTGGCGCCCCACGGGTGGTGGCCGACGGGTGGGGTGCCCTGCGCCGCCGCCCCCTCGACGGGGCCGGCTGACGCGGGAACCCGCCCGACCGTTCCTGGCATGAACGCAGCCTAGTCCGCCCGCTCGGAAGGTGTTTCCGATCATCGGCCGGGCGCGTCGCGCCGGGACATCAGAGCAGGTCACAGCCGGTCCGTCGCGATCTGTCCGGAAAAAGGAGCTGACCGGCGCGGCGTGCTCACCGGGCGAAGGGGTAAGCGCGCGGGGCAAACCATCGACAGGAGGGACATCATGCCGGAAACCCTCGCGGCCAGGCAGGTCAACATCGGTGACGCTGCGGCCGACATGTGGAGGTCGGTGCTGCTGTTCGTGCCGCGGGCCATCGCGTTCATCGCGATCCTGGTGGTCGGATGGCTCATCGCCAGAGCCGTACTCAAGATCGTGGACGCGGTCCTGGAACGGGTGGGGTTCGACCGAGCGGTCGAACGGGGCGGTATCAAGCGTGCGCTGGAACGGACGAGGTACGACGCCAGTGACATTCTGGCGAGACTGGCGTACTACGCCGTGCTGCTGTTCACGCTGCAGTTCGCCTTCGGTGTCTGGGGGCCCAACGCGATCAGCGACCTGATCTCGGGCGTGGTGGCGTGGCTGCCGAGGGCCTTCGTGGCGATCGTCATCGTGGTGATCGCCGCCGCGATCGCCAACGCGGTGCGGGACCTCGTCACCGGCGCGCTCGGCGGGCTGTCGTACGGCCGGTTCGTGGCCGATGTGACGGCGATCTTCATCATCGCGCTGGGTGTCATCGCGGCGCTCAACCAGGTCGGCATCGCCACTACCGTCACCCAACCCGTGCTGATCGCGGTGCTAGCCACGGTGGCCGGCATCCTGATCATCGGCGTTGGCGGTGGTCTGGTGCGGCCGATGCAGAATCGCTGGGAAGGCTGGCTCAACCGGGTCGCCGAGGAGTCGCGGGCGATCCGCGACCAGCGGCAGGGGGCCGAGGCCGGCCGCGGCGACATGCAGCGGCAGATGGCCGACCGGGCGGGTGCCGGGCGTACCCAGCCGGCCTCCCGGGGGCAGGAGTCCTCGATGGCCGGGGGGCGCGGCACCTACCAGTCAGGGACGACGGGCGACGAGACCCAGCAGTTCCGTCCGTGACGGTGGTTCGCGTCGACGCGAGGAAGACGGGTGTCCGCCGCGCGGTGGGCACCCGTCGACCGGTCTATTACAGCGGCGGTGGCTGCGGGGCCCGCTGACCCAGCCCGACGGTCAGCGCGCAGACGGCGAGCAGGCGCAGCAGCACCCAGTCCGGCTCCGACCAGTCGACCTCGCCGCCGGGTGGCTGCCAGCCGTGTTCCACCGCGGCGGCGCGTACCCCCTCGGCGTAGCCGGCGAGGGAGGCGGCGGTCAACGGTCGGCGGTCACCGTGCAGGCTGTCCCGCACCGCGGCGGCGTGCTGGTCGATCACGGCGAGCAGGCCCGGCCGGGCGGTGGCGGCGGCGAGCCCGTCGAGACCGACGGCGTTGGCGAGCGCGACGAGACTGGACCGCGCCGAGTCGACGGCGGTGGGGGAGAGGACCTGGTTCGACGGCACGCGCATGGGGAACGAATCTAGCCAACGCGTACCGGCACCGACCTCGGCCGCTCGGCTGGTCACGGCATCCTCCGTGGGTGTCCGGCCGGACCCGGGGGGCCGAACCGGGCGCCCGGCAAGAGACCGCGCACCCCGGCACGACCGGCACCAGGGAGACACGGATGGACACCACCGACGGACCCGACGAGCGGCACCGGCGGCCCGCCGGGGTGAGCGACGACACGGTGGCAGCTCTCGGCAAGCTCAGCGAGGCACTGGAGTGCGTGGAACGGGCCCGGGGCCACCTCTACTCGCTGCACCAGCTCATCGGTCACGCCGACCTGATGCTCGACCATGCGGTACGGATGTTCCGCGACGCCGGGCACCCCGCGATCGCCGACCGGATCGCCGACGAACTGGTCGGCCGCAACGTCATCGCCGGGCGGTGGACGTTCCAGATCGTCGAGGACTTCGACGACGGCTACCACGCGCTGTTCCGTGAGGTGGACCGATCGGCGCGCGAGCACCTGGTGGGCGGCCGGCGGCACCTCTACGAGGCGGAGATGAAGGAGCGCCGTCGCACCCGGGGCCGGCCCGGACACGAGGCCCGCCCGCGCGACTCTCGGTGACTCCCGTGGTGGGCGCGACCGGTTGGCGGCTCAGTCCGAGGAGCGGGCGTCCGCCGGGCGGCGGCGCGCCGCGTCGTCGGCGATGATCACGGTCGCCACCATCACCGCCACGCAGAGGCTGAACAGCCAGGAGCTGTCTTCGACCAGCTTGGCGGAGACGGGTGCCTGGACGGCGGCGAGGAGAAAGCCGAGCCATGCCAGGCGACGCTGACGCGTGGTGAGGAAGCCGGAGCCCTGATGCATTCCGAAAGTCTTGCCCGCGCCACCCGCCACTGCCGTCACCCGAACGGCCGATTTTTCCCACCCCGCCCGATTCCCCACCCCCGAACCGCGGGCAGAGGGAGGGGGTTCAGAGGTTGTCGGGGCCGGTGCGGCCGGTGGTGGAGGGGCGGTAGGCGCGGTCGGGGTCGGTCGGCTCGCGGCCGGTGCCGGGGATCTCGGCGCCCCGGTCGGCGGGCTCGGGGCCGTGGCCGAAGGCGGCCTCCTCGCCGGCGTCGTTGGCGGTCACGTCGTCGGCCTGCCCGTCGAGCGAGGAGCGGGCGACGGCCCGGTCCAGTTCCTCCAGCGGGAGTCGTTCCTCGTCGCGCCACACCCTGTCGTCGGTCATGTCATCGCCGTACCCCGACCCGGTCCCCGCAAACGGCACGGCGACGGCCGCCGGTGTTCCCGGCGGCCGTCGATGACGCTGTGCTGATCAGGGTTGCGGACGGTCGACGGTGCCACGCCAGGCACCGGTCTCCTGGCCGCGCCGCTCGATGAACGTCTTGAACCGTTGCAGGTCACCCTTTGCCCGGCGGTCGACCACGCCGAGCTTGTCGCCGGCCTGCTCGATGACGCCGTGCGGGTCGAACTCCAGCTGGAGACTGACCCGGCTGCTGCCCTCGTCCAGCCGGTGGAAGGTGACCACCCCGGCGTGCTGCGTGCCGCCGGTCGAGCGCCAGGCCACCCGCTCGTCGGGCAGCTGCTCGGTGATCTCGGCGTCGAACTCGCGCTTCACCCCGGCGATCTCGACGGTCCAGTGGGTCATCGTGTCGGAGAGCTGGCGGACCTCCTCCACACCCTCCATGAAGTGGGGAAACTCCTCGAACTGCGTCCACTGGTCGTACGCCGTCCGGACCGGGACGGCCACGTCGACGTGCTCGGTAACGCCACTCATCAGCATCCTCTCCTGCGCCCGTGCGGGCTCGGACCGCGTCTGGTCCGCCTCACCAGCGCGTCGTCTCGTTGCTGTGGCCGAGCGCCGCCCACACCTCGGACACCGTCTGGTAGCGGGTGTCCTCGGGCAGGCGTGCCAACTCGGCCATCACGTCGTCGGGGGCCTCGTTGTCACGCGCGTTGGCGAGCAGCGCGGCCCGGTCACCGGGCAGGGCGCTCATCGTGATGAACCGCCCGAGCCGGCTACGTGCCTCGACGTCCTCCGAGGTCATTCCCTGGGGAGAGCCGCTGCGCAGGTCGCCGGCCGGGGCGGTGGTGGCCTCCGGCTGGTCCTCGCCCGCGGGCTCGGGAACCCGGAACTCGTCGACCCGTGAGCCGCCGGTCCCCGGCCCCTGCACGAGGCCGCTGACCTCCTGACTCATCTCGTCGTCGACTCTCGGTGCGTGCTTGCTGTTGCCGCGATCCATGCCTTCTGCGCTACCCGGCGGCGGGGGTGGTAAACCCGGCAAGCGGTCACGAAGCGGCCGGGGAGCGGGGTGGCAGCACGGGCTCGTCGGCGTCCGGCGCGCCCGACTGGAGCACCCGGCCCCGCTGGAGTTCGGCATTGATCTGGACGCCGAGCATGAGCGCGGAGTTGGACAGGTAGAGCCAGACCAGGAAGGCGATCACCGCGCCCAGGCTGCCGTAGGTCGTGTCGTACGAGCCGAAGTTCGCCACGTACAGGCCGAAGCCGAAGGAGCCGAGCGCCCAGGCCAGCAGGGCCACCGTCCCGCCGGGGGTGAGCCAGCGGAACCGGGGCTGGCGCACGTTCGGCGCGGCCCAGAACAGCAGGGACAGCAGCAGCATCGCGATCAACGCCAGCGCCGGCCACTTGGCCACGGCCCACGCGGTACGGGTCACGTCGCCGGCGCCCAGCAGGTTGCCGACCGCGTCGGCGACCGGGCCGCTGACGATCAGGCCGGCGGCGACCACGGCGAGCAGCACCAGCGACAGCGCCGCGAGCCCGAGCTGCGTCGGGCGCAACTGCCACACCGGCCGCCCCTCGGCCACCCCGTAGATCGCGTTCGACGCCCGGGTGAACGACGCGATGAAGTTCGAGGCCGACCAGAGGGCGCCGAGCAGACCAAAGCTCAGCAGCACCCCGGCGGAGCTGTTCTGATCCACCACCCCCCGGACCACGCCGACGAAGCCCTCGTTGGCCACCACCGAGCCGGCGCCGATGTCGCGGGCCAGGTCCAGCACGGTGTCGACGGTGCGCTCCCCGTCGGAGACCAGGCCGACCAGGGCGACCACCACGACGGTGGCGGGGAAGAGCGCCAGCACCCCGTAGTAGGTGAGCGCGGCGGCCCAGTCCGTGCAGTTGTCCCGCAGGTAGTTGCGGCCGCTGCGGATCAGCACGCCGCGCCAGGTCGGCCAGTGCAGTTGGCGGATGCCGGGCAGCCGCGCCACCGGCGGGTCGGCGGCCGGCGGGTCAGCGGACGGGGGGTCGGGCTTCGTCGTCGTCATCCACCGCTCCCTGGTGCGAGGCCGGCGCGCGGCTCGTCGATGGCCCCGCCGATACCCGGCCCCGTCATCCGGCAAACCGGGTGGCGTTTGCCACCGCGCCCGGGGGGAACGCCAACGGGAATGGCTCGCACACGGAGGAGGATCGAGATGCCCGGGCGCGAGGTACTTCCCAGCACGCTGCGGCGCTCGCCGGACAAGGCGCAGCGCACCTGGGAGAAGACGCACGACTCGGCGGTCGAGACCTACGGCGAGGGCGAACGGGCGCACCGCACCGCGTTCGCCGCCGTCAAGCACGAGTTCGAGAAGATCGGTGACCACTGGGAGCCGAAGGGCCGCAAGGGCCCCAGCGACGAGCAGGCCGCGGGCGGCGGCCCGGCCCGGCGGGCACCCACCGCCGGCGGGGTGGACGCCAACGCCCCCAAGGAGCACCTCATGGAGGTGGCCCGCAAGCTGGACGTGCCGGGACGGTCGCGGATGACCAAGCCCGAACTGGTCAAGGCCATCCAGAAGGCCAACAACCGGCAGACCGCGAAGGCCCGCGGCGACTGACCCGCCCGGAGCCCCGGTGGAGGCCCGATCCCGGCGTACGTCGGGAGCGGGCCCCCGCGCCGGCTCACCAGTGACCACCGCCCGGCGCCTGCAGGTGTACGGCCTTGGTGGCGGTGAACTCGTCGAGCAGTTCGGGTCCGTAGCCGAAGCCCTGGCCGCTGCCGCGCCGGGGATGGGCGGCACCGGCCGGGGCACCGCCGAAGACCGCGTTCACCTTGACGGTGCCCACCGGCAGCTCCCGCCAGGCCCGCTGGGCATGGCTCATCGACCCGGTCAGCACGGTCGCGGCCAACCCGTACGGCGAGTCGGCCGCGCAGCGCAGCGCCTCGGCGAACGAGTCAACCACCACCACCGGGGCGACCGGACCGAACGTCTCCTCGCGGATCAGCGGCATGTCGTGCCGGCAGCCGTCCAGCACCGTCGCCGGGTAGAAGGCACCCGGGCCCTCGGGCAGCGTGCCGCCGACGCGGATCCGCGCACCGTCGGCCGCGGCGGCGGTGACCTGCCCGTGCACCTGGTCGCGGTGCCGCCGGTCGACCAGCGGGCCGAGCTGCGTGTCCGGGTCCAGGCCCGGTCCGACGCGCAGCGCCGCGGCCCGCTCGACCAGCGCGTCCACGAGGTCCCCGGCGACGTCGCGGTGGGCGTAGATCCGCTCCACCGCGACGCAGATCTGTCCGGCGTTGGCGAAGGCGCCCAGGGCGGCCTGATCGGCGGCCCAGCTCGGGTCGACGTCGGCGTCGACAACGAGCGGGTCGCTGCCGCCGTTCTCCAGCAGCACCTTCGCGCCGGTGGCGGCCGCGGCGGCGGCGATCGCCCGGCCGGTGGCGGTGGCGCCCACGTGCGCCACCATGTCCACCTCGGCGGCGGCGAGCGCCGCGCCGGTCGCGGGCCCACCGGTGAGCAGCGACAGCACCCCGGCCGGTAGGGCGGCGTCGAACGCCCGGGCCAGCAGCCACCCGGTCGCCGGGGTGCGTTCGCTGGGCTTGTGCAGCACCACGTTCCCGGTGACCAGGGCCGCGCCGAGCAGCCCGCAGGACACCGCGACGGGATCGTTCCACGGGGTGATGGCGGCGACCACGCCGCGTGGCTGCGGCGTCATGAAGTCGATCGCGGCGGGATCGCCGTGCAGGGTACGGCCACCCCGGGCGGGCGCGAGTTCGGCGTACTGCCGCAGGGTGGCGATGCCGGCCTCGACGCCGCCGCGGGCGTCGGCGAGGGGCTTGCCCATCTCGGCGGTGGTCGCCCGTGCCAGGTCGTCGGCGGCCCCGGCCACCGCGTCGGCGATCCGGTGCAGGGTCGCGGCCCGCTCCGCCGGGGCCACCGCCGCCCACTCCGCCGCGACCCCGCGGGCCGCCGCCACCGCCTTGTCGACCTCGTCGGCGGTCGCGACCGGCGCGCTCGTCACCCGGTTGCCGTCCGCCGGATCGTGCACCACCAGCTCGCCGGCCTCCCCGCCGGCGCCCCAGACGCCACCGATGAGTTGCGCAACCGTGTACATGGCGCGCTGCATGCCCCGGCCCCGGCCCGGCAAACGTTTCGCCCCGATGCCTCGGGGTAGCGTCTGCGGATGATGTTGCCGGGTTCCCTTGGCGCCGAGCGGGCCGACGCCGTCGTCGTCGGCGCGGGACACAACGGCCTGGTCGCCGCGAACCTGCTGGCCGACGCCGGCTGGGACGTGCTGGTGCTGGAGGCGACCGGCGTGCCCGGTGGAGCGATCCGCTCGGCCGAGGTGACCGCGCCCGGCTACCTCAGCGACCTGTTCAGCTCCTTCTACCCGCTCGGTTACGCCTCACCGGTGCTGCGCGGGCTCGACCTGCCACGGTACGGGCTCACCTGGCGGCACGCCCCGGACGTGCTGGCCCACCTGTTCCCCGACGACCGGGCGGCGGTGCTCAACCGGGATCCCGAGGTCACCGCGGCGTCGCTGGAGACGTTCGCACCCGGCGACGGCGCGCGGTGGCTGGACGCGTACGCGCAGTGGCGGCAGGTCGCCGACCCGATGCTGGAGCTGATCACCACCCCGTTCCCGCCGGTGCGTGGTGGCCTCGGCCTGCTGCGTCGGCTGCACGTGGGCGGCACGTTGCGGCTGGCCCGACAGATGGTGCTGCCGGCGCGGCGGCTCGGCGAGGAACTGTTCGCTGGCGCCGGCGGGCCGGCGCTGCTCTCCGGGTGCGCCCTGCACACCGACCTGTCCACCGAGGAGGCCGGTTCCGGCGTGTTCGGTTGGCTGCTGGCCATGCTCGGTCAGCAGGTCGGCTGGCCGGTGCCGGCCGGCGGGGCACAGAAGATCACCGATGCGCTGGTGGCCCGGCTGACCGAGCGGGGCGGCCGGATCCAGTACGGCGCCCGGGTGGACCGGGTGCTGGTCGCCCGGGGCCGGGCGGTGGGCGTTCGCACCGTCGGTGGTGGCCACTGGCGGGCCCGCCGCGCGGTGCTGGCCGACGTGCCCGCGCCCGCGCTTTACCTGGACCTGGTCGGCGCCGCCGCGCTGCCGCCCCGGCTGGTGGCCGACCTGGCGCACTTCCGCTGGGACGGCGCGACGCTGAAGGTGGACTGGGCGTTGGCCGAGCCGGTGCCCTGGACCAACCGTCAGCTGGCCACCGTCGGCACCGTGCACCTGGGCGGGGATCTGGGCGGGCTGACCGGTTACGCCGCCGCGCTGGCCCGGGACGAGCTGCCGACCGACCCGTTCCTGCTGGTGGGGCAGATGTCGGTGGCGGATCCGGGTCACTCCCCGCCGGGCACCGAGTCGCTCTGGTCCTACACCCACCTGCCGTTTCGCCGGACCTGGCGCGCCGAGGAGGTCATGGCCCACGTCGCGCGGATGGAGGAGGTGCTGGAGTCCGCCGCGCCCGGGTTCCGCAGCCGGGTGGTCGGCCGGCACGTGGCCGGTCCGGCCGAGTTGGAGGAGGCCAACCCGAGCCTGGTTGGCGGCGCGCTGGGCGGTGGCACCGCCGCCCCCTACCAGCAGCTGTTCCTGCGGCCGATCCCCGGTCTCGGCCGCGCCGACACGCCGGTGGACCGGCTCTTCCTGGCCAGTGCGTCGGCGCATCCCGGCGGTGGGGTGCACGGCGCCCCCGGCGCGAACGCGGCCCGGGCCGCCCTGGCCCGCGACCGGGCCCTCACCGGTGCCGCCTACCACCGGGCGGTGGCCACCGCGCACCGGGCCGTGTACCGCTGACCACCGCCGACCGGTGCCGGCGGGGTCAGGGCTCGATGTTGCGGTGCCGGGTACGCAGCTTGAACGGCATCAGGGCGCTCTCGATCTTGGTGGCGGTGGTCATCTTCGAGTCACCGTCGCGCCGCTCCTCGAACCGGATCGGCACCTCGAGAATCGTGTGCCCAAGCTTGGTGGCGAGGTAGTGCATCTCGACCTGGAAGCTGTAGCCGTTGGACTGCACCCGCTCCAGCCCGATGTTCCGCAGCGCGTCGGCCCGCCAGATCTTGAAACCGGCGGTCAGGTCGCGGATCCGCACCCGCAGCAGCGTGTGCACGTAGAGGTTCGCCCAGCCGCTGAGCGCCCGCCGGTACAGCGGCCAGTTCTCGTCCAGCTCGCCGCCGGGCACGTACCGTGACCCGATCACCACACCGGCCTGGGTGGACAGCAGGGCACCGAGCATGCCGGGCAACGCCTCCGGCGGGTGGGACAGGTCGGCGTCCATCTGGGCGACGTACTCGGCGCCGCCGTCGAGCGCCCGGCTGATTCCGTCCACGTACGCCCGGCCGAGACCCTCCTTGCCCGGCCGGTGCACCACCTCGACCCGCTCGGGGTGCTCGATCGCGAGCTTGTCCGCGACCTCGCCGGTGCCGTCCGGTGAGTTGTCGTCGGCGACCAGCACCTTCAGCCCGGGCAGCGGCAGGGCGAGGAGGCGCTCGACCAGCAGCGGCAGGTTGCCCGCCTCGTTGTAGGTCGGGACCACGACGGTCAGGCGCGCGTCCCGCCACGGCGAAGGTAACTGGACGGGTTCGATCATGGGGGACATCCTCGGTCGGCGGACAGGGTTCCCCGAGAGCGTAACTACATGTCCCTTCCGGGGTGAAATGGCTCCCCGTCCGGGCGCCCGGGTCAGGTCGACGCCTTCTCCCGACGACCGCCATCACCTGGCGGTACCCGGCCGGGGTCCGGGCCAACGAGTCGTCGGGTTAGCTTCTCGGGGGCCGTGGGTAAGGCCACCGCGGGCGGCGCCGCTCCGGTGCCGCCGACGGCCGACGTTTACTCCCCGGGGCGCAGGGAACCCGCCGCGCGTGCGACAGGACCATGGGGAGCCGGATCAGCGCAGGTCAGCCGGGGTGCTGGCCGGTGCCGGCCCGGTCGGGGCGAGCCCGGTCCTGTTCGACGCGGTCCTGCTGGACCGGGACGGCACCCTGGTCGAGGACGTGCCGTACAACGGAGATCCGGACAAGGTGCGCCCGATGCCGGGCGCCCGGGCGGCGCTGGACCGGTTGCGGGCCGCCGGCCTGAAGCTCGCCGTGGTGACCAACCAGTCCGGGCTGGCCCGGGGCCTGTTCACCGAGGAACAGCTGCGCCGGGTGCACCGCCGGATCGAGGCTCTGCTAGGCCCCTTCGACTCCTGGCAGGTCTGCCCGCACGACGACGGGGACGGCTGCCCGTGCCGCAAGCCGGCACCGGGCCTGGTGCACGCCGCCGCCCGGGCGCTGGGCACCGTACCCGCCCGGTGCGTGATGATCGGCGACATCGGCCGGGACGTCACCGCGGCGCTGGCGGCCGGTGCGGCGGCGGTCCTGGTGCCGACGCCGGTGACCCGGGCCGAGGAGGTCGCGGCGGCGCCCTGGGTGAGCGCCGACCTGTCGTCGGCGGTCACCGAGATCCTGCGCCGCCAGCAGTCGCTGCGGCCGGCGGAGCGCCCCGCCGCCGGGCGGGGGCGGACCGTGCTGGTGGTGCGGTCGGACTCGGCGGGCGACGTGCTGGTGACCGGACCGGGCATCCGGGCGGTCGCCGGTGGCGCCGACCGGGTGGTGCTGCTCTGCGGCCCGCGCGGGCGGGACGCCGCCGAACTGCTGCCCGGCGTCGACGAGATCGTCGAGCACCGGCTGCCCTGGATCGACCCGGCCCCCGCGCCGGTGCGGCCCACCGAGATGGCCGCCCTGGTCGCCCGGTTGGCGGCCGTGGCGGCCGACGAGGCGGTCATCTTCACCTCCTTCCACCAGTCGCCGCTGCCGCTGGCGCTGCTGCTGCGGATGGCCGGTGTCGGGCGGATCGCCGCGATCAGCGACGACTACCCGGGGAGCCTGCTCGACGTGCGGCACCGGGTGCCGGCCGGTGTCCCGGAGGCCGAACGTGCCCTGTCGCTGGCCGCCGCCGCCGGCTACATGCTTCCCACGGGGGACCAGCCGCAGCTGCGACTGCGGCCGGTGCCACCGCCCCCGCCCGAGGCCGGCGAGCCGGGCTACGTGGTGCTGCATCCCGGTTCGGCGGCACCGGCCCGGGGCTGCCCGCCCGAGCTGGCCGAACGGATCGCCGGGCAGCTGACCGCCGCCGGTCACCGGGTGGTGGTCACCGGCGGGCCGCACGAGCGCGACCTCACCGCCCGGGTCGCCGGACGGCACTGCCGGGATCTCGGCGGCCGGACCGGCCTGGCCGAGCTGGCCGGTGTGGTCGCCGCCGCCGGTGCCGTGGTGGTCGGCAACACCGGCCCGGCGCACCTGGCCGCCGCGTACGGGGTACCGGTGGTCAGCCTCTTCGCCCCCACCGTCCCCTTCGGTCAGTGGGGGCCCTGGCGGGTGCCGGCGGTACGCCTCGGCGACGCCACCGCCGCCTGCCGCGACACCCGGGCCGCGCGCTGCCCGGTCCCGGGCCACCCCTGCCTCAGCACCGTCGAGCCGGGCGCGGTCCTCGACGCCCTGCGGTTGTTGGGCGTCCCGCCGGACCGGGTGCCAGCGCACCGGCCGGCGGTCGTGGTCGCCTCGGCGGCCCGGCCGGCACCGGCGGTGGTCACCGGCGGCGGGAGGGGCCGATGAACATCCTGCTCTGGCACGTGCACGGCTCCTGGACCACCTCGTTCGTGCACGGCAAACACCGCTACCTGGTCCCGGCCACCCCGGACCGGGGGCCGTACGGGCTGGGCCGCGCCCGCACCTACACCTGGCCGGAGAGCGCCGCCGAGGTGAGCCCGGAGCAGCTGCGGACCGCCGAGGTGGACCTGGTGATCCTGCAACGCCCCGAGGAACTCGACCTGGCCACGGAGTGGCTCGGCCGCCGGCCGGGCCGGGACCTGCCGGCGATCTACGTGGAGCACAACACGCCGAAGGACGGCGCCGTGCCGAACAGCCGTCACCCGATGGCCGACCGGGACGACCTGCTCATCGCCCACGTGACCGCGTTCAACGAACTCTTCTGGGACACCGGCGCCACCCGCACCACCGTCGTCGACCACGGCATCGTGCCGCCGGCGGTGGCGTACACCGGCGAGCTGGACCGGCTGGCCGTCGTGATCAACGAGCCGGTACGCCGCTGGCGGGTCACCGGCACCGACCTGCTGCCCCGGTTCGCCGAGATCGCCCCGCTGGACGTCTTCGGCATGAAGGTGGCCGGGCTGGCCGCGCATCTCGGCCTGCCCGCCGACCGGCTGACCAGCCACGACGACGTGCCGCAGCATCGGATGCACGCCGAGCTGGCGAAGCGCCGGGCGTACCTGCACCTGTGCCGGTGGACCTCGCTCGGGCTGAGCCTGATCGAGGCGATGACCATGGGCATGCCGGTGGTGGCGCTGGCCACCACCGAGGCGGTGGCGGCGGTGCCGCCGGGCGCCGGTGCCCTCGCCACCCGCGTCGACACCCTGCTGGAGGCCGCCGGCCGGTTCGTCGCGGAGCCGGACCGGGCGCGCCGGGCGGGCGCCGAGGCCCGCGCCGCCGCCCAGGAACGCTACGGCCTCGACCGTTTCCTCGCCGACTGGGACCGGCTGCTGGAGGAGGAAGTATGCGGATAGCGATGATCTCGGAGCACGCCAGCCCGCTCGCGATCCTGGGCGGCGAGGACGCCGGCGGCCAGAACACGCACGTCGCGGAACTCTCCGCCGCGCTCGCCGCCGCCGGGCACGACGTGCGGGTCTACACCCGCCGCGACGCGGTGGACCTACCGGTGACCGTACGCGGCCCGGACGGCTACGACGTGGTGCACGTCCCCGCCGGGCCGGCCGAGCCGGTGGCCAAGGACGCGCTGCTGCCGCACATGGGGCCGTTCGGCGCCTGGCTGGTCGACCGCTGGCGGGGCGGGGACTGGGCACCCGAGGTGATCCACGCGCACTTCTGGATGAGCGGCCTGGCCGCGCTGGAGGCCGGCCGGCAGACCGGGGTGCCGGTGGTGCAGACGTACCACGCCCTCGGCACGGTGAAGCGCCGCCACCAGGGTGTGCAGGACACCAGCCCGGCCCGGCGGATCGGGTACGAACTCCAGCTGGGCCGCGCGGTCGACCGGGTGATCGCCCAGTGCCGCGACGAGGTCGGCGAGCTGGTCCGGATGGGGGTGCCGCGGTCCCGGATCACCGTCATCCCGTCCGGGGTGAACCTGGGCACGTTCGCCCCGCTGGGGCCGGCCACCGAGCGGGAACCCGGCCGGGCCCGGATCCTCACCGTGGGCCGGCTGGTGGAGCGCAAGGGCTTCCAGACCGTGGTACGCGCGATGGCGCACGTGCCCGAGGCCGAGTGCGTGGTGGTGGGCGGCCCACCGGCCGGCCTGCTGGAGGCCGACCCGTACGCCCGGCGGCTGCGTGCCCTCGCCGGCAGCTGCGGCGTCGCCGACCGGGTTCGCCTGGTCGGTGCGGTGCCCCGCGAGGAGATGGGCCGCTGGTACCGCTCGGCGGACATCCTGGTCGCCGCGCCCTGGTACGAGCCGTTCGGGCTGACCCCGCTGGAGGCGATGGCGTGCGGGGTTCCGGTGGTGGCGACCGCCGTCGGCGGCCTGCGCGACACGGTGGTCGACGGGGTGACCGGTGACCTGGTGCCGGCGCGGGATCCGCGGGCGTTGGGGGAGGCGCTGCGGGGGCTACTCGACGACCGGATCCGCCGGTTCGCGTACGCGGGTGCGGCCCGGGCCCGGGTCCGCCAGCACTACTCGTGGACGGTCACCGCCCAGCGCCTCTCCGAGGTCTACGCCGAGGTGGCCGCCGTGCGTCGGCCGACCCGGGTGGTGGCCTGATGCCGGCGACCACCCTGCTCGACGCGCACCTGGCGCACCTGGCCGCGGCGCTGCCGCCGTACCGCAGGTGCGAACCGCTGCTCGCCCGGTGGGGTGCCACGCTGGCGGGTCGGCTCACCGCCGGTGGCCGGCTCCTGGTGGCCGGCAACGGCGGCAGCGCCGCCGAGGCGCAGCACCTCACCGCCGAACTGGTCGGCAAGCTCCGCGACGACCGCCAGCCGCTGTCCGCCATCGCCCTGCACGCCGAGACCTCGGCGCTGACCGCGATCGGCAACGACTACGGCTACGACGAGGTCTTCGCCCGCCAGGTCCGCGCCCACGGCCGCCCCGACGACGTGCTGCTGCTGCTCTCCACCAGCGGCGGCAGCGCCAACCTGCTCACCGCGGCGCAGGCCGGCCGGGAGGCGGGGCTGCGCTGCTGGGCGTTCACCGGGCTGGCCCCGAACCCGCTCGCCGACGCCTGCCACGAGGTGCTCGCGGTGGACTCACCGGACCCACAGGTCGTGCAGGAGCTGCATCTGGTCTCCAGTCACCTGCTCTGCGAGTACGTCGAACAGGCGATGGTCGAGCAGGTCGACCAGGCGGAGCCCGCGCCGGCCGCCGGGCCGGTGCGGGCCGGCGTCGAGGTGGTGCTGGACGGCGGCACCGCGCGGTCGGTGCAGGCGTGAGGAGGACAGCGTGACGGGACCTGTGGTGGTGGTCGGCGACACCCTGCTCGACCGGGACGTCGAGGGCATGGTGAACCGGCTCTGTCCGGACTCGCCGGTGCCCGTGCTCGACGAGACCGCCCACGTCGACCGGCCCGGCGGGGCCGGGCTCTCCGCCGTCTTCGCCGCCGCGCAGGGCGCCGAGGTCATCCTGGTCACCGCGCTGGCCGACGACGCCGGGGGGGCCAGGTTGAGCGTGCTGCTGGCCGCCGCCGGGGTGCAGGTGTACCCGCTGCGGCTGGCCGGGGCGACCCCGGAGAAGATCCGCCTGCGGGCCGGTGGCCGGGTGCTGCTGCGCCACGACCGGGGCGGCGCCGGTGAGCCGGGTCAGCCGGGTGAGCCGGTGTTGCGCGTGCTCGACCGGGCGTCGGTGGTGCTGGTCAGCGACTACGGCCGGGGGGTGGCGCGGCAGCCGGCGCTGCGGGCGGCCCTGGCGTCGATCCGGGCACCGGTGGTGTGGGATCCGCACCCGCGCGGGCCGGCCGCGGTGCCCGGGGCGAACCTGGTCACGCCGAACGAGGCGGAGGTGCGTGAGCTGATGGAGGCGCCCGCCGGGGCCAGCCGGCTGGCCACCGCCGCCGAGGGTGCGCAGCGCCTGCGGCAGCGGTGGGGGGCGGGCGCGGTCGCGGTGACGCTCGGCGCCGACGGCGCGCTGCTCAGCCACGCCGGGTCGACACCGCTGGTGGTGCCCGCCCCGGTCGCCGCCGAGGGGGACACCTGCGGTGCGGGTGACCGCTTCGCGGTGACCGCCGGTCTCGCCCTGGCCCGGGGGGCGCTGGTGTCCGAGGCGGTGCAGGAGGCGGTGGTGGAGGCGTCGGCCTATGTGGCGGACGGGGGTGTGGCGACGGCCCTGCCGCCGCCGGTGCGTCGGGCCCCGCAGGCCGTGCACACCGCGGTGGCCGGCGACCGGGTGGGGGTGGCCGCGGCCGCCGCCGTGGTGGCCCGGGTCCGCGCGGCCGGGGGTACGGTCGTCGCCACCGGCGGCTGCTTCGACCTGCTGCACGCCGGTCACGTGGCGACGCTGCAGGCCGCCCGGCAGCTCGGCGACTGCCTGGTGGTGTGCCTCAACTCCGACGCCAGCGTCGGCGGTCTCAAGGGACCGGAGCGGCCGGTCATGCGGCAGGACGACCGCAGCCGCCTGCTCGCCGCGCTGAGCTGCGTCGACGCGGTGATGATCTTCGACGAGCCGACGCCGGTGGCAGCGCTGTCCTGGTTGCGTCCGGACATCTGGGTCAAGGGCGGGGACTACACCACCGGTGCCGGCGACGGTGACAGCCTGCCCGAGGCGGAGATCCTGCGCCGCTGGGGCGGGCACACCGTGGTGGTCCCCTACCTGGACGGGCGGTCCACCACCGCGATGATCGCCGCGACGGCCGGCGCCAGCATCGAGGGGGTGGGCCGGTGAGCGCGCCGGGTGCCGGGAGGACGGTGCTGGTCACCGGCGGCGCCAGCGGGCTGGGCGCGGCGGTGGTGACGGCGGTGGCCCGGGCCGGCGGCCGGCCGCTGGTGCTGGATCGGCGACCGCCCGCCGACGGGGTGCCCTGGGTGGAGTGCGACCTGGCCGACACCCGGGCCGCCGAGCGGGCCACCCGCGAACTGGCCGAGCGTGCGGGCGGACTGGACGGCGTGGTCACCGCCGCCGGCGTCGACGTGCCCGGCCGGCTCGCCGACATCCCCGCCGAGACATGGGAGCGGATCGTCACCGTCGACCTGCTGGCCACCGCCGCGGTGATCCGGGCCGCGTTGCCGTTCCTGGCGGCGTCCCGGGGCACCGTCGTCACGGTGGCGTCCACCCTGGGGGTGAAGGCGGTCAGCGACGCGACGGCGTACTGCGCGGCGAAGTTCGGGGTGGTCGGCTTCACCCGGGCGCTCGCCGCCGAGCTGGCCGGGACCGTGGGCGTCACGCTGCTGGTGCCGGGCGGGATGCGTACCGCCTTCTTCGACGAGCGCGACCCGCGCTACCGCCCGGGTCCGGACGCGGTGCTCAACGACCCGGCGGACACCGCCGCCGCCGTCATGTTCGCGCTGTCCCAGCCCGCCGGCTGCGCGGTCCGCGAGCTGGTGGTCTGTGCCGAGCAGGAGACGTCGTACCCGTGATCCTGGCGCTGCGTGCCCTCGGCGTCGGTGACCTCGCCACGGCGGTCCCGGCGCTGCGGGCGCTGCGCGCGGCGTACCCCGACCGGGAGCTGGTGCTCGCCGCGCCGGCCTGGCTCGGGCCGCTGGTCGAGCTGGTCGGCGGGGTGGACCGGCTGCTGCCCACCGACGGCCTGGACCGCCCGGCCTGGCCGGACCGGCAGGGCTGGGTGGACCGGCAGGACCGGGTGGACCGGCGGGATCGGGCGGACCGGCTTGCCGAGCCGGTCGAGGTCGCGGTCAACCTGCACGGTCGGGGCCCGGAGTCGCACCGGCTGCTCGCCGCCACCCGCCCCGCCCGGCTGTTCGCCTTCGCCAACACCGAAGCCGGGCACGGCGACGGCCCGGACTGGGACGACGACGAGCACGAGGTGCCGCGCTGGTGCCGGCTGCTGCGCGGGTACGGCATCGTGGCCGACCCGGCCGACCTGGACCTGCGCCGCCCGGCACCGGGGACCATGCCCGGCGGCGTCACCGTGCTGCATCCCGGCTCGAAGGTTCCCGCCAAGCGCTGGCCGGCCGGGCGGTACGCCGCCCTGGCCCGGGAGCTGGCCGCGCGGGGGCACCGGGTGGTGCTGACCGGCAGCCCGCCGGAGCGGGCCGGCGCCCTGCGGATCGCGTACGCCGCCGGGCTGCCGGCGACCGCGGTGCTGGCCGGCCGGACCGACCTCGCCCAGTTGGCCGCCCTGGTGGCGCAGGCCCGCCTGGTGGTCAGCGGGGACACCGGGGTGGCGCACCTGGCCACCGGGTACCGCACCGCCTCGGTGGTGCTCTTCGGACCGATCCCACCGAGCCGGTGGGGGCCGCCGCCGGAGCGCCGGCGGCACCGGGTGCTCTGGGCCGGGTCGGCGCCGGGCCCCGTGCGGGGCGGCAGCCCTGTCGCGGTGGCCGCCATCGGTGTGGACGAGGTGCTGACGGCCGTCGGCGAGGTGGAACGGGCGGTACGGAGGGACCGTGCGGTTGCGGCGTAGCGATCCGGGTCGGCCGGGTTACCGGCGTCGCCGGCGGGGGCAGGGCTGGTCGTTCCTGGATCCGCGCGGCGAGCCGGTCCGGGACGTCGCGGAGTTGGCCCGGCTGCGGGAGCTGGTCATCCCGCCGGCCTGGCGCGAGGTGTGGATCGCGCCGCATCCCCACGGGCACATCCAGGCCATCGGTGTCGACGCGGCCGGCCGCAGGCAGTACCTCTACCACCCGCTGTGGCGGCAGCGGCAGGACGAGGCGAAGTTCGACCACGTGCTGGAGGTGGCCCACCGGCTGCCGGCGCTGCGCGAGCGGGTCGGCCACGACCTGGCGGGGCGGGGGCTGCGCCGCGAGCGGGTGTTGGCGACGGTGACCCGGCTGCTCGACATGGGCACGTTCCGGGTCGGCAGCGACCAGTATGCGGCGGGGGAGGATCCGACGTTCGGGGTGGCCACGCTGCGCCCGGAGCACACCCGGTCCCGCCGGGGCGGCGTGGTCTTCGAGTTCCCGGCCAAGGGCGGCGTCGAACAGGTACGCCTGGTCTCCGATCCGGAGCTGTGTCGGGTGCTGACCGACCTGCGCCGCCGGCGGCGGGCGGCGGAGCGGCTGTTCGGCTACTGGGACGGGCGGCACTGGCGGGACGTCCGCGCCGACGAGGTCAACGACTACCTGCGTGAGGCCAGCGGCGGTGAGATGACCGCGAAGGACTTCCGTACCTGGCACGCCACGGTGCGCGCGGCGACGGAGCTGGCCACGTTCCCCTCGCCCCGGTCGGTGACCGCCCGGCGCCGGGCGGTGGTGGCGGTGATGCGGCAGGTGGCGGAACTGCTCGGCAATACCCCGACGGTGGCCCGCGCGTCGTACGTGGATCCTCGGGTGGTCGACCTGTTCCACGACGGCGTGGTCGCGCCGGTGGACGAGACGACGCCCCGGGAGCAGGCGGAGCGGGCGGTGCTGACCCTGCTGAAGCGGGCCTGACCGGGGCGCTGGCGCCTTGGGGCATCGCGGCCGGGCGTCAGCCCTGGTCGGCGTCGCGGGACCGGATCAGCGCCTCGACGCCGTCGAGCACCCGGCCGAGCCCGAACCGCCACTCCGCGTCGAAGTAGTCCTCCTCGTCGTCCTCCCCCTCGGTCAGCATCTCGTGGATCGCCGGGTACGGGCCGGAGGCGGTGAGCACGGCCAGGTATCGCCAGTAGTTCTGGCCCACCTCGTCGGGGGTCTGCCCGGTGCGGACGGCGGCCTCGGCCAGGTCGGCGACGGTGTTCGCCCAGCTGCGGGTGTACCCGCTGACCAGCATGAGGGCGGAGAGCCGCTCGGTGCCGCGCAGGGGGATGCCGCGCAGCGCGGCGAGCCCGCACTCGAACCAGCGCACCTGGTTGGGGTTGATCGGTGGGCCGCTGATCGGCACGTGCCGGATCCACGGCTCCCGGCGCAGCGCGGCGAGGTTGGCCTCGGCCCACCGGGTGAGCGCGGGCCGCCAGCCCTCGTCCGGCGCGCGTGGCGGCGGTGGCGGCCCGAAGGCGGCGTCGATCATGAGATCGAGCAGGTCCTGTTTGGTCGGCACGTACCGGTAGAGCGACATGGTCGCCACGCCCAACTCGCCGGCCACCCGGCTCATCGACACCGACGGCAGCCCTTCCGCCTGGGCGACCCGGATCCCGGCGGCCACCACCCGGTCCAGGCTGAGGCTGCGCCTGGGGCCACGGCTGGGGCGGTCGCGCAGCCCCCAGGCGAGCGCGATGTTTTCGGGCAGCTCGACGTCGGGTTCGCCCACTCGCTCACTCACCTTCCGTACCGGCTCTTGACCGCCATCCTAGCTTCTGCGTATGGTCTACGCATTAAAGCGTATGCCATACGCAGATAACGGAGGGTGATCATGGTGAACGGGCCACCAGCGGTCGAGCTGGTCGACCTGCGCAAGTCCTTTGGTGATCTCGTCGTCCTCGACGGCCTGACCATGCGGGTGCCCACCGGCGGGGTGCACGCCCTGTTGGGTCAGAACGGGGCCGGCAAGACCACCACCGTGCGGATCCTGGCCACGCTGACCCGGCCGGACTCGGGCGTCGCCCGGGTGGCCGGCCACGACGTGGTGCGCGAAAGGCGCCGGGTACGCCGGGCGATCAGCCTCGCCGGCCAGCACGCGGCCCTCGACGACGGGCAGACCGGCGTGGAGAACCTGACCATGCTGGCGCGGCTCACCGGGCTGCCGGGGCCGGCGGCCCGCGACCGCGCCGCCGCACTGCTGGACCGCTTCGACCTGGCCGACGCCGCCGGCCGGCGGGTGGTGACGTACTCCGGCGGGATGCGGCGCCGCCTCGACCTGGCGGCCAGCCTGGTCGGCACCCCCTCGGTGATCTTCCTGGACGAGCCCACCACCGGCCTGGACCCGCGCAGCCGGCAGGGCCTGTGGGAGGTGATCGGCGAGCTGGCCGGGGCCGGCGTGACCGTGCTGCTCACCACGCAGTACCTGGAGGAAGCCGACCGCCTCGCCGACCGGGTCATGGTGCTGCACCAGGGCGGGCTCGTCGCCGAGGGGACGGCGGCCGACCTCAAGCGCCGCTTCGGCGCCCAGCGGCTGGAGCTGACCTGGCGCGACGCGGACGGCTTCGCCGAGGCGGCGCGCTGCCTCGGCGACCGGGTCACCCACCGCGAGCCGGCCCGGCGGGAGTTGTCGGTGGCCACCGACGGCAGCGCGCCACAGGTCCGCGGCCTGCTCGACGAGGTCGACCCGGACCGGCACGGGGTGGTCCGGTTCACCGTCCGGGAGGCGACCCTCGACGACGTCTTCCTCACCCTTACCGACCGCGCCGTCAAGGAGGTGGCCAGTGTCTGAGCTGACGTTCCGACCGGGGCATGTGGCGGTGATGGTCGGCCGCTGCGTGCGGTTGTCCCGGCGCAACATCGACGCGCTGCTCACCTCGCTGCTGCTGCCGGTGATCCTGATGCTGCTCTTCGTCTACCTCTTCGGTGGGGCGATCGAGACCGGTTCCGCGTACGTGACCTATGTGGTGCCCGGCGTGCTGCTGCTCTGCGCCGGCTTCGGCGCGGCGGGCACCGCGGTCAGTGTCACCACCGACCTGACCAACGGCATGATCGAGCGGCTGCGCACGATGGACGTCGGCGCGACCTCGATCCTCGCCGGGCACGTGGTGGCGAGCGTGGCGCGCAACATGGTCTCCACCGTGCTGGTGCTCGGTGTCGCCGTGGCGATCGGGTTCCGGCCGGCCGTCGCGCCGCTGCGCTGGCTGGCCGCCGCCGGGGTGCTGCTGCTGTTCCTGCTGGCGGTGTCGTGGCTGTCGGCGGCGTTCGGCCTGCTGGCCCGCACCCCGGAGGCCGCCAGCGGCTACACCTTCCTGGTGATGTTCCTGCCGTACCCGAGCAGTGCCTTCGTGCCGGTCGAGACCATGCCCGGCTGGCTGCGCGGCTTCGCGGAGCACCAGCCGGTCACGCCGGTCATCGAGTCGCTGCGCGGGCTGCTGCTGGACACCCCGGTCGGCTCGGCGCCGGTCCGCGCGGCCGCCTGGTTCCTCGGGCTGCTCGCCGTCGCGGTGGTGCTCTCCGGGGTGCTGTTCCGCCGCCGCGTCGCCTGAGCGGAAGCTGAGCGACCCGGCGTGCGGTGCGAGGATCCTGGGCAGTCTCCGTCGACCAGCGTTGACGGAAACTGCCCAGGATCGGCCGGGCTGGACCCGGCCGGTGGATCAGTCGTCTCAGTCGTTGAGGACCTGGGCCAGCCGGTCGCGGAAGCGCCGCTCCGATGGGCTGACCGTGCTCCCGCCCACGCCGAGGACGCCGCCGCTGGTGGCCGCGCCGACGACCTGGTCGGCGATCTCCACCAACCAGTGCCGGTACGCTCCCGCCTCGCCCTCGTCCACCTTCGCCGCCAGCAGGGCCGACGCCGCCTTCGCCCGGCCCAGCACCTCCTCGGCGTAGCCGCGCGGGTCGTCGGGTTCGATCGCCGGCAGCTCCTCGCCGGCCTCCGGGTCGCCCACCCGGATCACGAGTTCGCCGGCCACCGCCGCCACCAGCGGGCTGGCCGACTCCCGGCCGGTGGAGATGGTCTCCAGGCCGGCGGCGCTCTCCGCCCGCGTCGCCCTGCTGCCGTCGGACTCGGCGGCGCTCGCCGCGGTGAGCACCGACTGCGGCAGGCCGACCAGCAGCCCCCACTCCTCGTCGGAGAAACCGAAACCGGCGTACGTCGGCTCTTCGATCACGACCCGCCCCTCCCGCTCGTCGTCAACGTCATCGCCGGCCGCGCCGCCGGATGCGGCTGCGGCCGGACCAGGTTAATCCAGGGTCAGCAGCCCCTGTTCGGACACCACGCTCACCGAGAGCGTCTTGTACCCGACCTCGTCGAACAGGACCGTCATCCGGCCCTCCTCGTAACTGAGCACCAGGCCCGCGCCCCATTCCGCGTGCCGGACCTGGCTGTGTACGGGGAACGGCCCCACCGCGCCGTTGTCGGCGACGCTGGTGCCGGCGTGACAGTTGTCGCAGTGCCCACAGATCTCGGTCATCTGCTCGCCGAAGTAGGCCAGCAGCGTCTGTCCCCGGCAGGCGCTGGTCTCGGCGAAGGCGCGCATCATGTCGGTACGCGACCGGGTCAGGTTCTGCTGCCGTTCCGCCTCGGCCACGGCGGCCGCCGCCGCGTCGACCGGCGTGGGGGCGTAGCGGGGGGCGCCGACGCGCTGCCCCGGCTGTGGCTGCGCGGCACCGACCTGTTCCAGCAGGGCGAGGAACTGCCCGAGCTTGCGCGGGCCCAGCCCGGTGACCTCGCGCAGCTCCGTGCGGGTGGTCGGTGCGCGGCGCAGCAGCGCGGCCAGGTCCCGCAGCTCGGTGGCGTCGGGCAGGCCGCCGCTGAAGTAGCGTTGCAGTCCGATGTCCTCGGCCTGCCACAGCAGCAGTACGCGGGCCGGCTGGCCGTTGCGCCCGGCGCGACCGATCTCCTGGAAATAGCTGTCCGGCGAGTCGGGCAGCGCCATGTGCACCACCCAGGCGATGTTCGGCTTGTCGATGCCCATGCCGAAGGCCGAGGTCGCCACCATGATGGGCACCTGGTCGGCGAGGAACGCCTCGTGCAGCCGGGCGCGGGCGGTGGCCGCCATCCCGCCGTGGTAGAACTGCGCCGGGAAGCCGGTGTCGGTGAGGCGCCCGGCCAGATCCTCGGCCGCCCGGCGGGTGGGCACGTAGATGATCCCCGGCCGCTTGTCCTCGCGCAGCAGCGCGATCAGCCGCCGCCACCGGTAGTCCTCGGTGGGGCAGTGCGCCACCTCGAAGAAGAGGTTGGGCCGGTCCAGGCCGGAGACCACGATCTCGGGCTTGCGCAGCCGCAGCCGGGCGACGATGTCGTCGCGTACCGGCGGGGAGGCGGTGGCGGTCAGGGCGACCACCGGTGGCCGGCCGATGCCCTCGATGAGCTGGCCGAGGGCGAGGTAGTCCGGGCGGAAGTCGTGGCCCCAGGCGGAGATGCAGTGCGCCTCGTCGATCGCCACCAGCGCCGGCCGCAGGTCACGGACCTCGGCCAGCCGGTTCGGGTTGGCCAGCTGTTCCGGGGTGATGAAGAGGAACTCGGCCCGACCGTCGCGGATCTCGTCGATCGCCTCGGCCTGCTGGGCCGGCGCCTCGTCCGAGCTGATCCGGACCGCCCGCAGCTCCGGTCGCTGCCGCTCGTTGAGCGCGGCGATCTGGTCCTGCTGCAGGGCGAGCAGCGGTGAGATCACCACGGTCGGCCCGGGGATCAGGCTGGCCGGGATCTGGTAGATCGCCGACTTCCCGGCACCGGTGGGCAACACCACCAGCGCGTCGCGCCGCCGCATCACGGCGCGCATCGCGGCCAACTGGTTGGGGCGCAGGGCGGTCCAGCCGAACAGGCTGCGCGCGGCACGGCGCAACGACATCGAGTGCGTGGTCAGCTTCATCGAGGGCCGCAGGTACCCGGGTGGGCCGGCGCCGAAACCCCGGTGGATCAGCGCGACCGGGGCAGCACCTCGCGCTGGTAGAGGTCGAGCAGCCCCTGCCAGTCGGGCCCGGTGTTGGCGACGTAGACCTCGTCGAAGCCGGCCTTGGCGTACGCGTCGATCCTGGCCAGGTGCGCGTCGGCGGCGTTGCCGCAGACGAACGCCGCCCGCATCGCCTCCGGGTCGACCAACTGGGCGGCCTGCTCGAAGTGGCGTGGCGAGGGCAGCACCTGCAACAGCTCACCGGGGATCGCCTCGGTGGGCCAGCGCTCGTACGCCAGCCGCATCCCCTCCTCCTCGGTCGGCGCGTACGCGGCCTTGAAGCCGGCCTGGCACGGCTTGTCGCCGCCGCCGTTGTCCCGGAACCGGCGGACCAGCTCGGCGTCGGGCACGGTGTTGACGAAGCCGTCGCCGACCCGCGCGGCCAGGTCCACCGCCTTGGGGCCGAACGCGGAGACGTAGATCGGCGGGGGCGTGTCGGGCAGCGTGTAGATCCGGGCGTGCTCGACGCGGTAGTGGCGCCCGTGGTGGTTGACGAAGCCGCCGCGCCACAGCTTGCGCATCACCTCGATCGCCTCGTCCAGCATCTCCAGCCGGACGCCGGCCTGCGGCCACGGTCCGCCGAGGATGTGCTCGTTGAGCGCCTCCCCGGAGCCCACCCCGAGGACGAACCGCCCGGAGTGCAGCACCGCGCTGGTCGCCGCCGCCTGGGCCAGCACCGCCGGATGGATGCGCGTGGTGGGGCAGGTCACCGAGGTGGTCACCGGCAGCCGGCAGACCTGGCTCAGCGCGCCGATCAGCGACCAGACGAAGGGACTCTGCCCCTGGGCGTCGATCCAGGGATGGTAGTGGTCGGAGATCCACAACGCCTCGAACCCGGCCCGCTCGGCGGCCTGCGCCTGGGCGAGCAGCTCCGCGGGCGGGTACTCCTCGGTGGACAGGAAGTATCCGATCTTCATCATTTCCCCCTCGCCGTGGTGGTGCCTGCGAGGCAGGCGGTACCCCGGCGGGCCCAGGTCACACCCGGGGGCGCTTAGCGCCGGAACATCGCGCGGATGGCCAGGAGCAGCAGCAGGCCCCCGACGACCAGGCCGAGCAGGCGTACGCCGGGGATGTCAGCCGGGCTCGTCGCGTCGGCCAGCAGCACGGGGTCCATCCCCGCACTCTCGTGGCGCAGCGCTCCCAAGGCAACTGTAAGGTTTATTGACTATTGAGTGGCGCGGTGTGACCATGTCTGCACCGCCGGCTGGCGGGGGGAGTCCACGGCGGAAAAGGCGGGGGTACGACGACCGTATGAGCCAGCGAAGCGTAGTGGCGTCATGAGCGAGCGTCAGCGAGCGAATCATCGATGCAGCGCCGTGGTGCCTCATGGCGGCACGCAGCGAAGCGTAGTGGCGTCATGAGCGAGCGGAATACGAGCCTGGCGTCCCTGGCGGCCGCCGTCCTGCAGCCCGGTTTCGTCGGTACCGCCCCGCCCACCTGGATATGCCGGTGGCTCGGCGACGGGCTCGGCTCGGTGGTGCTGTTCAGCCGCAACGTCGTCGACCCGCAGCAGCTCGCCGCGCTCACCGCCGCCCTGCGCGCGGAGCGGCCCGACGTGATCGTCGCCATCGACGAGGAGGCGGGGGACGTCACCCGCATCGAGTCCGGCCTGGGCAGCTCCCGGCCGGGCAACCTGGCGCTCGGCGCGGTCGACGACCCGGCCCTGACCGCGGAGGTCGCCCGCGACCTCGCCGTCGACCTCGCCGCCGCCGGGATCACCCTGAACTACGCGCCGGATGTCGACGTCAACTCCAACCCGGACAACCCGGTGATCGGTGTCCGCGCGTTCGGCGCCGACGCGTCGCTGGTCGCCCGGCACACCACCGCCTGGGTACGCGGCCTGCAGTCCGGCGGGGTCGCCGCCTGCGCGAAGCACTTCCCGGGGCACGGCGACACCCGGGTCGACTCGCACCACGACCTGCCCCGGATCACCGCCGACCGGGCCCGGCTGCACGCCGTCGAGCTGGCTCCCTTCCGGGCCGCCGTCGCGGCGGGCGTCCAGGCGGTGATGACCGGGCACCTGCTGGTGCCGGCGCTGGATCCCGAGCTGCCGGCCACCCTGAGCGGCCGGATCCTGGGCGGGCTGCTCCGCGAGGAGATGGGCTTCAACGGCGTCGTGGTGACCGATGCGGTGGAGATGCGGGGGGTCACCGATCGGTACGGCTTCGCCGGCACGGCGGTGCGCGCCCTCGCCGCCGGTGCGGACGCGATCTGCGTCGGCGGCGAGCACGCCGACGAGGAGACGGCGCGTTACCTGCGCGACGCCATCGTCGCCGCGGTCCTCTCCGGGGACCTACCCGAGGAGCGGCTGGCCGAGGCGGCCAAGCGGGTCGGCCAACTCGCCGCCTGGACGGTGGCGGCCCGGGCGGCCCGCCCCGGCACGGGCGTCGCGGCGGCGGGTGCGGGTTCGGTGGTCGGGCTGGCCGCCGCGCGGCGCGCGATCCGGGTCACCACCAGCGGGCCAGCCACCATGCTGCCGCTGGCCGGCCCGCCGCACGTGGTGGAGTTCCAGCCGCCGCACAACATCGCGATCGGGTCGGAGACCCCCTGGGGGGTGGCCGCGCCGTTGACCGCACTCGTGGCGGGCACCACCGGGGTCCGGTACACCGAGGCCACGGTGCCCGTCGACCCGACCGCCGGTGCCGCCGGCCGGCCGCTGGTTCTGGTCGTGCGCGACCTGCACCGGCACGGCTGGATGCGGGAGGCGGTCGCCCGGGCGTCGGCCGCCCGGCCCGACACGGTGGTGGTCGAACTCGGGGTGCCCGCGCTGGTCACCGGCGCGGTGCACGTCGCCACCCACGGCGCCACCCGGGCCGCCGGCCGGGCCGCGGCCGAGCTGCTCAGCGGCGTCGCCGTCACGCCGGATTGGTGACCAGGTCGGCGTACTCCGGGTGACGCTCGATGAAGGCGGCCATGAACGGGCACTGGGGCACCAGCCGTTGGCCCTGCGCGCGGACCTGGTCCAGGGTGCCGCGCATCAGCGCCGCGCCGACGCCCATGTTCTGGAAGGCCGGATCCACCTCGGTATGGGTGAAGACCAGCACCTCGCCGCGGGGCAGGTACGCGACGAAGCCGGCGAGCGCGTCGTCGACCAGGATCTCGTAGCGGTGTTTGGCGGGGTTCTCCTCGACCAGCATGCTCACCCGGTCCATTGAACCCTTTTCCACCTGGACCGCGCGGCGATTGTGCGCCGTGTCTCCCCTTGCGGTCCGACGGACCCCAGGGGGAGGTGGAAAAGGGTTCATTGAACACCCGTTGCCGGGCCGGGGGCGGGCCGCGGGCTTCTCGTACCCTGGTCGGTGTGACGAAACCCCCCACCCGTACGACCCGCCGCACCCCCGCCCCCCGCGCCCGCCGGGCCGCCGGACTGCTGGCCGGCCTCGCGCTCGGCGCGGCCCTGCTGGCCGGTTGCAGCTCCGAGGGAGCCAGCACCAGCTGCGGGCTGGACGCCTGCACGGTGACCTTCGACCGGGGCGTGGACGCCCGGGCCAACGTCCTCGGCGTCGAGGCCCGCCTGGTCGAGGCCCAGGACGACGTGGTCACCGTCGAGGTGGGCGGCCAGCAACTGTCGCTGACCGTCGGCCAGCAGGCCACCGAGGTCGGCGGGCTCGCGGTCACGCTGGACAGCGTCACCGACTCCGAGGTGAAGGTCCGCATCTCCAACAACCCGGGCTGACGACGGTCGCCGATCCGCCTTCCGCTTGGTCCGCCCGTCGTGTAGCCGGCCGGTCACCGCCCGCCTCCGGGCGGTGACCGGCCACGTTTGGAAATCCTCGCGTCCGGAGATTGAGGCGCCATGTCTCTCACCCGGAACGCCGAAGCCACCGCCGCCCGTACGGCCGACAGCCGGTGGCTGGAACTCCTCGCCCGGGCCGGTTTCATCGGCTACGGGATCGTGCACCTGCTCTTCGGCTGGCTGGCGCTGCAGATCGCCTTCGGCAACTCGTCCGACGACGGCGATCAGGCCGGCGCGCTGCGTACCCTCGCCGCTCAGCCCATGGGCAAGGTCATCGTCATCGCCATCGCCGTGGGGATGCTCGCCATGGCGATCTGGCAGGCCCTGGAGGCGGCCGTCGGGCATCGCACCGAGCGGGGCAACGACCGGCTCAAGGAGCGGGTCGTCTCCGGTGCCCGCACCGTCATCTACCTCTGGCTGGCCTGGACCGCCTGGAAGGTCTTCACCAACGCCAACTCCGACAGCGCGTCGCAGCAGGAGGAGTTCACCGCCCGGATGATGGAGTCCACCGGCGGCCGGTGGCTGGTCGGCCTCGCCGGCCTGGTCCTCACCGGGATCGGCGTGGGCATGGCGATCTACGGCGTCAAGAAGAAGTTCATGAAGCGCCTGAAGACCGGCGAGATGAACCCCCGCACCACGAAGCTCGCCCGCCGGCTCGGCCTGGCCGGCTACGCCTCCCGGGGCAGCGCCTTCGCGGTGACCGGCCTGCTGGTCGTGCTGGCCGCGGTGAACTACGACCCGGAGCGGGCCCGTGGTCTGGACGCCGCGCTGCGGACGCTGCGCGACCAGGCGTACGGCACCATCCTGCTCACCCTCGTCGCGCTGGGCATCGCGGCCTTCGGTGTCTACTGCTTCCTTCAGGCCCGCTACCGCAAGGTATGACCTTCTCCTCCGCAGGCTCCCTGCGGTGGCCGGTGACGGCGATCCGAGGCAACATTGCCCCTTTGGTCGGATCTTGCCGTCGCGCCGGGAGGAGAAGTAGGACGTGCACAGCTACCTCGCGACGGTCGTCGCCGCGCTCGCCGCGGCGGCGATCGCCCTTGCCGTGGTCGAGGTGGTGCACCGCCTCACCCGGCGGTGGGGCCGCCGCTCGCTGCTGCTGACGGAGTTGACGGAGCATGCACACCGCTCCTTCCAGATCGCCGCCACGGTGCTCGCGGTGCAGTTCGCCGTCCGTTTCAGCACCGGGTACGCGGTCGGCACCGCCTGGCGCCAGGCGCTGCTGCACCTGCTGGTGCTCGCCGTCATCGCCGCGGCCGCCTGGCTGGTCGCCTCGCTGCTGATGGTGGTCGAGGACACCGCACTGGCCCGGTTCCGGGTGGACGTGCCGGACAACCGCCACGCCCGCCGGGTGCGTACCCAGGTCGTGATGCTGCGCCGGCTGACCGTCGTGGTGATCGTCGTGCTCGCCGCCGGCGTGATGCTGATGACCTTCCCCGCCGTGCGGGGCATCGGCGCCGGCGTCCTCACCAGCGCCGGTGTGGTCGGTATCGTCGCCGCGCTGGCCGCGCAGAGCCTGCTGGGTAACGTCTTCGCCGGCCTGCAACTCGCCTTCAGCGACGCCGTACGCCTCGACGACGTGGTCGTGGTCGAGGGCGAGTGGGGCCGGATCGAGGAGCTGACGCTCAGCTACGTGGTGGTCCAGGTCTGGGACGACCGGCGGCTGATCCTGCCCACCTCCTACTTCACCAGCACCCCGTTCCAGAACTGGACCCGCACCGAGGCGGCCGTCCTGGGTACCGCCGAGTTCGAGGTCGACTGGTCGATTCCGGTGCAGGCGATGCGGGAGGAACTGCGCCGCCTGGTGGAGGGCACCGAGCTGTGGGACGGCCGGGTCTGCGTACTACAGGTCACCGACGCGACCGGCGGCATGATCAAGGTGCGCGCGCTGGTGAGCGCGAGCAACGCGGGTGCGCTGTGGGACCTGCGCTGCCTGGTCCGGGAACACCTGGTGGCGTGGGTACGCGACCACCGGCCCACCGCGATGCCCCGGCTGCGCGCCGAGGTCGGCGACGGCGGGGGCGTGCTGCCCTGGCAGTGGGTGCAGCCCCGGCGCCCGTCGCGCCGCGCGGTCGAGGGCGAGGTCCCCGACGACGCCCGCCTCTTCGGCGGCAGCCACGACGGCGACGCCCGCCAGGAAGCCTTCACCGGCCCCGAAGACCCCACCCCCACCCCCACCCCCACCCCCTCTCCCGCCCCCCACCCCGCCACCCAGCGTTGATCATGAAGTTGTTGTGCGCCCACCCGGCGTGTCGCGACAACAACTTCATGATCAACGCGTTAAGGGGTGAGGGGGTTTGGGATGGGGGGATTTGGGGAGGTGCTGCGCGGTGCTCGTTCGGGTCGGGGAGCGTGTGCAGGATTGACGGGCGGCGACTCCGGGCATACAGCGCGGTGATGACGAGAGGGGGACAGCATGGCTGACGTGGCGAATGCCCGTACGTCCCACAACGGGAGCGATCCGTCCACCGCCGAACTGGTCCAGCGGGCGACGGAGCAGGTGTCGCGTCTGGTCCGGGACGAGCTCGCGCTGGCCCGCGCGGAGTTGACCCAGAAGGGCAAGCATGCCGGCATTGGCCTCGGTCTACTTGCCGGTGGCGGCGCGCTCGCCTTCTTCGGCCTCGGGGCACTGATCGCCGCCGCGATCCTGCTGCTGGCCCTGGTACTGCCGGCGTGGGCGGCGGCCCTGATCGTGGCGGCGGCCCTGTTCCTGGTCGCCGGCGTGCTGGCGCTGATCGGCAAGCGGCAGGTCAGCCAGGCGGTCCCGCCGGTGCCCGAGGCGACGGTGCGTAGCCTGCGGGCGGATGTCGACGTGGTCAGCGCCGCGGTGAAGGACAGGGGACGGGCATGACGGGCAACGGCATGGGCGACACCGAGGCGCTGCGGGAGGAGATCCGGCGGACCCGGGTCGAGCTGGGCGAGACGATGGAGGCGCTGGCCGCCAAGGCCGACGTCAAGAAGCGGCTGAAGTCCTCGGCGGACCAGGCACGCGAGCGGGTACGGGAGCAGGCGGCGCTGACCGTCGCCCGGGTCCGCGCCCAGACGGGCCTGGACCACGCGCAGGGGCGCGGACGGCAGGGGCCCGCGCCGTTCATCGCGCTCGCGGCCGGCGCGGTCGCCGCTGCGGTGGTGCTGCTGATCATTCGGGGGAGGCGCGGGTGAGCAAGGGCATCAGCAAGGTCGCCTACAAGCCGGTCGGCGTGCTCATGGGCATCGCGGCCGGCGCGATCGCGGGCGTGGTCTTCCGTCAGGTGTGGAAGATGACCGCCGGTGACGGCGATGCGCCCAACCCGACCGACGAGGACCGCCGCTGGGTCGAGATCCTCGCGGCGGCGGCGTTGCAGGGGGCCATCTTCTCCGTCGTCCGGGCCGCGGTGGACCGGGGCGGTGCGGTCGGCGTACGCCGGCTGACCGGTCGGTGGCCGGACTAGGGCGTGCGACCGCAACGCCTTTTAGTGCAACAGCAATAGCGCGTCAAGGGCCCTCTCACCATTTGCCGGTGAGAGGGCCTTTTGCCGTGTCTCGCAGCCCCGCCCAGCGGATCTCACGCATCCGTCAGGTCACATGTCGGAGAATTTCGTCGGGTAGGCTGTGCGAAGTTTTTGCGTACGTGGTTTGCTGTTCCACGCTGTTGAGAGACGGCGTGGGTTGAGAGAAGTCTCCTCATCGGGGGCCGCCTCAGGCGCCGCTGCTCGAAAACGGCCAACCGGCCGCACGGCGTGCTCGGCCGCCAGTTTTAGAAGGAGATACGCATGGCGCAGGGAACCGTGAAGTGGTTCAACGCTGACAAGGGCTTCGGCTTCATCACCGTCGACGGCGGGGGTGCTGACGTGTTCGTCCACTTCTCGGCCATCCAGTCCAGCGGCTACCGCACGCTGGAGGAGAACCAGCGGGTGGAGTTCGAGATCGCCCAGGGCCAGAAGGGTCCGCAGGCCGAGCAGGTCCGCCCCCTCTGAGGCACCGGTCGGCGACCGCCGGCCAGTGGCGAGGCAGTCCCCGAATCAGTGCGAAGCCCCGCGTTCCGACCGGACGCGGGGCTTTCCGCATCCGTACGCTGTGGCCGGTCAGCGCCCGGTCAGCGTCGGTTGCGGGCGCGGACGCCGAGCCAGAGCAGGATCAGCCCGACCAGCACCAGCACCGGCCCGAGTACGGCCCAGATCCGCTGGTCGGTCATCACGCTGCCCTGGACGTAGCCGAGGCCCTGCACCGTCCAGACGGCACCGATGACCACGGCCAGCAGGCCGAGCGTGAGCCGGAACCAGCCACTCATCACGGTCTCCCGCTGCTGGGGGCCGCCGGGGGTCGAGCCGTGAGCCCCGCCGTGGCCCGGGCCTTCAGGCCCGCCGGGGGCCGGACGGTGGGGCTCGCCGGGGGCCGGGCGGCCGGCGGGCGGTTCGTTCACCACCGGTGGTGCACCTGGGGGCGGATCATCTCGTCGTAGACCGTCGCCACCTCGGCCAGTTCCTCGGTGGACAGTGCCGGTTGGCCGGCCACGGCGGCGTTGCTCCGGGCCTGCGCGGCGTCGCGGGCACCGGGGATGACCACCGTGACCCCCGGTTGGTCGAGCACCCAGCGCAGCGCGAACTGGGCCATCGTCCGGTCCGCGCCGACCAGCGGGGCGAGTCGCCGGACGGCGGCCAGGCCGGTGGCGAAGTCGACGCCGGAGAACGTCTCGCCGACGTCGAACGCCTCCCCGTGCCGGTTGTACGTGCGGTGGTCGTCGGCGGCGAAGGTGGTGTGCTCGTCGTACCGGCCGGAGAGCAGGCCGCTGGCCAGCGGGACGCGGGCGATGATGCCGACCCCGGCGGCCGAGGCGGCCGGCAGCACGCGTTCGAGCGGCTTGTGGCGCAGCGCGTTGAGGATGATCTGCACGCTGGTCACGCCGGGCCGGGCGATCGCGGTGAGCGCCTCGTCGCAGGTCTCCACGCTGACGCCGTACGCCGCGATCCGCTTCTCGGCCACCAGGGTGTCGAGGGCGTCGAAGACCGTGTCGTCGCCGAAGACGGCCGTCGGCGGGCAGTGCAACTGCACGAGGTCCAGTGTGTCCACGCCGAGGTTCGCCCGGGACCGGTCGGTCCACCGGCGGAAGTTGTCCAGAATGTACGCCTGCGGGGTCTGTGCGACGCGCCGGCCCATCTTGGTCGCCACCGTCAGCCCGGCGTCGGGGTGCGCCGCCAGGAAGCGCCCGATCAGCTGCTCGCTGCGCCCGTCGCCGTAGACGTCGGCGGTGTCCAGGAAGGTGACCCCGGCGTCGACCGCGGCGCTCAGCACCGCCATCGCGTCGTCCTCGGTGACCGTGCCCCAGTCGGCGCCGAGCTGCCAGGCGCCGAGCCCGACCACGCCGACCTGTCGGTCCATGCGGGGAAACGTGCGTTGCTCCATGGGTGGAGCCTAGTGACCCGCCTTCCCGCGCCGGGGGCCGGGCCGTACGGTAAAACAATACGAGCGTACGGTTTGCGGAGTGTGGAGGCGGCATGTGGGATCCGGCGGCGTATCTGCGCTACGGCGACGAGCGCTCCCGACCCTTCCACGACCTGCTCGCCCGGGTGGCCGCCGACCGGCCCCGGACGGTGGTCGACCTCGGCTGCGGCCCCGGCACCCTGACCGCCGGCCTCGCCGCCCGCTGGCCGGACAGCCGGATCATCGGTCTGGACTCCTCGCCGGAGATGATCGCACGGGCCACCGCGCTGGGCGCCCCGGTCACCTTCGGCGTGGCCGACGTCCGCGACTGGCACCCCGACCCGGACACCGACGTGGTGGTCAGCAACGCGGTGCTCCAGTGGGTGCCCGGCCACCGCGAGCTGCTCACCCGCTGGGCCGCCGAGCTGCCCACCGGCGCCTGGCTGGCGATGCAGGTGCCCGGCAACTTCGACGCACCCTCGCACCGCGCGCTGCGCGAGGTCGCCGGGCGCCTGCCGTGGCGGGCGGAGCTGACCCCGCTGCTGCGGGAGGCACCGGTCGCCGACCCCGTCGACTACGCCGGGTCGCTGGCCGCCGCCGGCTGCGCCGTCGACGCCTGGGAGACTACCTACGTGCACCTGCTGGCGGCCCGTCCCGACGCGGACCACCCGGTCCTGACCTGGATGGAGGGCACGGCGCTGCGCCCGCGCTGGCCGCCGCCGACTGGTCCGCCTTCCGGGCCGCCCTGGCGGTACGCCTCGACGAGGCGTATCCGGTGCGGCACGGCCAGGTGTCCTTCCCGTTCCGACGGATCTTCGTCGTCGCCCGTACCGCCCGCGCCCAGGAGAACCCGTGACCGATCTGCGTACCTTCATCGCCGGACTGCCCAAGGCGGAGCTGCACGTGCACCACGTCGGATCCGCCTCGCCCCGGATCGTGGCGGAGCTGGCCGCCCGGCACGAGGGGCGCAGCCCCGTACCGGCCGATCCGCAGCTGCTCGCGGAGTACTTCGTCTTCCGCGACTTCGCGCACTTCATCGAGCTCTACCTGAGCGTGGTGGATCTGGTCCGTGACCAGGAGGACGTCTGGATCCTCACCCACGAGGTGGCCCGGGAGCTGGCCCGCCAGCAGGTCCGCTACGCCGAACTGACCGTGACGCCCTACTCGCACGTGTCGCGCGGCATCCCCGCACCGGCGTTCTGCGAGGCGATCGAGGACGCCCGCCGGCGGGCCGCCGCCGACTTCGGCATCGAGCTGCGCTGGTGCTTCGACATCCCCGGGGAGGCGGGGCTGCCGGCGGCCGAGGAGACGCTGCGGATCTCGCTGGAGGAGCGCCCGGACGGGCTGGTCAGCTTCGGCCTCGGCGGCCCCGAGATCGGCGTGCCGAGGCCGCAGTTCAAGCCCTACTTCGACCGGGCCCGGGCCGCGGGGCTGCGTTCGGTGCCGCACGCCGGGGAGACCACCGGCCCACAGACCATCTGGGACGCGCTGCGCGAGCTGGGCGCCGAACGCATCGGGCACGGCATCTCCGCCGCCGAGGACCCGCAACTGCTCGCGTACCTCGCCGAGCGGCAGATCCCGGTGGAGGTCTGCCCGACCTCCAACGTGCGGACCCGGGCCGTGGCGCACATCGAGGAGCACCCGCTGCGCCGGCTGGTCGAGGCCGGGTTGCTGGTAACCGTCAACTCCGACGACCCGCCGATGTTCGGCACCACCCTGGACGACGAGTACGCGGTGGCCGCCCGGCTGCTCGACGCCGGCCCGGAACAGGTGGCCGGCCTGGCCCGCAACGCGGTGGGCGCGTCCTTCCTCGACGCCGCCGGCAAGCAACGGATCAACGCGGAGATCGACGCCCACCTGGCCGCCACGACCGGCTGACGGCGCCGGCCCGGCCGGTGGCGCGATGCCGTCCCGGCGGAAGTGGCGCGGGTCGCCCCGGCGAAAGTGGCGCGCGGCGGGAGTGAGGTGTGGGGGGACCGTGTCTCCCGCCGCGCGCACGGCTCCACCGGTCGATGTGCGCGCCGGTGGAACTGCTGGGTTCGACGCCGATCCTGCCAGCTGCGCCGGGCGGCCGGACCGGCATTAATCCGGATCTAAGGAAGACTTGTGCCGGCACACAGCCCGCCCGCGCGGTGACCGTACGGCCGACGTTCAGCGGTCCGCCGGGCGCTGCCGGGGCCAGCGGCGTCCGCTGGCCTTCTGTTCCCGGCCCTCCCGCGCCATCCGGCCCACCAGGCCGAACCGGCTGACCTGGCGCGGTGTCGCCTCCGGATCGGCCAGCAGCATCACCACGCTGGCCCCGCCCAGCCGGGCCCGGTCGATGCTGACCGAGCCGTTGGCCTGCAACGCCACCCGCTTGGCGATGTCCAGCCCGAGACCGGTGGAGCCCTGGTCGCTGGCGCCGCGACGCAGGGCCCGGTCGGGGTTGGCGATACCGGGCCCGGCGTCGTCGATCCGGATCGCCACGTAGCCGTCGCGGCGGGAGACCGCCACCTCGAACGCCGTGCCCTGCGGCGTGTAGCGGAACACGTTGCCGATCACCGCGTCCAGGGCGGCGGCCAGCTCGGCCCGGGGCACCGGTACCGGAATGCGCAACTGGGCACCGGAGACCCGGTGCGGGCGGTTCTGGTCGCCGGCCAGGGCCGCCCAGAAGACCATCCGGTCCCGGACGACCTCGCTCACGTCACACATCGCCGGGGCGGCGGCCTCGGTCGCCACCGCCTTGCGGGTGGTCTTGATCAGCACGTCGATCTCACCCTCCAGGGTGACGATCGCCTGCCGGATCCGCCGGATACCGCGCCGGTAGTCCAGCTCCGCCTGGCTGAACGAGCCCACGCTGGTGTCGTCGGACTCCAGCGCCTCGGCGTCCAGCCGCAGCACGGTCAGCGGGGTGCGCAGCCGGTGGGACAGGTCCGCCACCAGCTCCCGCTCGTCGGTGCGGGCGGCCACCAACCGCTCCACCATCCGGTTGAACGCGTGGCCGGCCTCGGCTAGCTCGCGCGGGCCGTTCGGCTCGACGCGTACGCCCAGGTCGCCCTCGCCCACCGCGAGCGCCGCCTTGACCAGGCCCCGACCGGCGTCGGCCGCCCGGCCGGCAACCCGGTCCACCACCAGGACGGCGGCGCCCACCAGGGCGACGGCCACCCCGATCAACAGCAGCCACCGGCCGCCGGGGCCGGCGTCGAGTGCGGCGTCCGGGACGAAGACCTCGACCACGGCGGTCCGCTCGCCGAGCACCACCGGATCCAGCCGCAGCACCCCGCCGTCGATGTCGACGACCAGGGAACGCCCCTCGGACCGGGCCCGGTCCAGCTGCCCCGCGTCGGCCCGCCCGGCGGTGGAGTCCCCGTCGAGCCCGTGCACCACCGGCCGGGTGGCCGGGTCGTCGCCACTCGCCTCGATCGCGCGGGCCACCACCTCGGCCTCGGTGCTGACCGCGAGCGCCCCGGTCACCAGCGCGCTGCGGCGGGCCGCGTCGGCGATCGCCTCCTCGCGGGCTTGCCCGCCGAGGGTCAGCCCGAGCGGGACGAGGAAGGCCAGCGCCAGCAGGGCGCCCATGCCGGCCGTCAGCAGGGCCAGCGACCGCCTCAGTCCGGCGCCACCAGCCGGAAGCCCACCCCCCGCACGGTGCGCAGGTAGCGCGGCTTCGCCGCGGACTCGCCCATTTTGCGCCGTAGCCAGTACAGGTGAACGTCGATGGTCTGATCCTCGCCGACCGATGGCTGCCGCCATACCTCCTCCAAGAGCTCCCGCCGGGACACTACCCGGCCAGGGCGTGCGGCGAGATACGCCAGCAGGTCGAATTCCTTGCGGGTCAGCGCCAGCGCCTCGCCGTCGAGGAGGGCACTGCGTTCACCGACGTCGACCCGCAGCCCGCCCACGCTGTGCACGGCCGGCTGCGCGACGCGGCTGGCCCGGCCCACCCGGCGCAGCACGCTGGTGATCCGGGCGTCCAGGTGCGCGCCGGTGAACGGCTTGACCATGTAGTCGTCGGCGCCGGCCCGCAGCAGCTTGACCACGGACTGCTCGTCGTCGCGGGCGGTGGCGATGATGATCGGCACGTCGGTGATGCCCCGCAGCATCCGCAGCGCGTCCGAACCGTCCAGGTCCGGCAGGCCGAGGTCGAGCACGACCAGATCCGGCGTCTCCGCGGCGACCCGGCGCAGCGCGTCCAGCGCGGTGCCCACGGCGTGTACGGCGTGGCCCCGGTCGGTGAGGGAACGAAGCATCGCGCCGCGGACGACGTGATCGTCTTCGACCAGGAGGACGGTGGCCACCTCAGCACGGTACCCGCGCCGGCAAGCGCGGCGTCATTGCGGCCCACCCCGGAACACGCCAAGCTGGTGCGACCATGACGTTCACCCTCTATCCGGACACCCGGCTGACCCTCGCCCGGGACAGCCTCGCCGGCCTGTCGGTCGGCGACGCCCTCGGCGCCCAGTTCTTCGTCCCCGGCCGGCACCCCGCCGACCTGGCCGCCGAACGGCTTCCCCCACCGCCGTGGCAGTGGACCGACGACACCGAGATGGCCTGCTCGGTGCTGGCGCAGCTGGCCGAGGCGGGCCGGATCGACCGGGACCGGCTCGCGCTGGACTTCGCCGAGCGCTGCGAGCCCTACCGTGGCTACGGGCCCGGCGCGGTGCGCATCCTGCACCTGATCCGTACCGGCACCCCGTGGCCGGTCGCGGCGGCAGCCGCCTTCGACGGGCAGGGCTCCTGCGGCAACGGGGCCGCGATGCGGGTCGCGCCGCTGGGGGCGTACTTCGCCGACTCGACCGGCCGGGCGGCCGCGCAGGCCCGCGCCAGCGCGGAGGTCACCCATGCCCACCCGGAGGGGATCGCCGGTGCGGTGGCGGTGGCGGTCGCCGCGGCCCGCGCCGCCCGGGCCCGCCTCGACGGCGACCGGCCGGAACCGGGCCGGCTGCTCGCCGGCGTGGCCGCCGCGCTGGACCCGGCCACCGAGGTGCACCGGGGCGTACGCCGGGTCGCCGGGCTGCTCGGTCGCCCGCTGCCCGAGGTGGTGGACGCGGTCGGCAACGGCTCCCGGGTCACCGCGCAGGACACCGTCGCCTTCACCTGCTGGGTCGCCGCCACGCACCTGGACGACTACCCGGCGGCCGTGCGGGCCTGCGTGGCGGCGGGCGGGGACGTGGACACCACCGCCGCGATCGCCGGTGGCATCGTCGCCGCGTACACCGGGGTCGGCACCGACGGCGGCGTGCCCGCCGACTGGCTGGCCGCCCGGGAGCCGCTACCCGACTGGGTCGGCTGACCGAGCCGCTACCCGACTGGGTCGGCTGACGACCCCGGCGGGCACCCGCCGCTCACCGCCGTGCGCCCGCCTCGGCGGCCTCGCTGCCCGCCCGGCCGGTGGTGTCGGCGTCATCGCCGGTCGGCTCCCCGTCGAGCACCGAGCGGTCGATCTCCTCGGCCGAGTTCCGGCGCCAGCGGCTGATCAGCCAGCCCACCACGGCACCGCCGCCGAGGCCGGCGACCAGGCCGGCGGCGAGCAGGCTGTTGGCGTTCGGGCCACCGTCGCCGGTGGCCTCGGCGGGCGGGTCGCCGGCCGACGGCTGCCCGTCCGGCGCACCGCCGTGCGCGCCGTGCCCACCCGGCGCGGCCGGATCCGCCGGCAGCAGCGCCAACGCGGGCAGCGGTCGCTGGCCGGGGCCGCCCCACCGCACCACCATGCCGTCGGCGTACGTCTGGAGCAGCTCGAAGGCCAGCCGGTCGGTCTGCGGCAGCGGCCCCATCGACAGCGGCAGCCGGGCCGGTCCGTCGCCGGCATTCGGGGTGCGGGACCAGGTCACCGTGGCGGTCACGATGTCGGTGGCGGGCGCGTGGAGACCGGCCACCGGCGTGTCGAGCTTGCGGGTGGTGATCAGCGGCGCCCAGCCGTCGACCGACAGCGGGTAGACCTCGGCGATCGGGTTGTCGGCCGGCAACCGCACCTCGATCCGTTCGGTACGGATGCCGGGCCGCTCGTCGGGCACCACGAACTCCACCTTCACCGACTCGCCCTGCCGGGCCTGGGTCGGGGTGAAACTCGCGTCCGCCGCCCACGCCGTGCCCGGCCAGAGCAGCACCACGGCCGTGACCAGGGCGGCCACCGGCCCGCCCCGGCGTCGACGGCTCCCGCCGCGCGTCATCGCCATCCTGGGTCCCCATCCGTGTCCGTGGCCGGAACGGGCTCCGGCCACACCTGGTAGTTCGTATCCCGGGCCGAAAAGGTTCAACGGTCGGCCCGATCGCCGGTGGCCCGGTGTCGACGGCGAGGCCACCGGGGCGCCCGATAGCATCAGTGCGCCGACATCGGCACCATCCGTTACGTCTGCTGCGAGGAGTCACCCGTGTCCGCACCCCGTACCCCCGCCGTGGCCGACCCCGTCGTCGTCGCCGGGACGACGGCGGCCGACGCGGTGGCCGCGGCCGGGCTGCCCACCACCGGCCCGAAGGCGATCGTGGTGGTCCGTGACCCGCAGGGCGTGCTGCGCGACCTGGACTGGCGGCCGTCCGAGGAGACCGCCGTCGAGCCGGTGGCGCTCGACGAGCCGGACGGGCTGAACGTGCTGCGCCACTCGACGGCGCACGTGCTCGCCCAGGCCGTGCAGGACGTCTTCCCGGAGGCCCGGCTCGGCATCGGCCCGCCGATCGACAACGGCTTCTACTACGACTTCGCGGTGGACAAGCCGTTCCAGCCCGACGACCTGGCCCGGCTCGAGAAGCGGATGCAGGAGATCATCAAGTCCGGGCAGCGGTTCCGCCGCCGCCGCTTCGACAGCCTGGACGAGGCGCGGACCGAGCTGGCCGCCGAGCCGTTCAAGCTGGAACTCATCGAGGTCAAGGGCGAGGGGCTGGATTCGTCCGAGGTGATGGAGGTGGGCGGCGGCGAGCTGACCATCTACGACAACCTCGCCGCCGACGAGGACAAGGTCTGCTGGTCGGACCTGTGCCGCGGCCCGCACCTGCCGAACACCCGGCTGATCGGCGCGTTCAAGCTGATGCGCTCGGCCGCCGCGTACTGGCGGGGCAGCGAGCGCAACCCGCAGTTGCAGCGGGTGTACGGCACGGCCTGGCCGACCCGGGACGGGCTGAAGGCGTACCTGAAGCTGCTGGAGGAGGCCGCCCGGCGCGACCACCGCAAGCTCGGTGCGGACCTCGACCTGTTCAGCTTCCCCGACGAGATCGGCTCCGGTCTCGCGGTCTTCCACCCCAAGGGCGGCATCATCCGCCGCGAGCTGGAGGACTACTCGCGTCGCCGGCACGAGCAGGCGGGGTACGAGTTCGTCAACAGCCCGCACATCACCAAGGCGCAGCTCTTCGAGACCTCGGGTCACCTGCCCTACTACGCCGACACGATGTTCCCGCCCATGCAGTTGGAGGGGGCGGACTACTACCTCAAGGCGATGAACTGCCCCATGCACAACCTGATCTTCAGGTCGCGTGGGCGGTCCTACCGGGAACTGCCGCTGCGGCTGTTCGAGTTCGGCACCGTCTACCGCTACGAGAAGTCGGGCGTGGTGCACGGCCTGACCCGGGTACGCGGCCTGACCCAGGACGACTCGCACATCTACTGCACCCGGGAGCAGATGCCCGGTGAGCTGACCACGCTGCTGTCGTTCGTGCTGGACCTGCTGCGCGACTACGGCCTGGACGACTTCTACCTGGAGCTGTCGACCCGCGACGACTCGCCGAAGTTCATCGGGTCGGAGGCCGACTGGGCCGAGGCCACCGAGGCGCTGCGTACCGCCGCCGAGACCTCCGGGCTCGACCTGGTGCCCGACCCGGGCGGGGCGGCCTTCTACGGCCCGAAGATCTCGGTGCAGGCTAAGGACGCCATCGGCCGGACCTGGCAGATGTCCACCATCCAGGTCGACTTCAACCAGCCGGAGCGGTTCGGCCTGGAGTACCAGGCGGCCGACGGCACCCGGCAGCGGCCGGTCATGATCCACCGAGCGCTCTTCGGCTCGATCGAGCGGTTCTTCGGCGTGCTCACCGAGCACTACGCGGGGGCGTTCCCGGCCTGGCTGGCCCCGGTGCAGGTGGTCGGCATCCCGATCCGCGAGGACCACACCGACTACCTGCACGGCTTCGTCGCCGCGCTGCGCGCCGAGGGCATCCGCGCCCAGGTCGACGCCGGTGACGAGCGGATGCAGAAGAAGATCCGCACCGCGCAGCAGCAGAAGATCCCCTTCATGGTGATCGCCGGTGACGACGACGTGGCCGCGGGCACGGTCTCGTTCCGCTACCGGGACGGCTCCCAGCGCAACGGCGTGCCGCTCGCCGAGGCGGTCGCCCACGTCCTCGACGTGGTCGGCTCCCGCACCAACACCGGCCCCTCCGCACAGATGTAAGGGCGGGCGGGGGTCGTAGGATCGCCGGTGTGACTGGGGCGGAGCACATCGACAGGGACATGGCCGACGGGCTGGACCGGCTCTGGACGCCCCACCGGATGACGTACATCTCCGGGGAGGACCGGCCGGAGGGCGGCTACGAGAAACCCTCCGGGTGCCCGTTCTGCCTGGCACCGGGCCGGCCGCCGGAGGAGAACCTGGTGGTGGCGCGCGGCGGGCACGTGTTCGTGGTGCTCAACCTGTATCCGTACAACCCGGGGCACCTGCTGGTCTGCCCGTACCGGCACGTCGCCGACTACACCGACCTGGACGGGCCGGAGACGGCCGAGCTGGCGTCGTACACCCAGACCGCGATGCGGGTGATCCGCAAGGTCAGCAACGCGCACGGCTTCAACCTGGGCATGAACCAGGGCGGCGTGGCCGGCGCCGGCATCGCCGCCCACCTGCACCAGCACGTGGTGCCCCGGTGGGGCGGCGACGCCAACTTCATGCCGGTCATCGGGCGTACCAAGGTCCTGCCGCAGTTGCTGGGCGACACCCGCGACCTGCTCGTGCGCGCCTGGCCCTCCTGACCTGCTCGTCCGCGCCTGGCCCTGCTGACCCGCCCCGCCGCCGGCCCTCCTGAGCCGCCCGCCGCCAGTCATCCGCACCGCGCCCCCTTTGCTCTGCTTACCCCCACGCAACGGTTACCGACCGGAGCCGATGCGTATCGGTAAGCAGAGCAAACGGCGCGTGCGGGAAGAGAGATCGAGGCGGTACGCAGGTCGTTCGCAGAAGGGCGCGAAACCGGGCGCAGCCACGGTGATCCGGGCGGCACCGGTGCCCGTACGGATGATCGTGCTGGATGTTTGTCAAAGCCTGTCCGGTAGATGGCACGATGCGCCGGTGGGGGAGTCGACGCGGACACTGGGCCGCAGCGGCATCGAGGTCAGCGCCCTGGGCATGGGCTGCTGGGCGATCGCCGGTCCCTGGGCGGCGGGGCAGGCCCCGCTGGGCTGGGGCGCGGTCGACGACGAGGAGTCGGTCCGGACGATCCGCCGGGCGCTCGAGTGCGGTGTGACGCTCTTCGACACCGCCGACACGTACGGGGCCGGGCACGGTGAACGCATCCTCGGGCGGGCCCTGGCCGGCCGGCGCGACGCGGCGGTCATCGCCACCAAGTGGGGCTACACGTTCGACGAACGGACCCGGCAGGCCATCGGGCCGGACGCCTCACCGGCGTACCTGCGGCGGGCCGTGCGGGACTCGCTGCGTCGCCTCGGCACCGACCGGATCGACCTCTACCAGCTGCACCTGGCCGATCTGCCCGTGCCCCGGGCGCAGGAGCTGATCGGTGCGCTCGAGGACCTGGTCGCCGAGGGCCTGGTCCGGGCGTACGGCTGGAGCACCGACCGGGCCGACCGGGCGGCCGCCTTCGGGCACGACGCCCCGCACGCCGCCGCCGTGCAGCACGGCCTGTCGGTGCTGCGGGACGCACCCGACCTGCTCGCCGTCTGCGAGAAGTACGACCTGGCCAGCGTCAACCGTGGACCGCTCGGCATGGGGCTGCTCACCGGCAAGTACCACCCCGCGTCGACCCTGCCCCGCGACGACGTACGGGGGATGACCTCGGGCTGGCTGGAGTGGTTCCGCGGTGGCCGGCCCGCGCCGGAGTGGCTGCGCCGGGTGCACGCCGTCCGGGCGACGCTGACCGCCGACGGGCGCACCCTGGCGCAGGGCGCGCTCGGTTGGATCTGGGCACGCAGCGGCCGGACGATCCCGATCCCGGGCTGTCGCACCGTTGCCCAGGTGGAGGAGAACGCCGCCGCGCTGGCCCTCGGCCCGCTCGCCCCCGACCACTTCGCCGAGGTGGAGCGGCAGCTCGCGGCGCTGCGCACGGCCGCGCTCCGGGAGGCCGACCGCCCCTACTGGCCGAGCCCCATGCTCCCCACCGCCCGCCCCTGACCGTGCGGGCCCGGCACGCTCAGACGTGCTCCTTGCGGATCTGGTCGGCCAGGTGGGCGGGCATGGGGTCGTAGCGGACGAAGTGGCGGCGGAAGGTGCCGGCGCCCGAGGTCATCGCGCGCAGCTCCACGGCGTAGCGCAGCAGCTCCGTGGCGGGAACCTCGGCGCGTACCAGGGTGCGCCCGTCGGAGTCCGGATCCGGCTCGGTGCCGAGCACCCGGGCGCGCCGGCCAGACAGGTCGCCCATCACGGTGCCCACGTTGCCGTCGGGAACCCGCACGGTGACCTCGTCGACCGGTTCCAGCAGCGCCGGCCCGCCCTGTTCGGCGGCGTCGCGCAGGGCCAGCGCCCCGGCGGTCTGGAACGCCGCGTCGGAGGAGTCCACGCTGTGCGCCTTGCCATCGACCAGGGTCACCCGCAGGTCCACCACCGGGTGGCCGGCGACGATCCCGCGCTCCATCTGGGCGCGGACACCCTTCTCCACGGAGGGGATGTAGTTGTGCGGCACCGCGCCGCCGACCACCCGGTCGACGAACTCGAAACCGGCGCCGCGCGGCAGCGGCTCCACCTCGATGTCGCAGACGGCGTACTGGCCGTGCCCGCCGGACTGCTTGACGTGCCGGCCGTGCCCGCGGGCGGGTGCCGTCAGCGTCTCCCGCAGCGACACCCGCACCGGCTCGGTGTCCAGGTCGACCCCGCCGGCGCGCAGCCGCTCCAGGACCACGTCGGCGTGCGCCTCGCCCATGCACCAGAGCACCAGCTGGTGGGTCTCCGGGTTGCGTTCCAGCCGCATCGTCGGGTCGCCCGCCACCAGCCGGGCCAGGTTGCGGGCCAGCGCGTCCTCGTCCGAGCGGGACTTCGCCACGATCGCCACCGGCAGCAGTGGCTCCGGCATCTCCCAGGGCGCGATCAGCAGCGGGTTCTCCCGGGCGGAGATGGTGTCGCCGGTCTCCGCGCTGCCGGACTTGGTGATCGCGCAGATGTCGCCGGCCACGGCCACGCCGACCTCCCGCAGGGCGGCACCGAGCGGGCTGTAGAGGTGGGCGATCCGCTCGTCGGCGTCGTGGTCGGGGTGGCCGCGTTCGGCCAGGCCGTGCCCGCAGATGTGGACGGTCTGCTCGGGGCGCAGCGTGCCGGAGAAGACCCGGACCACGCAGACCCGCCCGACGTGCCGGTCGATGGTGGTCTTGACCACCTCGGCGACCAGTGGGCCGTCCGGGTCGCAGGTCAGCGGCGGTCGCGGCGAGCCGTCCACCCCGGTCACCACGGGCAGGTCGTGCTCCGGCGGCGACGGGAAGCCGGCGGTGAGCACCTCCAGCAGCGCGTCCAGCCCGACCCCGGTCGCCGCGCAGACCGGCACCACCGGGTAGAAGTGACCCCGGGCCACGGCCTTCTCCAGGTCCTCGACCAGGACCCCGGAGTCGATCTCCTCGCCCGCGAGGTAGTGGTCCATCAGGCTCTCGTCCTCGCTCTCGGCGATGATCCCCTCGATCAGCTCGTTGCGGGACTCGACGATGGCCGGCAGATGTTCCGGGTCGGGCTCGCGGACCTGCGGCGGCAGGCCGTCGGTGTAGTCGAAGATCCGCCGGGTGATCAGCCCGAGCAGGCCGACGGTGGACTCGCCGTCGTCGCCGAGCATCGGCAGGTAGAGCGGGAGCACGTTGTCGCCGAAGACGCGCTGGCAGAGCGCCACCGCCTCGTCGAAGTCGGCGCGCGGATGGTCCAGCCGGGCCACGGCGACCGCCCGGGGCATGTCCACCGCGGCGCACTCCTCCCACAGCGCGGCGGTGGCGGCGTCCATCCCGTCGACCGCCGAGACCACGAAGAGCGCGGCGTCCGCGGCGCGCAGGCCGGCGCGCAGCTCACCGACGAAGTCGGCGTAGCCGGGCGTGTCGAGCAGGTTGACCTTGATCCCGTCGTGCAGCAGCGGCGCACAGGCCAGGGCCACCGAACGCTGCTGGCGTACGGCCGCGGGGTCGTGGTCGCAGACGGTGGTGCCGTCGGTGACCGAGCCGGCGCGCCCGATCGTGCCGCTCGCCGCGAGCAACGCCTCGACCAGGGTCGTCTTGCCCGCTCCGGAATGCCCGACGAGCACCACGTTGCGGATCCTGGCGGGATCGGTCACCGACGGTACGCCGCCGGTGGCCCCCTTGTCCTGACTCCTCTGCGCCATCGGGCGCACCTCCCTCAGCCGGTGGTGGTGGTGGCGACCGCCGCGTGCGACGGGGATGCGGCCCGGGCGGGTGCTGCGGCGATATCCTCCGGTGGTTCGCTGGGAACCGGGCGGTCAACAGGCGGTGGGGTGAGCCGGGTCACCCTCCTGGCTCGATCTCACACCCGTTGGCGGGTCGGCACAACCCACCCGGGCGGTCGGCGCGACCCACCCTGGTCAGGCGGCGGTATCGCGGTCGACGGCCGACGGTTATCGTGGGACCGCCATGGCGAAGATCTTCCAAGTGTCGGTCCGCGCGGGGATGACCCGCGTCGTGGAGCCGATCGCCCGTAGCCTGCTGCGCGCAGGCGTGTCCCCCAACACGGTCACCGTCGCGGGCACCCTCGGGGTGCTCGTCGGTGCGCTCGGCTTCGGCGCCCGCGGCCATCTGGTCGCCGGTGCGCTGATCGTGACGGTCTTCGCGCTGACCGACCTGCTCGACGGGACGATGGCCCGGATGAGTGGCGGGTCGACCCGGTTCGGAGCGTTCCTCGATTCGAGCATGGACCGGGTCGCCGACAGCGCCGTGTTCGGCGCGGTCGCCTTCTACCTGGCCACCGAGGGAGATCGCGCGGGCGTGGCCGCCGCGCTGATCTGCCTGGCCGCGGGTGGGCTCGTGTCGTACGTCAAGGCCCGCGCCGAGGGGCTCGGGATGGACGGCAACGTCGGCATCGCCGAGCGTACCGAGCGACTGCTGATCGTCGGCGTCGGCGGCCTGCTCACCGGCCTGGGCCTCGAACCGGCGCTGCCGATCGCGCTCTGGCTGCTGGCGGCGGTGTCGCTGTTCACCGTGGGACAGCGGATCCGGCACGTCTACCGGCAGGCCCAGCGGGTCGGTGCGCCCGGCGGCCCCGGGTGAGCGGCACACCGCGGTGAACCTCACCGAACTCGGCTTCGTCGCCGGCTGGCGGCTGGTCCGCGTGCTGCCCGGGCCGGTCGCGGCCGCGGCGTTCACCGCCGTGGCGGACCGTGCCCACCGTCGCCGGGGCGCCGGTGCCAGCCGGCTGCGCGCCAACCTGCGCCGGGTGGTCGGCCCCGATCTGCCCGAGGCCGAGCTGGACGCGCTGGTCCGCCGGGGCCTGCGCTCGTACGCCCGCTACTGGATGGAGGCGTTCCGGCTGCCGTCGCGCAGCCGCGAGCAGATCCTCGCCGGGTTCCGGCTGGGCGGCGCCGAGCTGCTCGCCGCCGACGTGGCGGCCGGGCGGGGCGCGGTGGTGGCGCTGCCGCACGCCGGGAACTGGGACGCGGCGGGTGCCTGGGTGGCGGCCAACGGCTGGCCGCTGTCCACGGTCGCCGAGCGGCTCAAGCCGGAGGGGGTCTACAAGCGGTTCATGGCGTTCCGGCAGGGCCTGGGGATGGAGATCCTGCCCACCAACGGTGGCGCGCGCCCGCCGATCGACGTGTTGACCGACCGCCTGGCCGCCGGGGCGGTGGTGCCGCTGCTCGCCGACCGGGACCTCTCCGCCCGGGGGGTGGAGGTCGAGTTCTTCGGCGGCCGGACCCGGATGCCGGCCGGTCCGGCGCTGCTCGCGCTGCGCACCGGCGCGCCGCTGTACGTGGCGTCGATGTGGTACGAACCGGACGTCGCGTGCGCCGCGCTGGACGGCCCGCTGCCGGTGCCCGGGCCCGAGGAGGGCACGCTGGACGCGCGGGTCCGATCGCTGACCCAGCTGATCGCCGACCGTCTCGCGGCGGGCATCGCCCGGCATCCGCAAGACTGGCACATGCTGCAGCGGATGTGGCTGGACTGAGGGGACGGGCGCAATGCGGATCGGCATCGTCTGCCCGTACTCCTTCGACGTACCCGGCGGGGTGCAGAACCACGTCCTGGACCTCGCGGAGGCGCTGATCGGGCTCGGGCACGAGGTGAGCGTCCTCGCCCCGGCGGACGAGGACTCGCCGCTGCCGCCGTACGTGGTGCCGGCCGGCCGGTCGGTGCCCCTGCCGTACAACGGCTCGGTGGCCCGGGTGGCGTTCGGGCCGGTCTCCACCGCCCGGGTGCGCCGGTGGATCACCCGGGGCGACTTCGACGTGCTGCACGTGCACGAGCCGCTCGCGCTGAGCCTGTCGATGGTCGCGGTGCTCTCCGCCCGGGGGCCGGTGGTGGCCACGTTCCACACCGCGATGACCCGCTCCCGGATGCTCGCGGCCGCCCAGGGCGCGCTCCAGATCGTGCTGGAGCGGATCACCGCGCGGATCGCGGTGAGCGCCCTGGCCCGCAAGGTGCAGGTCGAGCACCTGGACGGCGGCGCGGTGGAGATCCCCAACGGGGTAGCGGTGGCCAAGTTCGCGGCGGTCGAGCCGCTGCCCGGCTGGCCGGGGGAGTGCGCGCCGGGTCGCGGCGGCACGCTCGGCTTCCTGGGCCGGTTCACCGAACCTCGCAAGGGGTTCCCGATCCTGCGGGACGCCTTCGTCGAGCTGGCCCGGCAGCGGCCCGGCCTGCGCCTGCTGGTCGCCGGCCCCGGCGACGCCGACGATCTGTTCGACCGGTTCCCGCCCGATCTCCGGGACCGGGTCACCTTCCTCGGCCTGGTGTCGGAGGAGGACAAGGCGCGCATGCTGCGCAGCGTGCACCTCTACGTGGCGCCGAACACGGGGGGTGAGTCGTTCGGCATGATCCTCACCGAGGCGCTCGCCGCCGGCACCACGGTCGTCGCCAGTGACCTCGACGCCTTCCGCCGGGTGCTCGACGGCGGCCGGGCCGGGCGGCTCTTCCCCACCGGTGACGCGGCGGCGCTGCGTGAGACGCTGACGGGGCTCCTGGACGACCCGGCCCAGCGGGCGGAGCTGACCGCCTGTGGTGACCAGGTGGTGGCGAGTTTCGACTGGCCCGTGGTTGCCCGCCGGGTTCTGGAGGTATACGCAGCGGCGATAGAGGCGACCGACGGGCGGGTGATCGACCAGGAGTGGGCGGGGCCGGACTGACCGGGAGGAACGGGAGCAGCACTACGATGCCGGGCATGTGGTGGGTGGTGGGCGCGACGGTGGTCGTCGCCCTGGTCGTGCCGTACCTCATCTGGACCGCCGGCCGGGTCGAGCGGCTGCAGGCCCGCGCGCAGCTCGCGGCCCGCGCCCTGGACGCCCACCTGCTGCGCCGGGCCGCCGCCGCGGCGGTGCTGGCCGAGCGCCGCTACGGCGTCGAGCTGTACGCGGCGGCGCGCATCGCGCTCGACGCCCGGCCGGACGAGCGGGAGGCGGCCGAGAACGACCTGACCCGGCAGCTGCGGGCGGTTCAGCTCGATCCCACCGACCCGGACTGCGAGGCGGTCATCGCCGCCAGCCGGCGGCTCGCCCTGGCCCGGCAGGTGCACACCGACCTGGTCCGGGACGCCCGCACGGCGCGCGGCCGTCCGCTGGTACGCCTGTTGCGGATGGGGCGCCGGCACAGCTGGCCGCGGTACTTCGACATCGACGACCCGACTCTCACCGTCCCCGCCGCCGACGTGTCCACCCGCTGACCGGCACCGACCGGCCCCGCCGCCCGGGAACAGCTGCCCGAGCGGCAGCCACCCGGGGGACAGCCGCCCGAGCGGCAGCCGTCCGGGCGGCAGCGTGAGTGACGGCGGCCACAGAGCAGGCCACCACGGGTCTGATTGGCCGTCGGAGCGGCGTTGCCTCGGGCGTAGCATCTCCGCTGCCACCTCCCGAGGACGCCTGAGGAGCGATGATCCGTGCCCGAGACGACTTCCCCGAACGCCAGCACCCCCGTGGTCGGCACCGCGCGCGTGAAGCGCGGCATGGCCGAGATGCTCAAGGGCGGTGTGATCATGGACGTGGTCACCGCCGAGCAAGCCAAGATCGCTGAAGATGCCGGCGCGGTCGCGGTGATGGCGCTGGAGCGGGTGCCCGCGGACATCCGCGCCCAGGGCGGAGTGTCCCGGATGAGCGATCCCGACATGATCGACGGCATCATCAACGCCGTCTCCATCCCGGTGATGGCCAAGGCCCGCATCGGCCACTTCGTCGAGGCGCAGATCCTGCAGTCCCTCGGCGTCGACTACGTCGACGAGTCCGAGGTGCTCACCCCCGCCGACTACGCCAACCACATCGACAAGTGGGCCTTCACCGTGCCGTTCGTCTGCGGCGCGACGAACCTGGGCGAGGCGCTGCGCCGGATCACCGAGGGCGCGGCCATGATCCGTTCCAAGGGCGAGGCCGGCACCGGTGACGTCTCCAACGCCACCACCCACATGCGGAAGATCCGCCAGGAGATCCGCCGCCTCCAGACGCTGCCGACCGACGAGCTGTTCGTCGCGGCGAAGGAGTTGCAGGCCCCGTACGAGCTGGTCAAGGAGGTCGCCGAGACCGGCAAGCTGCCGGTGGTGCTCTTCACCGCCGGTGGCATCGCCACCCCGGCCGACGCGGCGATGATGATGCAACTCGGCGCCGAGGGTGTCTTCGTCGGCTCCGGCATCTTCAAGTCCGGCAACCCGGCCCAGCGGGCCGCCGCGATCGTCAAGGCGACCACCTTCCACGACGACCCGGACGTGCTGGCCAAGGTCTCCCGGGGCCTCGGCGAGGCGATGGTCGGCATCAACGTCGACGACATCCCGCAGCCGCACCGCCTGGCCGAGCGCGGGTGGTGACGGCACCGGTCATCGGCGTGCTCGCCCTGCAGGGCGACGTCCGCGAGCACGCCGAGGCCCTGACCGGGGCCGGCGCGCAGGCCCGACCGGTACGCCGGGCGGCCGAGCTGGACGCGGTCGACGGCCTGGTGATCCCGGGCGGGGAGTCCACCACCATGAGCAAGCTGGTGGACATCTTCGAGCTGCGCGAGCCGATCGACAAGCGGATCGCCGAGGGCATGCCGGTCTACGGCTCGTGCGCCGGAATGATCATGCTGGCCACCGACGTCCTCGACGGCCGGCCGGACCAGCGCGGCTTCGACGGCATCGAGATGACCGTGCGCCGCAACGCCTTCGGCCGGCAGGTCGACTCGTTCGAGGCGCCGGTGGAGATCGCCGGCCTGGACGGTGGACCGCTGCACGCGGTCTTCATCCGCGCACCCTGGGTCGAACGGGTCGGCGACGGCGTCGAGGTACTGGGCACGGTGACCGACGGTCCGGCCGCCGGCCGGATCGTCGCGGTGCGCCAGGGCAACCTGCTGGCCACCGCCTTCCACCCGGAACTCACCGGCGACCGCCGACTGCACGCCTACTTCGTCGACCTGGTCCGCGCCGCAACCTGATCAGCCGGCCACCGAGCGCAGGCCGCCCGGCCGCCGGCCCAGCAGCCGGTCCAGCGCCTCCGTGCTGGCGGCGTCGGCGGGCAGTTGCACCACCAGCCGCTGCTGGTCGTCGGCGAACGCCAGCGTCTCGTACGCCAACCGCAACGGCCCGACCTCCGGATGCCGCAACCAGCGGACGACGGTGGTCGGCACCGCGACCGGCCGGCGCTGCCACCGGGAGGTGAACGGCGCACCGACCGTGCGGCCGAGCCGCTCGGCGAACTCGTCGGTGGCCGGATCGCCCCGGCGCAGTCCGTGCAGCTCGGCGACCTGCTGGTCGGCCAGCTCCGCCCAGTCGGGGAAGTGCTCGCGGGCACGTTCGTCGGCGAAGACGAACCAGACCAGGTTGGGCCGGTCGCGGTCGAGCAGCCCCAGCGGGCGGGCCAGCCGGTCGAACGGATCGTTCCAGGCCAGCACGTCGCCGAGCCGGTTGAGCAGGTACGCCGGCCGGTCCCGCAGCGCCTCCAGCACCGCCTGGACCTCCGGGCGGACGGTACGCGAGACCGACGGCCGGCATCCGGTGCACAGTTGCCGGCCGTGGTTGACCGCCACGAGTTGCTGGAGGTGTTGCCGGTCGGCCTCGTCGAGCCGCAGGGCGTTCGCCAGCGCGGCGAGGATCTCCGGCGAGGGGCGGGTGTCCCTGCCCTGTTCGAGGCGGGTCAGGTACTCCACGCTGACCTGGGCCAACGTCGCCAGTTCCGCCCGCCGTAGCCCCGGGGTGCGTCGCCGGGTGCCCTCCGGCAGCCCGACCTGCTCGGGCCGCAGCGCCTCCCGGCGGCTGCGCAGGAAGGCGCCCAGCTCTCCGTCCATCACGGATCCAGTGTGCCGGTGCCACCTCCGGTGAGGGTGTCCCCGTCGGGGCTACCCGCGCGCCGGTCTCCCGGTGGTGCCGACCCATGGATGGGATGGGGCCATGGACAGTGCGCAGCAGAAGAGACCGGTCGTGGTGGGTTTGGTCGTGGGCAGTAGTCGTCCGGGCCGGCGGGGACCGGCGGTGGCGGGATGGGTGGCCGAGGTGGCGGCGGGCCACCCGGCGCTGCGGGCCGGGGAGGTGAGCATCGAGCTGATCGACGTCGCGGAGCAGGAGCTGCCGCTGCTGGACGAACCGGTGCCGGCGAGGTTCGGCGACTACCGGTACGAGCACACCCGCCGCTGGGCGGCGGTGGTGTCGGCGTACGACGCGTTCGTCTTCGTCACGCCGGAGTACAACGCGTCGATCCCGGCGGTGCTCAAGAACGCCGTCGACTACCTGGACGCCGAGTGGCGCGGCAAGCCGGCCGGCGTGCTCAGCTACGGCGTGCACGGCGGCGGTCGGGGCGCCACGCAGTTGCGGGAGATCCTTACCGAGGTGGGCGCGGCGGTCGTGCCGAGCCAGGTCGAGTTGGCGCTCTTCACCGACTTCGACTGGTCCGGCGTTGATCCGTCCGACCCGACCGCCGCCGGGCGGATCGCGCCCGCCGACGAGCGCGTCACCGCCGTGACCGCCATGATCACTGATCTGTTGGCCGCCAGCCGGGAAACGGTCGGCCTGGCGGGGGTCGCCCCACAACCCGACGCGACGGCGGCGGGGTAGGCGATGGGGGAGGACCGCTGCGAGCAGCGGGAGACCGCCGAGTTCAGCGTGCTGGGCTCGTACGGCATGGGGGAGTAGCCTTTGTCCGTTCTGCGGTGATCGGGGGAGATCGGGCAGGCCGCCGGCGTGCGGCGGGTGACGGCCACCCGTCGTACGCCGGTAGGATTGTCGAGATTCGGCAGGGCCATCTGGCCGCCACGGCTTCCACCAAGAGCTGACCGGCACCACCGCGTGCGCCGGTGCGGAGCGGGGCGTGCGCGGTGCGGTCGATGCAGGCGGCGGGTAGCAACGGAGGTAACAGATGTCCGGCCACTCAAAGTGGGCGACGACCAAGCACAAGAAGGCGGTCATCGACGCCAAGCGCGGCAAGATGTTCGCCAAGCTGATCAAGAACGTGGAGGTCGCGGCGCGTACCGGCGGGGGCGACCCGGCGGGCAATCCGACCCTCTACGACGCCATCCAGAAGGCCAAGAAGAACTCGGTCCCCAACGACAACATCGACCGGGCGGTCAAGCGCGGCTCCGGCCTGGAGGCCGGCGGCGCCGACTACCAGACGATCATGTATGAGGGGTACGGCCCGAACGGCGTCGCGCTGCTGATCGAGTGCCTGACCGACAACCGCAACCGGGCCGCCACCGAGGTGCGCACCGCGCTGACCCGCAACGGCGGCTCGTTCGCCGATGCCGGCTCGGTGTCGTACATGTTCTCCCGCAAGGGCGTGGTGATCGTCCCCAAGGCCGGCACGACCGAGGACGACGTCATGCTGGCGGTCCTCGACGCGGGCGCCGAGGAGGTCAACGACCTGGACGAGGCGTTCGAGGTGGTCTCCGAGCCGGGCGACCTGGTCGCCGTGCGGACCGCCTTGCAGGATGCCGGCATCGAGTACGAGTCGGCCGAGTCCTCGCTCATCCCCAGCGTCAGCGTGCCGCTGGACGAGGAGGGCGCGCGCAAGATCTTCAAGCTGATCGACGTCCTGGAGGACAGCGACGACGTGCAGAACGTCTACGCGAACTTCGACGTCTCCGACGAGATCATGGCAGCCGTCGGCTGACCCGGCATCGGCCAGCACCTGCCCGGACGGCCCGTCGCCGCTGCGTGGGTGACGGGCCGTCCGGTGTCGAGGTCAGGCTACGGCCGAAGCTGGATCAGCGTCGGTAGTGACTCCTGGGCGGTCCAGCGGCTCGTGTTCCGGGTGGCGTTCTTGTTGATCTGGTCTCGGTTGATGGTCTTCGTCGGCCGGCCGAGGTAGTAGATCTCCGTGCCGCTCGCGGAGTCCCCGTTGTACGCCACGCAGGTGTGGGTGATCTCGACGGTCACCAGCCGGCCCATCGAGTCGTACTCCCTGATGGTGTCGTCCCGGCAGGCGGGGGCGAGCTTGGTGACGAGGTTCTCGTAGCCGCGGATGAGGCCGTTGAGCAGGTCGGTGGTGGTGAGGCCGTACTTGGCGAAGGCAACCATGGCGATGGAGTAGATGACCCCCATCAGTTTGCCGATGTTGTCGGCGGCGCGGGGATCCTGGACGGCGTTCAGGTAGGCGTTGGAGAGCGCGGCGCAGTCGACGGCGCCGTTGACGAAGGGACCGAGCAGGCTCCCCGGCATGCTGTCGATCTGCGCGATCTTGGTGACGGCGGCCTCGGTGCAGGCCTCGACGTCGGCGGCGGCGATGGCGTCGATGTGGTTGAGGATCTCCTGCTTGGAACTCTCGACGGCGGCGATGATCTCCTGCTTGGCCCGTTCCAGGTCGCTGCCGCCGCCGCTGCCACCGTAGAGGTACGAGACCACGGCGACGGCGATCTGGGGCCACGGGATCGCGGCGCGGGCGGGTTGGGCGGTGCCGGAGACGGCGAGCACCATCGCGGTGGTCGCGGAAACGATGCCGGTGACGATTCTGCGTTTCATGTACGGGCTCTCATCTCATCTCTCGGGGGGATGTCTGCCTGGTCGGTCACGGTCAGGGGAGGCCGACGCCCCTGTCGATCAGCACCTGTAGGGCCCGCTTCGCGAGCCGCTGTGCGGTGTCGTACATGAGGACGTCCGCCACGAGTTGCCTGTTGAAGGGCCCGGGGAGCGGTGGATCGTCGTCGATCCGGAAGGTGTCGGTGCCCTCCCAGTACGTCCCGCGGACCGTCTTTCCGCCGTAGGAGCAGGTGTACGTGTAGAGACCGGCGTTCGGGACGCCGCCGTCCACGCAGTCCGGCGTCATCGCCTGGATGAGGTATTCCAGGCCCTGGCGGAAGTACGGGCGTTGGGTCGCCGCGAGATTCGTGCCATCGTCGGCGTCGACCATGAGGTACGCGGTCTCCAGCATGGTGAACAGGGTGATCATCGCTCGACCCACGGCATCGAGCGCGTCGTCGTCGTCGCGGACCGTCTGTAGGTGCACCTTTGCCGCGTAGGCCGCGTCGTGGGTGCTGTTCAGGGCGGGGCCGGCGGCCCACGGCACCTGCAACAGTTCGACCTTTGTCACGGCCGCCTCGGTCTTGGCCTGGATCTCGTGGGTGAGCTGCGAGTTGAGGCGGGCGAGCAGGTCGACCCTGGTGCCGTTGACGGCGCCGATCACCTGCTGAATCAGCTGGTTGATCTCCTGCGGGGTGTAGACACCGTCCCGCCCCATCTCGGCCGCGGCGAGAAGAATGTCGATGAGCTTCCCGTAGTCGACGCCCTCGGCGACCTGTGCCCTGGCCGACGCAGCCCCCGCCTCAGCCCCCGACGCAGCCGCCGACGCAGCCCCTGATGCCGCCGCCGACGCCGCCGGGGGCGCCGGCAGGGCCAGCCCCACACCCAGCGCTACGGCGATGACCCCACGGAGAAGTAGTTTCCCTGTCCGCACTCCGATCCTCCTCACCTTCCGTCCATCGATGCCGGCCGGCCAACGGCGGTCAGCGTTCCATTCCGGAGAAGGCGTGCGGTATCCGTGAAACTACGCAACCGTGGATTGCGTGAGGTGGGGTCCGGTGTGGCCGGAGACCGGTCACCGCGCGGTGCCATGACGTAGCGCGGCGTCTAGGATCGGTTCCAGGCAACGAGTCTGGGGAGGCGCCGTGGCCGCACGTCCGTTGGGCGTGGGCGCGTCGGCGTCCCTCGTCGGCCGTACCAGCCAGCTGGCGGCGCTCGACTCGGCCGTGTCGGCGGTGGCCGGCGGCGAGTTCGTGGCGGTCAACCTGTGCGGCGAGGCGGGCATCGGGAAGACCAGCATGCTGCGGGCGCTGGCGGACCGGGCGGCAGCCGCCGGGCTGCTGGTCTGCGCGGGCCGGGCCGCCGAGTTCGAGCGGGACGTGCCCTTCGCGATGTACGCCGACGCGCTGGAGCCACTCGTCTCGGCCGGCGGCACGGCGGAGCACGGCGAGGTGGTGTCGCGTGCTCTCCACGGCCAACCGATAGCCCACGGTTCGGCCTCGTCTGTGGACCGGGCCCGGATCTACGCGGCGGTACGGCGGCTCGTCGACGGTGCCCGGGCACCCGGCGTCGCACTGCTCCTCGACGACCTGCACTGGGCGGACGAACCGTCGCTGGAGCTGACCGAGTACCTCATCCGCAAGCCACCGCGCCGCCCGGCGCTGATCGCGGTCGCCTTCCGCAGCGAGCAGCCCCCGGCCGGGGTCGCCGACGCGATCGTGCACCTCGGCCCGGCCGCCATCCACATCGACCTGCCCCGCCTCGGGCCCGCCGACATCGACGCGCTGCTTCCGGGGGTGCCGCGCCGCCGTCGGATGCTTCTCTCGCGGGCCAGTGGCGGTAACCCGCTCTACATCCAGGAGCTGTCCCGCTGCCGCGACGACACGCTCGCGGCGCTGGTGGACAACGACGACGTGGACGTCTCGGAGCGTCACGTCCTCACCGCGCTCGCCGGCGACATCGCCGATCTGGACGGGCCGGTTCGCCGCGTCGCGTACGCGGCGGCCATCGCCGGCGACCACGCCTCCATCGGCCTGGTGGCGCAGGTGGCGGAGTTGCCGACCGGCGCGGTGGTGGACGCCGCCGACGAGCTGCACCGGCGCGGGCTGATGGGCGTCGACGCCGCGCAGCTGCGGTTCCGGCATCCGCTGGTGCGCGCCGCCGCCCACGAGCTGGCCGGTCCGGCGTGGCGGGTCACCGCACACGCCCGCGCGGCGGCCCACCTGCGCGCCCATCACGGCCCTCCGCAGGTGGTGGCACACCACACCGAACGGTCCGCCCAACCCGGCGACGAGGCCGCCGCCGAGACCCTGATCGACGCGGGCCTGGCCTTCACCTACCACGCGCCGGCCCAGGCGGCCCGCTGGCTCGGCGCCGCCCTTCGCCTGCTGCCGGAGGGCCATCCGCTCGGTGACCGGCGGCCGACCGTGCTCCTCCAGTACGCCCGCGCCCTGGGGCTGAGCGGCGACCTGGAACGCAGCCGGGAGGTGCTGCGCGAGCTGGCGCACGTCGACGACCGGGTGCGTACCGAGGCGGCGGCGTTCCGCGCGGTCGTGGCCCGCCTGCGTGGCGACATCGACGAGGCGGCCAGCCTGGTCACGGCGCAACTGACCGGCGAGCGGCTGCCCCGGACCTCGGCGGGGAAGCTGCACGTGGAACTCGCCGCGATAGCGGCGCTCGGCGAGGACAGCGACACCACGGTACGGCACGCGGAGCGCGCACTCGCCCTGCTGGAGGCCGACCGTCCAGCGCTCTCCGCCGCGGCACGTGCGCTGCGCGCCTTCGGCGGTCTCTACCGCGGCGACCTCGACGCGGCCCGGCGCGACGGGGCCGTGGCGGCCGAGCTGGTCGACACGGCGACGAACGCGGCGCTGCGCCCGCACGTCGAGCTGTTCGGCCCGCTGGCGTGGGTCCGCATGCACCTGGGCGAGGTCGCCGCCGCCGCCCATCACCTGGACCGGGCGGCGGACGTGGTGGAGAGCGTCCGGGACAGCAGCGCGGTGCCGTACCTGCTGGTCGTGCGCGCCGCGCTCCAGACGCGGCTCGGGCACCTGGAGACGGCCATCCAACTCGCGGACGAGGCGGCGGCGGTTGCCCGGCGCATCGGCAGCGTCGAGATGCGGGCCATGGCGGAGGCGGTCGCGCTGCGTCCGCTGCTGTTGACCGCCGGGCCGTCGGCCGCCCTCGGCGCCACCGACCGGCTCGCTACGAGTGACTGGCCGCGCTCCCGGATGTGGCGGCGGGTCGGCCAGGTCAACCTGGCCATCGCCCATCTGGCCGCCGGGCGGCCGGAGTCGTGCCTGGGGATCGTCGCCGACCCGGGGCCGTGGCCCGCCGGCCCACCGACCGCCGTACCCCGCGACGCGCTGCGCGCGATCGGGCTGGCCAGGTCGGGTGACGCCGGCACCGCCGGCCGGTACGCCAGCCGGGCGGTCGCGCTGGCCGACGCCGCCGGGCTCGCCTACGAACAGGGCTGGGCCGGCTATGCCCAGGCGTACGTGGCCGCCGGTGCGCACCGGTACGACGAGGCCGCGACCCTGGCCGCCGCCGCTGCCACCCGACTCGCCGTCGCCAGGGCGCCCGTCGAGGAAGCGCTCGCGCGGCACCTGGCCGGCAACGCGCATGTCCGGGGCGGTCGCCCCGGGCGGGCCCGGGACGCCTTCCGGCAGGCCCAGGAGGGGTACGAAGCCTGCGGGGCCACCTGGCTGCTGTCGGTGCTCGCCCGGGACCGGGCCGCGACACCGTCGCGCCCCCGGCGGGAACCGCGCCCGGCGGCGACCGGCACCACCACGCTCTCCGCCCGGGAGCGGGAGATCGCCGAGCTGGTACGCGGCGGCCTGACCAACCAGGAGATCGCCGCCCGGCTCTTCCTGAGCCGCCGTACCGTCGAGTCGCACCTGTCCCGGATCTTCGCCAAGCTGGGCGTGCGTTCGCGCACCGAGATGGTCGGCCGGTTCACCGGCACGGCCCCCACCCCGTAGTACCCTCGCCCCGGCTGTAGATCTGGACACTTTCCGTTCGACGCTGACGGTAACTGTCCAAGTCGCCCGGTCTCTTCGGGACGCCGTGCAGACGCAGAGAGGGCATGCGGTCTGCCGCGCGGTCTGCTCGGCCCCCGTGGACCACGAAGCCCGCAAGGGCAAGGCCCCGTCGGATCATGCTGCCAAGATCTGCACAGTTTCAGGGATACTGCTGCCTCAGCTCCGTCCGAGGCAGCAGTATCAGGGAAGTTGCGCGGATCATGAACCCGGGCCGGGACCTCTTGTCGCCGGTGCGCTGTGGTGGGCTCCCTCTAGCGGTCAGATCTCACTGCCGTTGCCCGCGCTGCGGGACGGGGGCCGTCCAGGCCAGGAAGCGGTCGAACAGCTCCATCGGGGTCGGAGGTGGGCAGTCGGCGCGGCGCAGCAGGTCCCCGGTGGCGTCGAAGAGCATCCCGGCCAGGTAGACGGAGAGGCCGACCCGGTCGGGTCCGTATTCGATCCGGAGCAGCATCCGGGCGGTCGGGCACGGCCAGGCGGCGGAGCACACCCGGCACGACCATCCGGGTCGCTGGGGCAGGTGCTGGTGCACCGGATGCAGCCGGCCCAGCGGCTGCCGCCGGTCGGGAGAGAAGTGCGGTGCGCTCATCCCCCGATGCTGACGGATGCTGTTGCCCGAGTCAATAGACTCCGTAGTTGTCGGAGTCGAGTATGGTGGCCGCTGTCATTGTCAACGTGTGGAGATCGTGGGCGTGTCGGAGATTCGGGAGATGCTGGGGAACGTCTCCCGGCAGCGTGCATCCGTGATCGCCAACCAGCGGAACTTCCCGGAGCCCATCGCGGTGCTGGCGATGGGAAAGGTGTGGCGGAAGTCGGATGTCGAGGCGTGGATCAGGGAGCATCGACCGGAGCTGACGGAGGACTGACCGGGGCGCGGGGGGTGTGGGTGGCGACGATCGGACGGTTCGCGCCGGGCGACGTGGTCGTCCGGCGTGAGGTGCTGCGTGGCGAGGTCTGGTTCGGCTGTCCGACGATCTGTGTCGAGGATTCTCCCGACCTGCTCGCGCTCTACCTGCCGACCAGCACCGAGTTCGGTTTCCCGGACGAGGGGGCCTTCCCGTGCGGGCGGCACCCGTGGCAGACGGCCGGGCACCGCGCCTGGACGGGCCACGGCAAGCTGATGCTCCAGCGCCCCGGCGAGGCGCACTCGATCGATGTCTTCTGGTCCGGCCCGGATCGGACCTTCGCCGGGTGGTACTTCAACCTCCAGGACCCGTTCCGGCGTACCCCCATCGGGGTGGACACCCTCGACCACGAGTTGGACCTGTGGTGGGCGGCGGACGCCGACCGGTACGTCTTCAAGGACGTGGAGATCTTCGCCCAGCGGCTGGTCGAGGGGCGCTACCCCGGGATGGGTGAGGCGATCCGGGCCGAGGGCGACCGGATCGCCGCCCGGCTCGACGCCGGTGAGCGCTGGTGGGACCGGTCCTGGGCGACCTGGCGGCCCGACCCGGCCTGGCCGGTCCCGCGCCTGCCCGCCGGCTGGGCCGCGGTGCCGGGGGCGGCGTGACCTGACGTCCCTCAGTGGACGAACTGGGTGCGCCGTCGGGAGCGCCGGTAGCCGAGGAACAACACCAGGCCGGCGACGGTGGCCACCGCGCCGCTGGCCATAATGATCATGGGAAGCCGCTCGGAGAAGGTCGTCGGCAGGCCCCAGGAGCCGTTCCGGTCCGGGAAGGTGATCCGGGCGGTGACCTCGCGGTGGATCCGGCCGCTCTCCACCCGGAGCCGGGCCTGCCACGGGCCGTTGGGCAGTTGCGGGTCGAGCACCACCTCAAGCTGGGCGGTGTCGCCGGGCAGCACGGTCGTGCCGAGCCGGGCCGGGAAGGGGCCGGCACTCAGCCCGCCCGGCCCGTCGGAGAGCCACAGCTTGCCGCTCAGGTCGAGGGCGCGCTCGCCGGTGTTGCGGACCCTGGCCCGGACCACCGGGGCGCCCTGCTCGGTGCGGCCCGGCACCAGCTCCTCGATCCGGAAGTCCGACGGCGGCTCGCCGCCCCGGCCGACGTCCAGATACACCCGGATCCCGACCCGGTTGACCCGCCGGACCAGCATCGCGGCGTCCTGGCCGTCGGCCCCGCTGACGGTCGCCCAGATCGCGCCGTAGCGCTCACCCCTGGAGGCCGAGGGAGGCACGTCGATGGTGGCGCGCACGACCGTGGTGCTGTGCGGCTCCGCCATGATGACCGGTTCGTCGATGGTGATCCACGAGGGCAGCTCGTTGTCGTTCGGTTCCGGCGCCGGCATGAACTCGTGATTCCTGATCTCGGCGGCGCCGGCCGAGAGGGTGATCCGGTGTGGTGAGTCGGAGGTGTTGCTCACCTCGATCCGCCGGGTCATCCGACTGCCCGGCTTCACGTGGTCGACGATGTAGACCCGAGCCCGGGGGTCGTCGTGCCGGTCCGCCGACGCCTCCACCAGGCGGATGCCGATGCTGCCGGACGCGCTCGGGGCCGGGCTCGGGCTGCGCTCCCGGTCGGCCGCGGCGGCCGGGATGCCGGCCGCGACGCCGGTCACCAGGGTGACCAGCGTCGCGGCCAGAACGCCCCAGGAACGGGTCGTCACTGCCGTCATCGGGATCAGACGACGCTGTGCGTGATGGTGCCGGTGAACTCCCCGGCGATCGTGGCGAGCGGGATGTTCACGCTGAGCAGCGGATTCCAGGTGGCGGTGTTGTTGCCGACGCCGTCGGTGCCGTGACTGAACGCTTCCTGCTCGGTGTCCAGCGGCACCCCGCCGGCCGGCGGCGGCGTGCAGGGGCCGGCCTGGCCGGGGGTGAAGGTGCCGGAACCGGTGGTGGCGGTGGCGGGGCCGGAGCAGTAGAGGACGTTCCCGCTGTCGATCGTCTCGCCCGGGTCGGCGCCGTCGTCGGTGGTGAAGTCGGTACTGATCACCGAGGCGGTCCAACCCACCCCCGATTCCGCCCGCAGGTCCTCCACCAGGACCGGGCCGAGCTGGCCGAAGGCGTACCCACCGGGCGGGCTGTCGTTGGTCAGCGCCACGTCGTCCGGCACGGTGATCTGGAGATCACCCGCCAGCACCTCGAAGGTCACCTCCGTGTCGCACGGGTCCGGTGTCACGCAGGTGTCGGCCTGCGCGGGCGTGGCGACCAGTAGCGCGGCGGCCACGGTGGTCGCCCCGACGAGGGTGCTGGCGGCGAGTCGCAGTCTCATTCAGTACCTCCTGTAGACGATGGTGTCCACCAGGGAGGCTATGTCCGCTTTAGGGTTTTTGTCGTCTATGACGGATTCAGGTCACGAGGACGGGTGAACCTGCCGCGTTGTTCAGCCCAGCGTCTCCCGCTCCCGCCAGGCGGTGCGGATCGAGGTGCGGCCGTTGGTGCGCAGCAGCGACCCCTCGTACACCCGGGCACCCGCGGCCAGGAAACCGGCGGCGGCGACCAGGAGCAGCACCAGCGACACCGCCAGCTCCCAACCGGCCGCGTCCCCGGTGAACAGCCGCAGCGGCATCGCCGTCGGCGAGGAGAACGGCAGGTACGACAGCACCCGCATGGCGGTGGTGTTGTCGTTCAGGAAGATCACCGCGAAGAACGGCAGCATCACCGCGAGCTGCACCGGCATCGACACGCCGCCGATGTCCTCCAACCGGTTGACCAGCGCGCCGGCCGCCGCCCACATGGCCGCGATCAGCACGAAGCCGAGCAGGAAGAACGGCAGGAACCAGCCGATCGCCGGCCCGAGCAGCGAGAGCAGCCCGCTGCTGTCGCCGAACGCCATGCCGGCCACGGCGACCAGCGCGACCAGCCCGATCTGCCCGAGCGCGAGGACGGTGCCGGCGAGCATCTTCCCGGCCAGCAGGGCACGCACCGGTACCGCGGCGACCAGGATCTCCACGATCCGGGTCTGTTTCTCCTCGATGATGCTCTGCGCGATCTGCACGCCGAAGGTCTGCGAGGTGACGAAGAAGATGAAGGCGAAGGCGAACGGCACCAGGAAGGCCACCACCGGGTCCACCGCGTCGGGGTTCAGCAGCCGGACCGGGGGTTCGGTGCTCAGCGCCGACACCACGTCACCGGGGGCGTCGTTCATGGCGAGCACCGCCGGCCCGGCGACCACGGCGGCATCCGCGTCGCCGTCGCGTACCGCCTGCTCGGCGGCGGTGTCGTCGGGCACCGTCCGGACCTCCAGCCCCGCCGCGCGCAGCGGTCCGGCCACCGCCTCGGTGGCGGCCACGGTGGACGGCCCGCCGGACAGCAGCGGCGGCAGGATGGTCGCCGCCGCGGCGATCAGCAGGAAGAACAGGGTGCTGATCAGGAAGGTACGGTCGCGCAGCTTGACCCGGATCTCCCGGGCGGCGACCAGGCGGGTGGCCTGCATGACGTTCACTGGGTGACCTCTCGGAAGATCTCGGCGAGGGAGGGGCTGACCGGGCGGAACACGCGCACCGGCCCCCGGGCCAGCGCCGCGTGCAGCACCGGCTGTTCGTCGGTGCCGGGGGCGAGGTCGAACACCGCGCGGGCGCCGTCGAGGTCGACCAGGCTCACTCCGGGCTGGTCCCGCAGCCAGCCGGCGTCGGTCTCCACCTCCAGCTCGTACCGGGGCGTGGTGTACGCCGCGCGCAGCTGCTCCCGGGCGCCGGCGGCGCGGATCGCGCCGTCCGCGATGATCACCAGGTCGTCGCAGAGCCGCTCGACCACGTCGAGCTGGTGGCTGGAGAAGAGCACCGGCACCCCGGCGGAGGCCCGCTCCCGCAGCACGGCGACGACCGTGTCCACGGCCAGCGGGTCCAGCCCGGAGAACGGCTCGTCGAGCACCAGCACCTCGGGGTCGTGCACCAGCGCGGCGGCGATCTGGGCGCGCTGCTGGTTGCCCAGCGACAGCGTCTCCAGCAGGTCGTCGCCCCGCTCGGCGAGACCCACCCGCTCCAGCAGCGTGTCGGTGGCCCGCCCGGCCGCGTCGGCGGCCAGCCCGTGCAGCCGGCCCAGGTAGGTCACCTGCTCGCGGACGCTCATCTTCGGGTAGAGGCCGCGTTCCTCGGGCATGTAACCGAAGCGCCGCCGGGCCTCCCGGCCCAGCGGCTCGCCCTGCCAGGTCACCCGGCCCGCGTCCGCGGCGAGCACCCCGAGGATGATGCGCATGGTCGTGGTCTTGCCGGCGCCGTTGCCGCCGACGAAGCCGGTCATCCGGCCGGCGACCACGTCGAAGGAGACGTTCTTGAGTACCTGACGGTCGCCGAAGCTGCGGTCGACGCCATCGAGGCGGAGCACCTTGGTCACGCCGTACACGCTAGATCGCCGGCCATCGACTGCCCTCCGCCCGCCGACGGAGATTGCGTCTCCGTCGGAAGGCGGAGGCGCTCAACCGCCGGGCCGGACCACCCCGTGCTCGTACGCGAAGACCACCGCCTGCACCCGGTCGCGCAGGCCCAGCTTGGCCAGCACCCGGCTGACGTGTGACTTGACCGTCGCCTCGCCCAGGTGCAGCGCGCCGGCGATCTCGGCGTTGCTGGCGCCCCCGGCGACCAGCACCAGGACCTCCCGCTCCCGGGGCGTGAGGTCGCGCAACGCCGTCTCCGGCGTACCGCCGTCGCCCATGGGGGTGCCCGCCCGGGCGAAGGTGGCGATCACCCGCCGGGTCAGCTCCGGGGCGAGCAGCCCGTCGCCCCGGGCCACCACCCGGATCGCCTCGACCAGCGCCTCCGGCGTGCCGTTCTTGAGCAGGAAGCCGCCGGCCCCGGCGCGCAGCGCGGCGAAGAGGTAGTCGTCCCGGTCGAAGGTGGTGAGGATCAGCACGGTGGGCCCACCCGGGCCCGCGGAGTCGGCGCCGATCCGCCGGGTGGCCTCCAGCCCGTCGACCCCGGGCATCTCCACGTCCATCAGCACCACGTCCGGGCGCAGCGCCCGGGTCATCCCGACGGCCCGTTCGCCGTCCGCCGCCTCGCCGACCACCTCGATGTCGTCCTCGATCTCCAGGATGACCCGGAAGCCGGTGCGCACCAGATGGTGGTCGTCGACGAGCAGCACCTTGATCATCCGCTGAGGCTCGCTCATGAAGGAATCTCCGCTGTCTGCCGGAGCGGGAGGCGGACCCGCACCCGCCAACCGCCGCCGGTACGTTGACCGACCTCCAACTCGCCGCCGTGGGCGGTGACCCGCTCGCGCATCCCGATCAGTCCCAGCCCGTCGGCGTTCGCCGGCCGGGTGGGGCGGCCGTCGTCGGTCACCTCGACCTCCATCTCCTGCCGCAGATAGCGGATCCGGACGTCGAGCAGGGTCGCCCCGGTGGCGTGCTTCACCACGTTCGTCACGGCCTCCTGCACCACCCGGTACGCGGCCTGGGAGACCGACTCGGGCAGCGGCGCCGGATCGCCGTACACCCCGAGGGTGGCGCGCAGCCCGGCGTCGCGCGCCCGGTCCAGCACGGCGGGAACCTGGTCGATCCCGGCCGGCTGTGCCGCGGTGTCGCCGTCGGGGGAGCGCAGCACGCCGAGCATCCGGCGCAGCTCGTCCACGGCCGTGCGGGCGGACTCCTCGATCGAGGCCAGCGCGGACCGGGCCTTGGCCGGATCCCGGTCGAAGACCCGGCGGCAGGCGGACGCCTGCACCCCCATCACCGACACGTGGTGGGCGACCACGTCGTGCAGCTCGCGGGCGATCCGGACCCGTTCGCCGACCACCGCGTGCTCCCGCGCCTCGGCCTGCGACCGGCGCAGCCGCTCGGCCTGCTCCGCCACCTCATGCTGCCGGCGGGCGGCGATCCAGGCGGTCTCGCCGAAGAAGTACGTGAACCCGAAGAACAGCGCGTTGACCAGCAGGCCGGTGACGATCGCGGCGAGCAGCGGCGGCACCGGCCCGATCGCGTCCGCGAAGGTCTCCTCGGTGATGGCGTCGTAGCTGGTCAGGTAGGCGATCCCGAACCAGACGAACATGGCGGTGATCACGCCGATCCGCAGCCGCCGGGCCAGCCGGCGGTCCTGACCCCAGGCGCCCAGGGTGTAGATGGCGGCGAACAACGCCCACTGGGAGAGCTGCCACTCGGGAACGGCGCGGACCTGCGACCCGATGAAGGCGGCCGAGACGACCAGCGCCGTGGCGGCCGGGAATCGGCGTCGCCAGATCAGCGGCAGGGGCACCGCGACGGTCCAGAGAACCTGTTCGAGGCCGGACGGCGGTGGGCCCAGCAGGAACGTCCCGGTGCTGCGGGCCAGGGTGAGGCTGAGCAGGGCCAGCGCCGTCGCGGCCAGCCCCGCGTAGAAATCCAGGCGCCGCTGCTCGGGTGTGGGGCCCGGCCGCCGCCACTCGTCGGTGGTCACCTGGTGAGGATGTCACCCGTTCCGCTGGCGGGTGCTGCGACCCGGCCGCTGGTTGCCTCGGGCGCTCAGACGTCGTCAACCGGAATGTAGTGCACCAGGTCAGCTGCGATGAGCGCGGGCACCAGATGGGGTTCGCTGGTGAGGTAGTAGGCGTCGTGCCTCAGCGCGGCCCAGACCGCGTGGGCGCGGCCGAGGTCGCCCTTGACCAGACGGACCACGGTGGCCACCTCGGCCGCCTGCCCGGCCGCCAGCGGCAGCACCGTCACGCCGGGCAGGGTGGCCAGCACGCCGAGCCGTGCGGTGGCCGGTCGATCCGCGCTGGTCTGCGCGTACGCCTCCAGGAGCGCCACCGTGGGCAGCCCGACATACGCGCCCTCGTCGGCGATGTCGACCAGCAGTTCCCCGACATGCACATGCCCTCGGGAGAAGGAGAGCACGGCGGAGGCATCCAGGACGGCTCGGATCTCGATGTCGTCGCGCATCAGGCGGCGACGATGTCATCGGTCGGCCATGTTCCGGACGTCAGCATGTCGCGCCGGCGTGCGTTCTCCGCCCGCTGTTCGGCGGTGAGGCGGGGCAGCTTCCCCCGCACCCGCGCGACGCCCTCGTCGGTCACGTCGATGCCAACGGCCCGCAGCGTGGCGGCGGTGGCGGCGGCCCGGTCCATCCGGGCACGGAGGGCGTCGGCGACAGCGGCCGAGGCGTTCTCCTCGCCGTCGAGGTAGGCGGCCACGTCATCGGGGAGACTCACCGTCACACGCTTCGTCATACCCGGATCATACCGGTCCGCCCCCTCGGACCACGGTCGGCGCGCCGGGCTGCGTACGCTGTCCCGGTGGTGACCCTCGACCTGCCGATCGAGACCGGGCGGCTGCTGCTGCGCCCGTTCCAACCGTCCGACCTGGCCGACCTGCACGCCTACTTCGCCGACCCCGCCGCGCACCGCTACCTCTACAGCGAGGCGCCGGCGGATCTCGACGGCACCCGGGAGGTGCTGGCGCGGCGGCAACAGCGGACCGTCCTGCGCGAGCAGGGCGACGCGCTCCAGTTGGCGGCGGTGCGGCGCGGGACCGGCGAGGTGGTCGGCGACGTGGTGCTGATCTGGACCAGCCCGGAGCACCGGCAGGGCGAGATCGGCTACCTGCTGCACCCGGAGCACCGGGGGCACGGCTACGCCACCGAGGCGGCGGAGGCGATGCTGGCGCTCGCCTTCGACCGGCTGGACCTGCACCGGGTCGCCGGCCGGCTGGACGCCCGCAACACCGCCTCGGCGCGGGTGCTGGAGCGGCTGGGCATGCGGCGCGAGGCGCACCTGCGGGAGAACGAGTTCGTCAAGGGCGAGTGGACCGACGAGGTGATCTACGCGATGCTGGCCCGGGAGTGGCGGGCGCGCCGCGACGCCGCCCCGGCCGCGCCCGGCCGGGGCGACCGGGCGGGCGCGGCGATCGAGGGATAGCGGGGGCCGCCGTGGTCAGCCGGTGCCGTGGCCGGCCATCGGCGGCAGCGGGCAGTGCAACAGACCGCAGATCGTACGCAGCAGCTCGATCTCGGGCACGGTCATCATCCCGTCGTGGCTGATCACCGCGACGGTGGCCGCCACCAGCCGCTCCTTGTCGGCGGGGCGCAACCCGTCCAGCACCGGCCAGGCGGTCTCCAGCGCCAGCACGCCGTTCTCCGGCGGCGCGTACGGCAACGTGGTGCCCGGCAGCAGCGTGGCGATGCCGGCCTGGAAGGCCCGCTCGGCGGCGGCCTGGTCGGGGTGCCCGACCTGGGCGAGCGTGGCCAGCAGGTAGCCCGCCGCCGAGCGGGCGTCGGTGAGGGTGCGCCGGTCGGTACGCCAGCGGGAATCCGGTCTCAGCGACTCCTCCAGCTCGGCGAGCAGCAGCCGGGAGAGGCAGTACTCGGTCACGTTGATCGCGCCGTCGGCGTGGATCAGGGTGAACACCTCGGCGAGCAGCACCTCCAGCTGCGCGTCCGGGCGGTCGCGCAGGGCCGGGAAGGCCAGCTCGGCCAGGGGCAGCCGGAGCATCGGGTGCAGGCCGGCCAGCTCGCCCGCCTCCCGCAGCGCGGCGTCGGCGAGGTCGGACCCGTGCCGTTCGGCCAGCGCGGCGTGCTGTTGCTGGCGGACCTGCGGCTCCTCGCTGAGCAGCAGGCCGAGCAGCAGCGGTATGGCCGCGTCCCGGTTGCGGGCCCGGTCGAGCAGCGGCTCGGGGATCCGGTCGAGGATCGCGGCGGCGTGCGTGTAGGCGGTCTCCGTGGGTGCGGCCACCCGGCCCAGCACCTCCGTGGGCGCGACGCGTACCCGGGTGTCGCCCGTCGGCAGCGCGGGCCCGGCCGGCGCCACCCCGCCGGTGGCGGCCGGCGCGGCCGATGCTCCCGGTGCGGCCGGCGCCAGCCCCATCGCCACGTCCTCCTGCCGGCCGGACGGCGGTGCCGCCGCCCAGCGCTGGGCCAGCTGGCGCAGCTCGGCCGGATCGAACGACGGCTCCAGGGCCCGGATCCGGTCGGCCAGCGGGGGATGGGTGGCGAACCAGGACGTCCGGGCCGCCTCGCCGAAGAGCATGTGACCCACCTCGTCGCGCTTCGGCGACTTCAGCTCGGAGCCGTCGGTCAGGCCGCCGATCTTCTTCAGCGCCCCGGCGATGCCGCCGGTCTGGCGGGTGTACTGCACGGCCGAGGCGTCGGCGAGGTACTCCCGCTGCCGGGACACCGACGCCTGGATGAGCCTCCCGGCGAGCACGCCCACGTAGCCGGCCACCAGCAGGGCCAGCCCCACCAGCGCCAGCGGGGCGGCGCTGCCGCCGCTGTTGTTGCCGCGCGAGCGACCGCCGCCGATGACGCCGGCGCGGGCCAGGCCCCGGCCGATCACGGTCAGGAACAGGATGCCGAACAGCAGGCCCATCAGCCGGATGTTGAGCCGCATGTCGCCGTTGACGACGTGGCTGAACTCGTGGGCGATGACCCCCTGCAACTCGTCGCGGTTGAGCCGCTGCAACGCGCCCCGGGTGACGGCGACCGCCGCGTCGGACGGGCTCCACCCGGCGGCGAAGGCGTTGATCGCCGTCTCCTCCGGCAGGACGTAGACCTCGGGGACGGGCACGCCGGAGGCCAGCGCCATCTCCTCGACGACGTTGCGCAGCCGGCGCAGCTCCGGGTCGGTGGTGTTCGGCGGCACCGGCACCCCGCCCAGCTCGCGGGCCACCTTCCCACCACCACCGCGCAGCGCCAGCGTACGCACGAGCGCGGCCAGCCCGATCGCGGCGACCGTCGCCACGGTGACCATCGCGACGAGCCCGGCCAGCTGCCCGGGATCGGCGGAGGCGGCGTTGAACGCGAAGATCGCCGCGAGGTTCACCACCACCACGATGCCGACCACGGCCAGCACGAACAGCAGCACCAGCCGGGTCGACAGCCGGCGTACCTGGCGCTGCCGCTCGAAGAAGTTCATCGGGGCCCGATCAGAACGAGACCTGCGGCGCCTGGCGCTGCTGCGGGTCGTCCGGCTGGAAGAGCGCGGCCGGCCCGAAGGAGAACATCCCCGCCACCACGCTGGACGGGAACACCTCGCGCTTGTTGTTGTACGCCATCACGGCGTCGTTGTACGCCTGCCGGGCGAAGGCGACCCGGTTCTCCGTCGAGGTCAGCTCCTCGGACAGCTGCATCATGTTCTGGTTGGCCTTGAGGTCCGGGTACGCCTCGGAGAGCGCGAACAGCCGGCCCAGGGTGGCGGTGAGCATGTTCTCCGCGCCGCTGAGCTGCTGCATCGCGGCCGGGTCACCGGGGGCCGCCGCGGCGGTGGCCTGCGCGTTGACGGCGGCATTGCGGGCCGTGATGACTGCCTCCAGCGTCTCCCGTTCGTGCTTGAGGTAGCCCTTGGCGGTCTCGACCAGGTTGGGGATGAGGTCGTGCCGCCGGACGAGCTGCACGTCGATCTGGGCGAAGGCGTTCTGGTACGCGTTGCGGGCCCGGACCAGCCCGTTGTAGATCGAGACGCCGAAGCCGAGTACCGCCACGACGATCAACGCCAGACATACCAATCCGATGATCAGTTCCACGGCCGCTCCCTCGGTGCGCGTCGGTTGTCCCGCTGATCATCGTACGTTCGTCGGTCCAGTGCTGCTGCCGCCTGTCGCGCCGACCTGGCTCCGCCGATCCGCCGCCTGCCTCCGCCGACCCGCCGGCTGCCTTCGCCGACCGGGCGGGACGGCGGCGCGGGCGGGACCGCCGTGCGTCCCGCCCGCGACATTCAGTGCCGGCATCGGTGCCGGGGTCAGCGCTGGGCCCGGCGCGCCTTGACCACGCTGTCGATCACGTCCCAGACGGAGATGACGACGATGGCGACGACGCTGATCCGGGCGACGGTGTCCAGACCGCCGTCGCGGAGCCAGGCGAAGCGGGCGACAAACTCCGGGTTGAGCAGCCGGTCGTCGAGCAGCAGCCAGATCGCCGGCACCGCGAAGGCCAGGTTGAGCAGGGCGTTGACGCCTACCAGCGGCCAGGTCCACCGGCGGGCGCGGTACTTGGCGATCTCCAGCCCGGTGCTGGCGACCAGGACGGCGAGGAAGAACGGCAGCCAGGATGTCCAGAGCGCCGGGTCGAGGATGGGCAACCGGTCGCCGTCGCCGATCACCGACTGGAAGTGCTGCCACGGCAGGAAGGCGATGAACAGCACCAGGAACACGATCGAGGCGCACACGTCGATCAGCGTGGTGTCTCCTTGGCTGGGCTCGTCGGGGAGCTGGTCGACGTTCCACGCGGGCAGGTGCAGCGGGGTGCCGAGCCGTTCCAGCACCGCGAAGACCGCCGTCACCCAGAAGGTGATGTGCAGCGCGACGTTGAGCGCCGTGACCACGCCCTGGCCGATGGCACCGGCCGGGTTGTCGTTGACGGTGGCCTGGACCACGCCGACCGTCACCCCGGCGATGGCGGGCACGATGCTGAGCAGCACGATCAGCAGGCGTTGCCAGGCCAGGTAGTAGGTGGGGCCGATGAGTTGGAGCCGGCGGTCGGCGTACCGGGCGGCCAACTGCGCCGGGTCGCCCAGCTCGTTGAGCACGTCGCGTTCGGCCGCCGGCGCCTCGTCGCCCGCGGCGGTGCGGTCGTCGATCATGTCCGCGATCGAGGCACGCAGCTCGGTGGCGATCTCCTCGCGCCGCCCGGCCGGCACCGAGCGCAGGGTGGCGGCGAGGTAGCGGTCGGTCAGCGATGTCATGGGGTGTCTCCTTCGATGAGGGTGGCCAGGGAGGTCTGTACGGCGGCGAGGTCGTCGAGCAGCCGGCGCAGCACCTGCTCGCCGGCCTCACTGGTGCGGTAGAACTTGCGCGGGCGGCTCTCCTCGGTGTTCCACTCGCTGGTCAGGAGCCCCTGCTCCTCCAGCCGCCGCAGCAGGGGGTAGAGGGTGTTGGCGTCGACCGGGAAGCCATGCCCGGCCAGCCGTTGCAGCAGCGCGTAGCCGTAGCCGGGCCGGCGCAGGGCGACCAGGCTCGCCACCACCACCGTGCCCCGGCGTAACTCCTGAAGGTGTGTCCGCAGGACATCGTCGCTGACCATGCGTCACACCATACTGTGTGACACACACTATTGTCTACCGCCCAATGATGTCCCCAACACGACGACGCCCCGGGCTCGATGATCGACACATTGGGTGGGGTGCGAGGGCGCGGTGTGGTGGAGGGGGGTTTGGGGCGGCGATAGGGTGGTGCGGTCCGACTCGATCATTCGACCTGGGGGGCTCCGTATGGGCGATTCGTTCGCGCATCTGCACGTGCACACGGAGTACTCGATGCTCGACGGGGCGGCCCGGCTGAAGGACCTGTTCGCCGAGGTCAAGCGGCAGGGGATGCCGGCGGTGGCGATGACCGACCACGGCAACATGCACGGCGCGAACGACTTCTACAAGCAGGCCATGGCCGCCGGGGTCACCCCCATCCTGGGCATCGAGGCGTACGTGGCGCCGGAGTCGCGGTTCCACAAGCAGCGGGTGCGGTGGGGCCGGCCGGAGCAGAAGAGCGACGACGTCTCGGGTAGCGGTGGCTACACCCACAAGACGATCTGGGCGCGCAACAAGACCGGCCTGCACAACCTCTTCACGCTCACCACCAAGGCGTACACCGACGGCTACTTCGTCAAGTGGCCCCGGATGGACGCCGAACTGCTCGCCGAGTACGCCGACGGCCTGATGGCCACCACCGGCTGCCCCTCCGGCGAGGTGCAGACCCGGCTGCGACTCGGCCAGGACGCGCAGGCCCTCGAAGCCGCCGCGAAGTACCAGGACATCTTCGGCAAGGAGAACTACTTCCTGGAGCTGATGGACCACGGCCTGGATATCGAGAGCAAGGTCCGGAAGGGGCTGCTGGAGATCGGCCGCAAGCTCGGCATCCCGCCGGTGGTCACCAACGACTCGCACTACACGCACGAGGCGCAGTCCGAGGCGCACGACGTGCTGCTCTGCGTGCAGACCGGCAGCAACGTCGCCGACCCGAACCGGTTCAAGTTCGGCGGCAGCGGCTACTACATCAAGTCCGCCGACGAGATGCGCGGCGTCGACAACTCCGACGCCTGGCTGGAGGGCTGCCGCAACACCCTGCTGGTGGCCGAGCGGGTCGACCCGACCGGGATGTTCGAGTTCCACAACCTGATGCCGCGCTTCCCGGTGCCGGAGGGGGAGACCGAGGAGTCCTGGTTCCGCAAGGAGACCTTCGCCGGCCTGGCCCGCCGCTACCCGGAGGGCATCCCCCAGGGGCACGTGGTGCAGGCCGAGTACGAGCTGGGCGTCATCATCCAGATGGGCTTCCCGTCGTACTTCCTCGTGGTGGCCGACTTCATCGGTTGGGCCAAGGCGCAGGGCATCGCCGTCGGTCCCGGCCGTGGCTCCGCGGCCGGCTCACTGGTCGCGTACGCGCTGGGCATCACCGACCTGGACCCGATCCCGCACGGGCTGATCTTCGAGCGGTTCCTCAACCCCGAGCGGGTCTCCATGCCGGACGTCGACATCGACTTCGACGAGCGCCGGCGTGGTGAGGTGATCAAGTACGTCACCGACAAGTGGGGCGAGGACAAGGTCGCGCAGATCGCCACCTTCGGCACCATCAAGGCGAAGGCCGCGATCAAGGACTCGGCCCGGGTGCTCGGCTACCCGTACGCGGTCGGCGACCGGATCACCAAGGCCATGCCGCCGGCCGTGATGGGCAAGGACATCCCGCTCACCGGCATCTTCGACCCGCAGCACCCGCGCTACGCCGAGGCCGGCGAGATCCGTGGCCTGTACGAGTCCGACCCGGACGTGCGCAAGGTGATCGACACCGCCAAGGGCATCGAGGGGCTGATCCGGCAGACCGGCGTGCACGCCGCCGGCGTCATCATGTCGGCCGAGCCGATCATCGAGCACATCCCGCTGATGCGCCGGGACGCCGATGGGGCGATCATCACCCAGTTCGACTACCCGACCTGCGAGTCGCTCGGGCTGTTGAAGATGGACTTCCTCGGGCTGCGCAACCTGACCATCATCGACGACGCCCTGAAGAACATCGAGCTCAACCACGGCCGCAAGGTCGACCTGCTCAAGCTGCCGCTGGACGACAAGCCCACGTACGAGCTGCTGGCCCGCGGCGACACCCTGGGCGTGTTCCAGCTCGACGGCGGGCCGATGCGCTCGCTGCTGCGGCTGATGAAGCCGGACAACTTCGAGGACATCTCCGCCGTCCTGGCGCTCTACCGGCCCGGCCCGATGGGCGCCAACTCGCACACCAACTACGCGCTGCGCAAGAACGGCCTCCAGGAGATCACCCCGATCCACCCGGAGCTGGCCGAGCCCCTGGAGGAGATCCTCGGCCCGACCTACGGCCTGATCGTCTACCAGGAGCAGGTGCAACGCGCCGCCCAGGTCCTCGCCGGCTACAGCCTGGGCAAGGCCGACCTGCTGCGCCGGGCGATGGGCAAGAAGAAGAAGGAGGTCCTCGACAAGGAGTTCATCCCGTTCCGGGACGGGATGCGGGGCAACGGCTACTCCGACGAGGCCATCAAGACCCTCTGGGACATCCTCGTCCCGTTCGCCGACTACGCCTTCAACAAGGCGCACACCGCCGGCTACGGCCTGGTGTCGTACTGGACCGGCTACCTGAAGGCCAACTACCCGGCCGAGTACATGGCGGCGCTGCTCACCTCCGTCGGCGACGACAAGGACAAGATGGCGATGTACCTGTCGGAGTGCCGGCGGATGGGCATCCAGGTGCTGCCACCCGACGTGAACACCTCGGCCGGGCCGTTCACCCCGGTCGGCCGGGAGATCCGCTTCGGCCTCGGCGCGATCCGCAACGTCGGCGCGAACGTGGTCGCCGCGGTCATGCGCTGCCGCGACGAGAAGGGCGAGTACGCCGACTTCTACGACTTCCTGTCCAAGGTGGACGCGGTGGTCTGCAACAAGAAGACCATCGAATCACTGATCAAGGCCGGGGCGTTCGACTCGCTGGGGCACCCCCGCCGGGGCCTGCTCGCCGTGCACGCCGACGCCATCGACGCGTACGCCGACGTCAAGCGCAAGGAGGCGGTCGGGCAGTACGACCTGTTCGGCGCGGGCTTCGGCGACGCCGAGACCGCGACCACCACCACGGTCATGCCGATCATCGCCGAGGGGGAGTGGGACAAGCGCGACAAGCTCGCCTTCGAACGCGAGATGCTCGGCCTGTACGTCTCCGACCACCCGTTGTTCGGCCTGGAACACATCCTCGGCGCGGCGGCCGACACCACCATCGCCGCCCTCTCCGAGGAGGGCACCGTGCCCGACGGCGCGGTGGTCACCCTCGCCGGCATCCTCTCCGGCGTGCAGCGCCGGGTCACCAAGCAGGGCCGGGCGTGGGCCTCGGCGACCCTGGAGGATCTGGCCGGTGGCGTGGAGACGCTGTTCTTCCCGAACACCTACGAGGTGATCGGGCAGTACATCGCCGAGGACGCGATCGTGGTGGTCAAGGGCCGGGTCGACCGGCGCGACGACACCCCACGCATCATGGCGATGGACATGTCCCTGCCCGACATCAGCACCAGCACGGCGAACAAGCCGGTCACCCTCACCATTCCGGTGACCCGCTGCACCCCACCGCTGGTGGAACGGCTCAAGGAGACCCTGGTGCTGCATCCCGGCGACGCCGAGGTGCACGTCAAGCTGCTCAACGGCAGCCGGAGCACCACCCTGCGGCTGAGCCCGGTGCGGGTGGCGGCGACCACCGCCCTGATGGCCGACCTGAAGAGCGTCCTCGGCCCGGCCAACGTCAGCTGATCCGGCGCCGCACCGCAGGGCCCCGCTGGCTTCGTCCAGGCCCCTGAAAGCCTTGGGACGAGTGCGCGCCCCGGCACCGAGGAAACCTGGTGCCGGGGCGTGACGTTTGTGTGGGGCTGGTCAGGCGCCGAAGCGGTCCGCTTGCACGGTGCGGACGAACGCGACGAAGGCGGCCGGCGCGAACGCGAGGGCGGGGCCGGTCGGGTCCTTGCTGTCCCGGATGCCGACGATGCCGGGAAGGTTGTCGGCGACCTCGACGCAGTTACCGCCGTTGCCGCTGCTGCGGGTGCTCTTGCGCCACCGGGCGCCGGTCAGGTCCATGTCTCTGCCACTTCCCTTACGAGATCGACTGATTGCCGGTGGGACAGCGCCTCACCACGGACGTCCTCCCACGCTGCCAGTATGGCCGCGATGTCGTCGGGATCGCTAACCACTTGTCCCTGTAGCTGCGTGTCCAGGTACGCCGCGATGCGATGATCCCGGCTGGTGGCGATCACGAACGGCCCGTCCAGGCCAGCGTAGGCCCCCACGGACCACGGCACGACGTGGACGCGGACGTGGGGCTGCTCGCTCGCGGTGACCAGGGCCTGTAACTGCTCGCGCATCACCTGGGGGCCACCCACGGGCCGGCGCAGCGCGCACTCGTCCACCACGGCCGTGAACCACGGCGGGTTGTCCCACCGCAGGACGGCTTGCCGGGCGAGCCGCGCCGCTACCAGCTGGTCCACCTCCTCCGGGGTGCGCCGCCCGCTCGCGCTGAGCACCGCCCGTGCGTACGCCTCGGTCTGTAGCAGGCCGGGGAGGACGTTGGGCTCAAACGATCGGAGTTCGGTTGCCTCGCGTTCGATCTCCTGCCATGGACGGAACCAGACGAGGTCACGCATTCGGCGTCTTGTCGTGTCCGGCCATATGTCCGACTCGTCCCGGCCGAGTGCGGCGGCGGCGGTGGCCCGGTGGCCCGGATGGGGTATCCGGCCCTGGCGTAGCCAACGGTCCGTGGTCTTCGGGTCCACGCCGATCTTCGCGGCCAGTGATTCCGTGGTGTGGCCTGTCTCTCGGAGCGCTACCCGCAGTGCGTCGTTCACCGATCCTCCATCGGACAGATTAGATTTCTGGCCACCATACAGACACGCGGTGTTGCTGTCTGGTCACTGTTTGGCAGTGTGTCGCCAGAGGACAGCGCGGCCGGTGGAGGCACACCCGACAGCCCGGCGGCTGCGCTTGTCGAGGGGCCGCCCTGGGCGGCAACCGAGGGCGGCCCCTCCCTGACCAGCCGAAGGGGACGCCATGGGCGCAGTACGTGAGCACCTGCCGGGCCGTCCGCACTGGCGCTGCCGCGCGTGTGGCGCGCACTGGCCGTGTCAGCCGGCCAAGCTCTCCCTCCGCCGCGAATACCGGGGACACACGCTGGCGCTCGTCTTCTATCTCGCGATCTCGTTGCGGGAAGCCGTGGACGACACCGCCCGGCTCGGGCGGACGCCCGACCTCGCCGCACTGACCGACCGCTTCATGAGCTGGGTTTCTTCCCCCCGTGCCCCGGCCGAGAAGGGCTGAGGTCGATGCGTTCTTGGTGCCACGAGGCGAGGATTGGCGCTCAGCGCCGGCCGGGTCGGGTGGCTAGCGTCGATCACCGTGGAACTCGAACAGGCGCAGAAGCTGTGGCAACCGCAACCCGGGTGGCTCGACACCGCCAGCTACGGATTGCCGCCCGACCCGGCCTGGGACGCGTTGCAGGAGGCGCTCGCCGCCTGGCGGGTCGGCCAGCAGTCGTGGAAACCCTGGGGCGAGGCGACCGGCCGGTGCCGGGCCGCGTTCGCCCGGCTGGTCGGGGTGCCGGCCGCCGACGTGGCGGTCGGTGCCACCGTCTCCCAACTACTGGCACCGGTCGCCGCCGCGCTGCCCGCCGGCGCGCGGCTGGTCGTGCCCGAGGTGGAGTTCACCTCCAACCTGTTTCCCTGGCTCGTGCAGGCCGAACGGGGCGTCGAGGTGCGCACCGTGCCGCTGGACGGGCTGGCCACCTCGATCGACGCCGGCACCGACCTGGTGGCGTTCAGCCTGGTGCAGTCCGCCGACGGCACGGTGGCCGCGTACGACGACATCGTCGCGGCGGCCCGGGCCCACGGCGCGCTCGTCGTGGTGGACGCCACCCAGGCGTGCGGCTGGCTGCCGTTCGACGCGGCCCCCGCCGACGTGGTCGTGGCCGGCGGGTACAAGTGGCTGATGGGCCCCCGGGGCACCGCGTTCGCCTACCTCGCCCCCGGGCTGCGCGACCGGCTGCGGCCCGACGCCGCCGGCTGGTACGCGGGCCTCGACCCGTACACCTCCTACTACGGCCCGCCGCTGCGGCTCGCCGAGGACGCCCGCCGGTTCGACATCTCGCCGGCCTGGTTCAGCTGGGTGGGCGCGGCCCCCGCGCTGGACCTGCTGCTGGAGATCGGGGTACCGGCGGTGCGGGAGTACGACGTGGCGCTGGCCAACCGCTTCCTCGCCGGGCTGGGGCAGCCGCCGGGGAACAGCGCGATCGTCACCGTCGAGGTGCCCGGCGCGCAGGAGAAGCTGGCGCGGGCCGGGATCCGCGCGGCCGTGCGGGCGGGCCGCGTGCGCGCCTCCTTCCACCTCTACTCCACGGTGGAGGACGTCGACCTCGCCCTGGAGGCGTTGACCGGCTGACACCGGCGGGCCGGCTGACACCGGTGGGCCGGCCGCCCTCGCCGCGCGGCCGGCGAGGGCGGCTGGCTCACTTGGCGTTGCCGGTGACGATGCCCGGGTTGATGCACAGACCCGGCGTGCTGCCGTTCTTGTCGGCGATCTCCAGGCAGCGGGTCACCTTGTCCACCTGGGCGTTGGTCTCGGTGATCTGCTTCTGGATCTCGGCGTTGAGGCGGTCCTGTTCGAGGTTGCGGGTCTGGGCGAGCTTGTCCTGGAACGCCTTGATGTTGCCCTCGGTCTTGTCGTCGTGGTTGACCCGGGTGATGGTGACCGACAGGATGTCGACGTCGTCGGCCAGCCGGCCCTCGGCGCTGGACTTGATGCTCTCCGAGAAGGGCTTGAGGTCGACGTTCAGGTTGCCGGTCTTCGAGTCGATGCGCTCCAAGGGGTTGTAGGAGGCGAAGGCGTCGTTCACCGCACTGTCGAGTTGGACGCCGACCCGCTGCCCCCGGAAGCTCTCGAAGTCGCCCTTGTAGTCCATGAACTGCTGCGGGGCGTTCTCCGGCCGGACCTGCCACTCGATCAGCACCTCCACACAGGCGTCGGCGAGGGTGCCGGTGCGTACCCGGACGCAGTTGTTGTCGCCGATGTGGTCGTACTTCTGCCGTCCGGCGTCCCACTCGCCGACCCGCTGCCACGGCGCGACCCACTTCAGGCCGGAGCCGGTGACCTCGCCGGTCGGCTTGCCGAAGCTGGTGACGATGCCGACCGAGCGGATCGGCACCGAGTGGGCGCTCGATGTGACGGCCAGGAAGAGTGTCACGAGCAGGGCGCCGACCGTCGCCAACCCACCCATCTGCCGCACCTGGCGTTGCGAGCTGAGCAGGGTGACGGCGAGGGCGAGGGCCGCGAGGACGGCGGTGACGATCGCGAGGATGAAGCCGAAGGGCATGACCGTGGGGCCTTCCAGGTGGGCTGCTGAGTGGATCATCAACGTAGCCGCCGGGGGCAAGGGCCGCGCTGGCGGTCGCGGCCGTGGTCATGCCGCTGGCCGGCACCCCGGGTGGGGGTGCCGGCCAGCGGTGTGGTTGGTGTGTCGGGTGTCAGCTGTTCCAGTGTGCGGCGACCAGGTCGGCGGCCAGCTGTTCCCACTGGGCGTAGTGGTCCGGGAACGCGGAGACCTGGACGGTCTGGGCGGCGACGGTGAGGGGCATGTCCTGCCAGCCGTCGACCTGCTTCAGGCCCTTCAGGAAGGCCAGGGTCGAGTATTCGGGGTCGGTGATCTGTTCGACCGTGCCCCAACCGCTGGACGGGCGCTGCTGGAACAGGCCCTGCGAGTCGTGGTCGTTGCGGTCGCCGAGGTGACCCAGGTTCTCCAGCTTCGACTCCTGCAACGCGGTGCCGATGGCGACCACGGCGGCACGCTCGTCCATGTCGGCCTTCTTCGTCGCGGCGATGATGGCCTTGACGTTGTCGACCTGCTCGTCGGTGAGGTCGATGCGGGACTGGGCGCCCTGCACGCCGTGCGGGATCAGGGTGCTGGTGTCGGGCTTGTCGGTCTGGACGGCGGCGGCGATGGGGTTGGTGGGGGTGGGGTTGTCGGTGGTGTTGAGGGGGCCGGCGGCGAGGCCGCCGGCGATGGTGAGTCCGGCGAGGCCGAGGATGCTCTTACGCAGCATGGTGTTCATGGGGAAGCTCCGTTCGGGGGTTGGCGCACGGGTGCCGACAGGGGGGTCGGCGGTGCGCGGGCACCGTCAGGCGCTCAAGGGAAGAGGGGAGGTCGTGGTGGCGCGCGGGCTAGGGGGGTTCTTCGCGGCGCCGGACCATGTATAACGACCGACCGGGCCAGGTCATTCCCGGGGTGCGCCGGCCGGTGGCGCGGCGGTCAGGGCCGGGGGCCCTGCTTGGTCAGCCACCGGTTACAACGCCCCCACCCCAGCGCAGATTCCGCCGGGGGCGGGTGTCAGTCCGGACATCCCGGACATCGAATCCAGCCGGGCCACTGTCGCCGGCCAAGCGGCCCGCCTGTGGGTGCGTTTCTTGCTGCTGGGGCGACAAGAAACGCACCCAAACCCCGGCGGCGAGCGGGTGTTGGGGTGACCGGCGTCACAATAGATACGAACCTGTTCCGTATCGTTATTGCCGGACCTAGGCTCGGCATCGATTACGGACGGGACCGTATCGAAACCGGGGGGCCGGAGATGCAACCGAACGGGAACACCGGACATCCGAGGAGGTGGGCGATCCTCGGGGTGATGGTGATCAGCCTGCTCGTGGTCGTCCTCGACAACACCATCCTCAACGTCGCGCTGCGTACGCTCGCCGACCCGGTGCACGGGCTCGGGGCCAGCCATGGCGAGCTGGAGTGGTCGATCAACTCCTACACGCTGGTCTTCGCCGGGCTGCTGTTCACCTTCGGCGTGCTGGGTGACCGGGCCGGCCGGCGTCGCATCCTGCTGATCGGGCTGGTGCTCTTCGGCCTGGCGTCGCTGCTCTCCGCGTACGCGCAGAGCCCCGCCCAGCTCATCTGGGCCCGCGCGCTGATGGGGATCGGCGGCGCGGCCATCATGCCGGCCACCCTGTCGATCATCTCCAACGTCTTTGACCCGCGCGACCGCGGGCGGGCCATCGGGATCTGGGCCGGCGCGGTGGGCCTGGGGGTGGCGATCGGGCCGGTCCTCGGTGGCCTGCTGCTGGAGCACTACTGGTGGGGCTCGGTCTTCCTGATCAACGTGCCGGTCGTGGCACTCGGCGTGCTCCTGGTGGCGCTGCTGGTGCCCGAGTCGCGGGATCCCCGGCCGGGCCGCATCGACGCGGTCGGCGTACTGCTCTCGGTGGTCGGTCTGGTCGCCCTGACCTACGGCATCATCGACGGCGGCGAGCACGGCTTCGGCCGCCCCGTGGTCTGGGCCTCGATCCTCGGCGGCGTCGCGGTGCTGGCCGCGTTCGTCGCGTACGAGCGGCGCAGCAGCCACCCGTCGCTGGACGTCCGGCTGTTCCGGGTGCCCCGCTTCGCCGCCCCGGTGGCGCTGATCGGGCTGGTCTTCTTCGGCGCGATGGGCGTGATGTTCTTCAGCACGTTCTACCTGCAACTGGTGCGCGGCTACAGCCCGCTGGAAACCGGCCTGCTCTTCCTGCCCTTCGCGGTCGCCCAACTCGTCTTCGCCCCGCGCAGCGCCACGATGGTGCGCCGGTACGGCGCCCGGACGGTCTCGACGGTGGGGCTGGTGCTGACCGCGGTGGCGCTGAGCGCCTTCGCCTTCGTCGATGCGACCACGCCCATCTGGGTGGTGCTGGTCGCCTTCTTCCTCCAGGGCACCGGGATGGCCAACATCATGCCGCCGGCCACCGAGTCGATCATGTCGGCGCTGCCCCGGGAGAAGGCCGGTGTCGGCTCGGCGGTCAGCAACACCATCCGGCAGGTGGCCGCCGCGCTCGGCGTGGCGGTGATCGGCTCGGTGCTGGCCGCCGGCTACCGAGGGGGGATCGACCCGGCGTTGGCGGAGCTGCCGCCGACGGCACGCGAGGCGGCCGGCGAGTCGATCGCCGGCGCGTACGCCGCGGCGGGGCAACTCGGCCCCGCGGGCCCGCAGCTGGTCGCGGCGGCCAACGACTCCTTCGTCTCGGCCATGCACCTCTCGGCGACGGTGGCCGCACTGGTCACGGCCGGCGGCATCCTGGTGGCACTGCGCTGGATGCCGGGCCGATCCGGCGCCGGCGCGCCGACGCCGAGCGGCGAGCCGGAGTTGGCCGGTGCCGCATAGCGTCGGGGACGATGGGCAGATGAGTACCACGGCAGATGCTCCGCGGCCGCCCGGGCGGCCGCGGAGCGTCCGCGCGGACGAGGCGATCATCGAGGCGACGCTGGACCTCCTCGCGGAGGGCAGCACGATCGAGGCGATCTCGGTCGAGGCGATCGCCGCGCGGGCCGGGGTCGGCAAGGCCACGATCTACCGCCGCTGGCCGGGCAAGGACGCGTTGCTGCGCGACGCCCTGCGTACCCTCAAGGGCACCCCGCCGCCGCCGTCCGGCCGCTCCGTCCGCGACGACCTGATCACGCTGGTCAGCGCGATCGGGCGCAACATCGACCCCCGGGCGGAGCGGATCATGCCGTGTCTGGTGCCCGAGGTGAACCGGAGCCCCGAGCACTACGCGCTCTACCAGAACATCATCGAGCCGCGCCGGGCGATGATGCGGGAGGTGCTGCAACGCGGCGTCCGCGACGGGTTGCTCCGCGCCGATCTCGACATCGAGGTGACCATGGCGATGCTCGCCGGCCCGATGCTCGTCCAGCGGATGATGCGCTGGCATCCCGACCTCGACGAGAGCACGCTCCCCGAGAAGATCGTCGACGGCGTCCTGACCGGCATCCGCACCGGCTGACCCCCGCCGCCCGCGACCGGCGGTTCAGCCGGCGGGTTCAGCCTGCGGTTCGGTCGGCCGGGCCGCGCAGGCGGTGCAGGCGCAGGGCCAGCTGCACCTCCAGGGCCCGCTCGGGCCGCTGCCAGTCGGCGCCGAGCAGCTGCCCGACCCGCTCCAGCCGCTGGGTCACCGTGTTGACGTGCACGTGCAGCTGCTCGGCGGCGCGGGCCAGGCTGCCGCCCACCCCGAAGTACGCCTCCAGGGTCCGCACCAGCGCGGTGCCCCGGCGGGCGTCATAGTCGACCACCGGGCCGACGGTGGCGGTGAGGAACCGGCTGACGTCCGCGTCACCGCCGTCGCCGACCGTGCCCAGCAGCAGCCCGACGAAGCCCAACTCGGCGGTGCTCGCGCCCTGCCCGGCCCGGCCCAGCGCGCCGAGCGCGGTCAGGCAGCGGTCGGCCTCCCGGAAGGCGGCGGCCAGCGACGCCGGGCCGGTGGACGGGCCGCTCGCCCCGGCGGTCACCGGCCGTCCGGTGATCCGCGACAGGTCCCGGGCCACCGCCCGGGCACTGCCGCCGGCGTCCTGCCCGGGCAGCATCAGCGCCACCCGGCCGTCGCGCGCCGCGGCCAGCCCGCCCCGGGTCGAGGCGTACGTGGTGGCCCAGGAGAGCGCCCGCTGCCGGGCCGAGCCGGTCGCCGCGATGGCGTCGTCGCCGACGGCCACCAGCACGTACGGTGCGTCCAGGTCCACGCCGAGGCGGCGGGCCCGGCTGCGCAACGCCTCGGTGTCCCGCAGCGGCCGGGCGATCAGGTCGTCGAGCAACTCGCCCCGGACCCGGCCCTCCGCCTCGGCGACGGTACGCCGGAACAGCAGCAGCAGGGCGGTCACCAGGGCGGCCCGCTCCAGGATCCGCTGGTCGGCGTCGGCCGGTTCGCCATCGGGGCGCAGCACCAGCACGCCCAGGTTCTCCGCGCCGGCCACCACTGCGGCGTACCACAGCGTGCCCCGGCGTACGCTGCGTCCCTCGGTCCGCGACGCGGCCACCGCCTCGACGATCTCCGCCCGGTCCGGCTCCTCGATCTCGCCGACCCGGGCCAGCCGCCGCCCCTCGGCGTCCAGCGCCAGCAGCGCACCGCCGAGCACCTCGGTGACCGCCGCCGCCACGTCCTCCACCCCGCCGCCGCGCAGCACCAGGGCGGTCATCCGGTCGTGGGCCGCCGCGGCCCGCTCCACCGAACTGCTGTGCGCGCGGATGGTGGTGTTGGCCGAGGAGAGCTCCTCCAGCGCCGCGCGGGTCTCGGCCAGCAGCCGCGCGGTGTCGATCGCCACCGCGGCGTGGGCGGCCAGCGAGAGCAGCAGCGCCACCTCCTCGCGGGCGAACGGCCGGGCCGACCGGTTCGCCGCGTAGAGCACGCCGATGCTGGTCGAGCCGAGCCGCAGCGGCACCCCGAGGATGGCCACCAGGCCCTCCTCACCCACCCCGGCGTCGATCTCCCGGGTGTGGTGGAAACGCTCGTCCTGCGGGTAGTTCGCGGTGACGTACGGGGCTCCCGACTGGGCCACCAGGCCGCCGAGCCCGGCACCCATGGGCAGCCGCAGCCGCTGGAACCGGGCGGAGACCGAGCCGTCGGTCACCCGCATGTAGGTGTCGCCGCGCTCGGCGTCGTTGAGCGTCATGTAGGCGACGTCGGCGCCGAGCAGGTGCCGGGCGCGGTGCACGATCGCCCGCAGCACGTCGTCCAGGTCGCGCAGCCCCGCCAGGTCGCTGACCGTGTCGTACAGGCCGGACAGCTCGCTCTCCCGGCGGCGGCGGCGCTCCAGCAGCGCGCGGACCCGCAGCGCCACCGTCTTGGCCTGCTCCAGCTCGGCGATCCGGTCGGCGGGCAGCCCGGCCGACCGGGCGGCGACCAGCGGTCCCTCGAACTCGACCGCGGCCGCCTCCCGGGCCAGCAGTTCCAGGAACTCCACCGGCGACGACATGACCGACATTGTGCGGGTGGCCGGCGCTAGTTCGCCGTCCAGCCCCCGTCGAGCGCGATCGAGGCGCCGGTGAGGAACGCCGCCGGCGGGGAGCAGAGGTAGGCCAGCAGCTCCGCCACCTCCTCGGGCTCGATCAGCCGCTTGATCGCCGCGCGGGCCAGCATGATCTTCTCGATCACCTCGGTCTCGGCGATGCCGTGGGTGGCCGCCTGGTCGGCGATCTGGCTCTGCACCAGCGCGGTGCGCACGTACGCCGGGTTGATGCAGTTGGCGGTCACCCCGTGCGCCGCGCCCTCCAGCGCCACCACCTTCGACAGCCCCTCCAGGGCGTGCTTGGCCGAGACGTACGCCGCCTTGTACGGCGAGGCCCGCAGCCCGTGCACCGAGGAGATGTTCACGATCCGGCCCCAGCGGCGCGCGTACATGTGTGGCAGTGCCCGCCGGATGAGCAGGAACGGCGCCTCGACCATCACCCGCTGGATGTACTCGAAGCGTTCGACGGGGAACTCCTGCAGCGGGGCGACGTGCTGTAGCCCGGCGTTGTTGACCACGATGTCCACGTCGGCGTCGAGCCGGTCCACCGCCTCGGGGTCGGCCAGGTCCACGCCCTCGGCCCGGCCGCCGGCCTCGGCGGCCACCAGCTTGGCCGCCTCGACGTTGCGGTCCACCACCAGCACGCTGGCGCCGGCCGCGGCCAGCCGCAGGGCGCAGGCCCGGCCGATGCCGCCGCCCCCGCCCGTCACCAGGGCGGTACGACCGGAGAGGTCGACGTTCACGACGTGGGGGACCGCCACGGGTTCTGCCGTCATGGCGCATGAAGTTACGAGCTGTGTGGCCGATCGCACATGGCGTCGCGGCACATACTCCCGCCGGATTCTGTGGCCGGCCGCGACACCACCGCCCGCACGACGTGACGACGTGCTCGCCGGCCCGCCCCGACGGTCGTGTCTCGGCGTGTCTCGCGGCGTGGTGGCGGCGATCGGCGGGCGTGTCCCGCGGCGCGGCGTGGCGACGGCATCGGTAGGGTGTCGAACACACGTACTGGGAGGAGGCGGCGTGCGGGTGCTCGGCGTCGACCCGGGGCTGACCCGGTGCGGGGTCGGCGTGGTCGAGGGGGTGCCCGGCCGGCCCTGCACGCTGGTCGCCTACTACGTCGTCTACACCGATCCCGCCGACGAACTGCCCACCCGCCTGCTGCACCTGGACCGCTCCCTCACCGGGCTGGTCGCCGAGCACCGGCCGGACAGCGTGGCCGTGGAGCGGGTGTTCAGCCAGCACAACGTGCGTACGGTGATGGGCACCGCCCAGGCCAGCGGGATCGCGGTGCTGGCCGGGGCGCGCGCCGGGCTGCCGGTGCAGACGTATACCCCGAGCGAGGTGAAGGCGGCGGTGACCGGTTCCGGTCAGGCGGACAAGGCCCAGATGACCGCGATGGTCACCCGGTTGCTGCGGCTGCCCGAGCCGCCCCGGCCGGCCGACGCGGCGGACGCGCTCGCGCTGGCCATCTGCCACGTGTGGCGCGGTGGCACGCGCTCGAAGCTGGCCGCCGCCGCGGATCGGGCCCGACGAGGAGGAGCGAGATGATCGCCAGTGTGCGTGGCGTGGTGATCGCCACCGGTCCGGACCACGCGGTGATCGAGGTCGGCGGGGTCGGCCTGGCCGTGCAGTGCGCCCCCGGCACGATCGCCGACCTGCGGGTCGGCCAGCCGGCCCGGTTGGCCACCAGCCTGGTCGTCCGGGAGGACTCGCTCACCCTCTACGGCTTCGCCGACGACGACGCCAAGTCGCTGTTCGAGCTGTTGCAGACCGCCAGCGGGGTCGGCCCGCGCCTGGCGCAGGCGGTGCTCGCCGTGCACACCCCCGATGCCGTACGCAAGGCGATCGCCAACGCCGACCTCGCGGCGCTGACCCGGGTGCCCGGCATCGGCAGGAAGGGCGCCGAGCGGCTGGTGCTGGAGCTGCGCGACCGGATCGGTCCGGTCGCGGTGGGTGCCGACGGTGCGGCCGGGGTCACCGGTGGCGCGTGGCCCGAGCAGGTCCGCCAGGCGCTGATCGGGCTCGGCTGGACGGCCGGGCAGGCCGACCAGGCGGTCGCCGCCGTCGCCGAGACCGTCGACGGACCCACCCCGCCGGTGCCGGTGCTGTTGAAGCAGGCCATCCGGCTGCTGGGCCGGACCCGGTGACCGGCGACAACCTGGTCTCGGCGTACGTGGCCGACGCCGAGCAGGAGGCGGAGGCCAGCGTCCGGCCCAGGCGGCTGGACGAGTTCATCGCCCAGCACCGCGTCCGTGACCAGCTGGACCTGCTGCTACAGGGGGCGATGCGGCGCGGCTCCCCGCCCGACCACATCCTCCTGTCGGGCCCGCCCGGCCTTGGTAAGACGACCCTGGCCAACATCGTCGCCGCCGAGCTGGGCACCGGCATCCGGGTGACCAGCGGGCCGGCGATCGAGCGCTCGGGCGACCTGGCGGCGATCCTGACCAGCCTGGCCGAGGGCGACGTGCTCTTCATCGACGAGATCCACCGGATCGCCAAGCCGGCCGAGGAGCTGCTCTACAGCGCGATGGAGGACTTCCGGGTCGACGTGGTGGTCGGCAAGGGGCCGGGCGCCACCGCGATCCCGTTGGACGTCGAACCGTTCACGCTGGTCGGCGCGACCACCCGCTCGGGCCTGCTCACCGGCCCGATGCGGGACCGGTTCGGCTTCGTCGCGCACCTCGACTTCTACGCACCGGGCGACCTGGAGACGCTGCTGCACCGCTCGGCGCGCATCCTCGGGGTGCCGATCACCGACGACGGGGCGGCGGAGATCGCCGGCCGCTCGCGCGGCACGCCGCGCATCGCCAACCGGCTGCTGCGCCGGGTGCGGGACTTCGCCGAGGTACGCGCCGACGGCGTGGTCACCGTCGATACCGCCCGCGCGGCCCTGACCGTGTACGACGTGGACGCGTTGGGGCTGGACCGGCTCGACCGGGCGGTGCTGACGGCGCTGGTCGGCTCGTTCCGGGGCGGCCCGGTCGGCCTGTCGACCCTGGCCGTGGCGGTGGGGGAGCAGCCGGACACGGTGGAGGAGGTCTGCGAGCCGTTCCTGGTACGGGCCGGTCTGCTGGCCCGTACGCCCCGGGGGCGGGTGGCGACCGAGGCCGCCTGGCACCATCTGGGTCGTACGCCCCCGAATGGTACATTTGCCACCGATGATCCTGTCGCGCCCGACCTGTTCTCGGTGGACACCGACCAGCCGTGATCTGTTCGTGATCTGTGCCGCATTCGGCGTTCCCAGGCAGAGCGACTAGACTCGCCGCGGTCTGTACAGGATGTGAAAATCCGCCTCCGTTCCGGCGTTGACGCGCCGATCGGGGCCAATGGGAAGGTCGACAACCGTGTTCAACGCAGCAGAAGGCGGCGCCGGAGCGGGCGGTTTCACGCCGATCCTCCTGATCGCCCTGCTCTTCGGCGTCATGTACTTCATGATGATCCGTCCGCAGCAGAAGCGCCGCCGCGAGGCCGAGGCGATGCAGTCCGCGCTCTCCCCGGGCGACGAGGTGGTCACCATCGGCGGGCTCTACGGCACGGTCACCGGTGTCGAGGACGACAGCGTGCTGCTTGAGGTCGCTCCCGGTGTGCAGACCCGCTACGCCCGCCCGGCGATCGCCCGGGTGGTCACCCCGGCGGAGCGTCCCGTCGAGTCGACCGCCGAGGAGACCGACTCCGTCAAGGAGTGAGCACCCCGCCCACCCGGTCGCCGGTCCGCCGGCAGACCGGGCGGGGAGGCGACCACCCGCACGCGTCCCCGAGCGGGTGGTCGCCTCGACGCACGGAGCGAGACAACTGGATAGCAGGCCGACGCCGGGCGTCGGCGCGCCGGCTCGCCCCGGTCCACGCGCCCGCGTCGACCCCCCGAGGCGGCGCCGGCCCGGGCGCCGTCGGAAGGCAGACTGTCGGCCGGGCCCCGGCCGACCCGCCGCCGCGCCCGCGGCGGCGTGACCACAGGGAGACAGGACAGCCGTGGCACCACCTCAGGGACAGATGCGCCCGGGACGGCAGTTGGCCGTGCTCGGGGCGATCTTCGTCGTCCTCTATCTGTTGGCGTTCTTCTCGGGCGGTGCCAGCGGCGGCTGGAAGGACCGGCTCGAACCGCGCCTCGGTCTTGACCTGGTCGGCGGCACACGGCTCACGCTGGAGGCGACCAACACCCTCGACGGTCGGGCCCCGACGGCGGACAATCTCGAACGGGCCCGTCAGATCATCGAGAGCCGGGTCAACGCGTACGGCGTCGCCGAGGCCGAGGTGGTCACCGAGGGCGACCGCAACATCGTCATCTCCCTGCCCGGCGAGAACCGCGACCTGAGCGAGGTCGGCAGCGCCGCCGAGCTGCGCTTCCGCAAGGTGCTGAAGATCGCCGACGGCAGCGGGTCGGTGCCGTCGCCGGCACCGACCGAGAGCCCCGAGCCCGAGGCGAGCCCGACCGGCACCCCGAGCCCGACCGGCACCGCCAGCCCCACGCCCGACGCCGAGGCCACCGCGTCACCGTCGCCCGGCGGCCAGGGCGGCGGCGCACCCACCCCCACCCCGTCCGAGTCGCCGAGCGCCACCCCGTCGCCCGCCGCGACCGAAGACGTGCCGCAGAGCATCGAGGAGCAGCGCCAGGCCGTCGAGCAGAAGGTCGGCGCCGAGGCGTGGGCCGCGGCGAGCGGGCTGCAGGCGCCGGCCGACCTGAGCGCCGACCCGTCGCTGGCCGAGACGCTCAAGCCCTTTGCCGAGCTGAGCGGGCGCGAGGTCGCCGTACTGCCCGCGCAGATGCAGTTCAACGTGCCGACGATCGGCTGCCTCCAGCTCGACGACCGGCCGCCGGCGTCCATCTCCGACCCGGAGCAGCAGGCCGTCGCCTGTGAGGGCGGCTACGCCAAGAACCTGCTGGACGTCGCGAAGGTGCTCGGCACCGACGTCTCCGGCGCGACCGCGGTGCGCGACCAGACCATGCAATGGGTGGTCAGCCTCAACTTCACCAGCGCCGGTCAGGACAAGTGGACCGCACTGACCCGCGAGGCGTTCAACAACGACGCACAGGCGTGTGACGCCTCCGCGCTCGGTGACGAGGGCAAGTGCCGCGTCGCCGTGGTGCTGGACAACCAGATCATCTCGTCGCCGCAGATCCAGGGCGTGCTGACCGGTAACTCGCAGATCACCGGCAACTTCACCAACGCCGAGGCCAGCGAGCTGGCCGGCTACCTCAGCTACGGCGCGCTGCCGGTCACCTTCGAGGCGCAGGAGCAGCAGAACGTCACCGCCACCCTGGGCGCCAGCCACCTGCGGGCCGGTCTGCTCGCGGCCGGCATCGGCATGCTGCTGGTCATCATCTACTCGTTCTTCTACTACCGCCTGCTCGGCTCGGTGATCTTCCTGAGCCTGGTCCTGTCGGGCCTGCTGCTCTTCGGCGCCCTGGTGGTGCTCGGCCGGCAGATCGGCTTCACGCTCACCCTCGCCGGCATCGCCGGCATCATCGTCTCACTCGGTGTGGCGGCGGACTCGTTCGTCATCTACTTCGAACGGCTCAAGGACGAGATCCGGGACGGCCGCAGCCCGCGTAGCGCGGTGCCCCGAGCCTGGATCCGGGCCCGCCGGACGATCATCTCGGCGAACGCGATCACCATCCTGTCGGCGCTGGTGCTCTACATCGTCTCGGTCGGCACGGTCAAGGGCTTCGCCTTCGCCCTCGGCCTGGCCACGGTGCTCGACCTGCTCGTCGTCTTCCTCTTCAGGCATCCGGTCATGACGATGTTCGCCCGCACCAGGGCATTCCTGTCCCCGCGGGTCAGCGGGCTCGGCCGGGTCCTGCCGGCCCGGTCGGAGCAGCCTTCGCCCCGCAACCAGCGCGTCAAGGAGGCCTGAGATGGCTGAGACTGGTCTGGCCGCCCGCCTCTACCGAGGCGAGGCCGGCCTCAACATCGTCGGCCGGCGCCGAGCGTGGTTCACCATCGCCGCCGTGCTGGTGGTGATCGCGCTCAGCAGCGTCATCTTCCGCGGGTTCAGCCTCGGCATCGAGTTCGCCGGCGGCAACTCGTTCCAGATCCCGACCAGCGTCGGCACCATGGAGCAGGCGGAGGCCCGTGCCGACGAGGCGCTGACCAGCGCGGGCGGCGGTGCCCACGTGGTCACCGCCCAGCGGGTCGGCGGGGGCGGCGGCGAGTTCTACGAGCTGCGCACCACCGAACTCGGCGCCGAGCAGGCCGAGGCGGTCCGGATCGAGATGGGCCGGCTCTTCAACATCGATCCGGCGGAGATCGCCAGCAACCGGGTCAGCGAGGCGTGGGGTAGCCAGGTGACCAACCGGGCCCTGCTCGGTCTGGTGATCTTCCTCGCGCTGGTGACGGTCTACCTGGTCCTGCGCTTCGAGTGGCAGATGGCCGTCGGCGCCATCTTCTCGCTGGTGTCGAACCTGATCCTCACCGCCGGCATCTACTCGATCGTCGGCTTCGAGGTCACCCCGTCGACGATCATCGGATTCCTCACCATCCTGGGCTTCGCCATGTATGACGTGGTGGTGGTCTTCGACAAGGTGCAGGAGAACACCAGAGGGATCACCGCGAACAACAACCAGACGTACGGCGAGGCGGCCAACCTGGCCGTCAACCAGAGCCTGATGCGGTCGATCAACACGTCCGTGGTCGCCCTGCTGCCGGTCGGCGGCATCCTCTTCATCGGTGCCGGCCTGCTCGGCGCGGGCACCCTGAAGGACCTCGGCCTGGTGCTCTTCGTCGGCATGGCGATGGCCTTCGTCACCTCGATCACGCTGGCCACCCCGCTGCTGGTGGTGCTCAAGAACCGCGACCCGCGGATCCAGGCGCACAACAAGCGGGTGCAGGCCCGCCGGGCCGCGATCGGCCGGGGCGAGACCCCGGCGAAGCCGGCCGCCTCCCGGGCGGCCGAGCCGCGCGACGAGGAGCCGGTGACGGCGGAGCCCGACGCGGCGCTGGCCGGGGCGGCGGCACCGAAGGTCGGCGCCCGTCCGGGTGGCAAGCGCTCCGGCGGGGCCCGGGGCGGGCGCCCGCGTGGTGGCGGCGGAAACCGCCCGGGCGGCGGAAAGCGACGCTGAGGACGCCGGGGGCCACCCGGTAGGAACCGTACCGGCGGCGTCCTGCATGCTGTGACGAGCAGCGTGCGGGACGCCGCCGTCGCGTGGAAGGGAAACGGAACGCCGTGACGGAGACCCACAGCACCGTGGTACGCGGGGACAGCGGGCCGGAGACGGCCCGGTTGGTGGCCAGCCGGGTGCTCGACGTGCCCGACTTCCCCAAGCCCGGCGTCATGTTCAAGGACCTGATGCCGTTGTTCGCCGACGGTGACGCCTTCCGGGACGTGATCGACGGGATCGTCGCGTACCACGGACGGGAGTCGTTCGACACCGTGGTCGGCATCGAGGCGCGGGGCTTCGTGGTCGCCGCGGCCATCGCGTACGCGACCGGCCTCGGCGTGGTGCCGGTGCGCAAGGCCGGCAAGCTGCCCCGGGCCGCCTACGCCGCCTCCTACGCGCTGGAGTACGGCGAGGCCACGCTGGAGGTGCACCAGGACGCCTTCACGGCCGGTCACCGGGTGCTGGTGGTCGACGACGTGCTCGCCACCGGGGGCACCGCCGCGGCCACGCTGGACCTGGTGGAACGGGCCGGCGGCACGGTGGCCGGCTTCACCGTGCTGCTGGAACTGGCCTTCCTCGGCGGCCGGGACCGGCTGGCACCGCGTCCCGTCCATGCCCTGTTGACCGTCTGAGGCGCGTCGACACCGGGCGGACCCGGCACAGTCCGTCCGGCGGAGCGGCACGGCACCCCCGGGGCGGGTAGCATTGCCCATTGCTGACCGGGCGGTCACCCGTCTGAGCGGCGCTAGACCAGGCCGGCCGGCGCACGGTCGGTGTTTCCCGGCGAGCGGTGAGGAGGCCGGTGTCCCACGATGTCGTCCCTCCGGCGGAGGGCACGGTGCACCCGACAGGTGACGCGGACGGCTCGCTGGCCGAGCACAACGGTGCCGCACCGGCGCCGGGCGGCGGAACCGGCGCGGCGGGGCCCACCGGCGACGCCACCCGTACGCCCGCCGACGCCGACGTCGCGGCGACCGAGACCACCGCGGACTCCTCGGCCGGCAGCGGCTTCGCGCTGTCCCACGCGCCCACCGGGCGCCGGGTCCGGGCGCGCCTGGCGCGGTTCAACGCGCCGTGGCAGTCGTCGCAGGTCAGCGAGGTGCTGGAACCGCTGATCTCGTCACACCGGGAGAATCACCCCAAGGCCGACGCGCGGCTGCTCCAGCGGGCCTTCGACACCGCGGCGCGCTGGCACTCGGGTCAGTACCGCAAGTCCGGCGACCCGTACATCACCCATCCGCTGGCCGTGGCGACCATCCTGGCGAACCTCGGCATGGACACCACCACCCTGGTCGCCGCGCTGCTGCACGACACCATCGAGGACACGGAATACTCCCTCGACCAGATGCGCGCGGACTTCGGTGGCGAGGTCGCCCTGCTGGTCGACGGGGTCACCAAGCTCGACAAGGTCAAGCTCGGCGACGCGGCCAAGGCCGAGACGATCCGCAAGATGGTCGTCGCCATGGCCAAGGACCCGCGCGTCCTGGTGATCAAGCTGGCCGACCGGCTGCACAACATGCGGACGCTGACCTTCCTGCCCCGCCCCAAGCAGGAGCAGAAGGCGAAGGAGACGCTGGAGATCCTCGCCCCGCTGGCCCACCGGCTCGGTATGAACACGATCAAGTGGGAGCTGGAGGATCTGGCCTTCGGGACGCTCTTCCCGAAGCGGTTCGAGGAGATCAACCGGCTGATCGGGGAGCACCAGCCGCAGCGGGAGGCGTTGCTGCGGCAGGTGACGCAGAAGGTGCAGACCGACCTGAAGGCCGCCAAGATCAAGGCGGAGACGACCGGTCGGCCGAAGCACCTGTACTCGATCTACCAGAAGATGATCGTGCGGGGTCGGGACTTCAACGACATCTATGACCTGGTGGGTGTGCGGATCCTGGTCGACACGGTGCGGGACTGCTACGCGGCGTTGGGGGTGATCCACGCGAACTGGCAGCCGGTGCCGGGCCGGTTCAAGGATTACATCGCGATGCCGAAGTTCAACATGTACCAGTCGTTGCACACGACGGTGATCGGGCCGACCGGTAAGCCGGTGGAGATGCAGATCCGGACGTACGCGATGCACCGTACGGCGGAGTTCGGTATCGCGGCGCACTGGAAGTACAAGGAGCACAAGGGCACCCAGATCGTCGGGCCGCCGGCGCACATCGACGAGATGACCTGGCTGCGGCAGTTGCTGGACTGGCAGCGGGAGGCGGCGGATCCGAGCGAGTTCCTGGACGCGCTGCGGTTCGACCTGTCCAGCCAGGAGGTGTACGTCTTCACCCCGAAGGGCGACGTGATCCCGTTGCCGACGGGGTCGACGCCGGTGGACTTCGCGTACGCGGTGCACACCGAGGTGGGGCACAAGTGCATCGGGGCGCGGGTCAACGGCAAGTTGGTGCCGTTGGAGTCGACGCTGTCCAACGGCGACGTGATCGAGATCTTCACCTCGAAGTCCGACACGGCCGGCCCCACGCAGGACTGGTTGGGCTTCGTCAAGAGTCCTCGGGCGCGGACGAAGATCCGACAATACTTCAACAAGGAGCGGCGCGAGGAGGCGATCGAGGAGGGCAAGGACGCGATCGTCAAGGCGATGCGTAAGCAGGGCATGCCGTTGCAGCGGATGCTCACCTCCGACAACCTGATGGCGATCGCCCGGGATCTGCACCTGGCCGACGTGGCGTCGCTGTACGCGGCGGTCGGCGACAGTCAGGTGTCCGCGCAGTCGGTGGTGCAGAAGCTGATGGCCTCCTACGGTGGCGAGGAGGGCGCGGCGGAGGACATCGCCGAGACCGCCGTGGCCACCCGACCGCCGCGCAGCCGTGCCTCCAGCCACGATCCGGGTGTGGTCGTCCGCGGCGTCAGCGACGTGTGGATCAAGCTGGCCCGCTGCTGCACGCCGGTGCCGCCGGACACCGTCTTCGGCTTCGTGACCCGCTCCGGCGGGGTAAGCGTGCACCGCGACGACTGCGCCAACGCCGAGGACCTGCGCGCCCAGGGCGAGCGGGTGGTCGAGGTGAACTGGAAGCTCACCTCCGCCTCGACGTTCCTGGTCGCCATCCAGGTCGAGGCGCTGGACCGGCACAAGCTGCTTGCGGACGTCACCCGGGTGCTCTCCGACGAGCGGGTCAACATCCTCTCCGCCACCGTCACCACCACCCGCGACCGGGTGGCCGTCAGCCGGTTCAGCTTCGAGATGGCCGACCCCAAGCACCTGGGCCACCTCCTCGCCGCCGTCCGCAAGGTAGACGGCGTCTTCGACGCCTACCGCGTAACCTCCGGCGCCTAACCCCACCCCCCGGGGCCGGACCCCACCCCGCGCTCTCTCGGTTGATCATGAAGTTAGCGGGCGCTTTGATCTCCAAAACACCCGCCAACTTCATGATCAACGGGGTGGCGGTGGGGGTGGGGTGGGGGCAGTGCAGCGCCCGCCGGCGGGGGCCGGCGGGCGCTGTGGTGTGTGGAGGGGAGGGTCAGCCGGTGGCTTCGCTCATGGTGAGGTCGGTGATGACGACCTCCTTCTTGGGGTGGCCGCCACCGGCCTGCTGGGCGAACGCGCCGTCGTCGCCGGCGGCCGCCACGTCCTTGACGATGTCCATTCCGCCGGTGACGGTGCCGAGGACGGTGTAGTTCGGGTCCAGCGGCGAGTCACCGTAGACGATGAAGAACTGGCTGCCGCTGCTGGCCGGCTGGCCGGAGTTGGCCATCGCGATGACGCCCTCCGGGTACGGCGGCCGCATCTCGGTCGGCAGGTTCTCCTCCGCCATCCGGTAGCTCGGGCCGCCGGTGCCGTCGCTCTCCCGCCAGCCGTCGCCGGTGGCGCTCGGGTCGCCGCACTGGAGCACCTTGATGCCCTCGGTCACCAGCCGGTGGCACTTGGTGTTGTCGAAGAAGTTCTGCTCGGCCAGGTGGGTGAAGCTCGCCGCGGTGCACGGCACCGCCGACCGGTCGATCCGCGCGGTGATCGGGCCGAGGTTGGTGGTGATCGTCATGGTCTGGACGCCGGTGCGGCTCTGCTCGGCCTGCGGCAGGCCGACGTCCTTGGTCGTCGGGCTCCGCTCGCCGTCGGCCAGCTCGATCCAGTCACACTGCACCTGGCCGCCGCCCTCGGCGGTATTGTCGGTGCCGCTGTCGTCGCCGATCAGGCTGCTGGCCAGCCAGGCCGTGCCGGCAACCACCAGCAGCAGCACCACACCGGCCCCCACGACCGCCTGGGTCTGGCGGCGCTTACGGGCCCGTGCGGCCCGCTCGGCCATCTCCTTCTCGAGCCGGGCGCGGGCCGCCGCGCGCTGCCGCTCTCTGGTGGACGTCACGCCTCGATCCTCCTGGACTGTATGTGGATGCCGCTGCGGTGGGGTGGATCCCCGTGGCGCGGTCGGTGCCGGTCGCCGGGTGGTCAGCCGGCGTTCGGGCTGGCCTCCGGTGCGCCGGAGGGCTCCGGGCTCGGCGTACCCGTGGGACCGGGATCGGCGGGTGACGCCGGATCCAGCACGGGCTCGCCGACGGTCAGGCTCTGGATGACCACGTCGTTCTCCGGCTTGACCTTCTCCCCAGCCTCATTGTCCACCGTCGGCAGGGCGCCGATCGTCTCGACGACATCGAGGCCACCGGTGACCCGGCCGATGACCGGGAACCTCGGCTCGGCGGTGGTGAAGTCCTTGAAGAAGATCAGGAACTGGCTGCCGTTGGCACCCGGCGGGTTCGCGATCATCGCGACCGTGCCCTTGGGGTACGTCGGCGGCTCGTCCGGCGCCGGGCTGGGTTCCGGCGACGCCTCGGGGGCGGTGGGCACATTCTCGTCGTAGAACGAGTACGCCGGGCCACCCAGGCCGCTGCCGCTGGGGTCGCCGCAGCGCACCGCGCCGTCGGCGGTGATCTCGTGGCAGTTGGTGTTGTCGTAGAAGCCCTGGCCCGCCAGGTGGGCGATGCTCGCCGCGGCGCACGGCGCGTTCGCCAGGTCCAGCTCGACGGAGATCGGCTCGCCCTGGTTGGTGGTGATCGTCATCGGTCGGGTGCCGGTTACCGGCAGCCCGGTGGTGGCGGGCTCGCCCACGTCCTTGAGGTTGCTGTTGCCCTCGGTGTTCTGCGGGGTCCAGAGGCAGACCTCGTCGGCGGCGGTGTTCTCGGTCGGCTCCCGGTCGAAGGCGCCCAGCGCCCACGCCGAGCCGGCGACGACCAGCACGAGGATCAGGGCAGTGCCGACGCCGGCCTGGATCCGTCGGCGACGTCTGACGGCGGCGGCCCGGCGGGCCAGTTGCCGGTCGAGCTTGGCCCGCGCCAGTTTGCGCTGCCGGTCCCTGCTGGAAGCCACCCGTGCTCCCCTTTCCTCTACCCTGGTCGTCAGCCGGTGGTCGCGTACCCGTCGGGCGGCAGGTGCGCCACGCCACACGCCCGCCAGAGTGTACGGGTACCGGCTGGGAAAGTCGTGTACGAGGTCGGCGCTCGACTACATCGGGGTACGTCAGTGCCCCGTGGTGCCGGTGGGACGGATGGGGCCGGGACCGACGCGGGCGCCGGTTAGGCTGCCGGGAGGACGACTCGACGGAAGGGGAGCGGACGTGCTCGTGGCCGGCTTTCCCGCGGACGCCTTCGGCACCAACTGCTACGTGGTCGCCGCCGCCCCGGGGGAACAGTGCGTGGTGGTCGACCCCGGCATCGGGGTGATCGACCGGCTGGACGCGCTGCTCGCCGAGCATCGGCTGCATCCGGCCGCGGTGCTGCTCACCCACGGGCACCTCGACCACACCTTCTCCGTGGCACCGGTCTGCGGTGCGCGCGGGATCACCGCGTACGTGCACCCGGAGGATCGCGAGCTGCTGGCCGACCCGGCCAAGGGGCTGTCGGCGGAGCTGGCCCAGCTCTTCGGCGGGCGGCTGCCGTACACCGAACCGGACGACGTGGCCGAGCTGGCCGACGGGACGACGCTCGCCCTCGCCGGGTTGGAGATCACCGTCGACCACGCACCCGGCCATACCGGCGGGTCGGTGCTGTTCCGGTTGCCCGGCGCCGGCTCGCCCTGGGAGGCGGAGCAGATCTGCCTCTCCGGTGACGTGCTCTTCGCCGGCTCGATCGGCCGTACCGACCTGCCGGGCGGCAGCATGCCGACGATGCTCACCAGCCTGCAGAGCAAGATCCTTCCGCTGGCTGACGACACCGTCGTACTGCCCGGCCACGGCCCCGCGACCACCATCGGCCGCGAGCGCGCCACCAACCCGTACCTCGCCGAGGTGGCGGGGATGGGCGGTGCGCGACCGGCGGCCCCCACCCGCGGCCTGTAGCGGCCGCGCCGACTTTCCCCGCGCGGACCGCGCGGCACCCAAGGAGTACGTCATGAGCAAGCCCACGCCCATCTCCGGGTTCCCGGAGTGGACGCCCGCCCAGCGGATGATCGAGCAGTACGTGCTGGACCGGATCCGCTCGACCTTCGAGCTGTACGGCTTCGCCCCCCTGGAGACCCGGGCGGTGGAGCCGCTGGACCAGCTGTTGCGCAAGGGGGAGACCTCCAAGGAGGTCTACGTGATCCGGCGTCTGCACGGCGACCCGGAGGGCGCGGCCGGAGACGACACCCTCGGCCTGCACTTCGACCTGACCGTGCCGTTCGCCCGGTACGTGCTCGAGAACGCCGGCAAGCTGACCTTCCCGTTCCGCCGCTACCAGATCCAGAAGGTGTGGCGCGGCGAGCGCCCGCAGGAGGGGCGGTACCGCGAGTTCCTCCAGGCCGACATCGACATCGTCGACCGGGACACCCTCGCGCCGCACCACGAGGCGGAGATGCCGCTGGTCATCGGCGATGCGCTGCGCTCGTTGCCGATCCCGTCGGTCCGCATCCAGGTCAACAACCGCAAGATCTGCGAGGGCTTCTACCGGGGCATCGGGCTGACCGACCCGGAGGCGGCGCTGCGGGCGGTCGACAAGCTCGACAAGATCGGCCCGGCCGGGGTGGCGGAGCTGCTGGCCGCCACCGCCGGGGCGAGCGAGGCACAGGCCAAGGCGTGCCTGGCGCTGGCGGAGATCTCCGCGCCGGACGCCTCGTTCGCCGACGCGGTGCGGGCCCTGGGGGTGAGCCACCCGCTGCTCGACGAGGGCGTCGAGGAACTGGTCCGGGTGGTGGAGACCGCCGCCGCGCACTCGCCCGGCCTCTGCGTGGCCGACCTGCGCATCGCCCGAGGGCTGGACTACTACACCGGCACCGTCTACGAGACGCAGATGATCGGGTACGAGCGGTTCGGCTCGATCTGCTCCGGCGGTCGGTACGACAACCTGGCCAGCGCCGGCGCCACCCGGTTCCCCGGGGTCGGCATCTCGATCGGGGTGACCCGGCTGCTCGGGCTGCTCTTCGGCGCCGGTGCGCTCTCCGTATCGCGGGACGTGCCCACCTGCGTGCTGGTGGCGGTGGCCAACGAGGAGCTGCGCGGGGCCAGCAACTCCGTTGCCGAGGCGCTGCGCTCCCGGGGCATCCCCACCGAGGTGTCGCCGAGCGCCGCCAAGTTCGGCAAGCAGATCCGGTACGCCGAGCGGCGCGGCATCCCGTACGTCTGGTTCCCCGGCGCGGACGGCGCCGCCGACGAGGTGAAGGACATCCGCTCCGGCGAGCAGATCGTCGCGGCGGCGGGGGAGTGGGCGCCACCCCGGGCGGATCTCACGCCGCTGGTGAGCTGAGCCCCGACGTTTCGGTACGCGGGGGCGACCCTGGGTGGTGCGGGGCGGACCTCGGTCGCGTTGGCGGAGTGAGCCCCGGGCGCGGCAGTCGCTGGCTCTCTCGACGACTGCCGCGCCCGAGGCGGTTCAGGGCGCCCCACCGTCTGGGTCGTGGGTGCCGGGCGGTCCGGGCGGGGGGTGTCGGTCAGGCGGGGGAGTCCAGGGGCAGCAGGAGGCAGCTGGAGGTGGCGTGGGCGACCAGGCGGGACCGGCCGTCGGTCAGCCGGGCCTCCGCCAGGGCGGTGCGCCGACCGCGTTGCAGCACGGTTCCCTCGCAGCGCAGCGTCCCGGAGTCCACGGTGACCGGGCGGAGGAACTTCACGTTCAGGTCCAGCGAGGTGTAGCCGACGCCGACCGGCAGGGTGGTGTGCACGGCGCAGCCGGCGGCGGTGTCCAGCAGGGTGGAGATCACCCCGCCGTGCACCGTGCCGAGCGGGTTGTAGTGGAACTCCTGCGGCTCCAACTCGACCACGACCCGACCCTCGTCGGCCTCCATCCGGGCCATGTCGATCAGGTGCATCACCGGCGGGGCGGCCAGCTCGCCGCCGATCATGGCGCGGATCAGCTCCAGCCCGCTGCGCCGGCCGACCTGGGTGGCGTTGATGCTCGGGTCGGACCAGGAGAAGGTGCGGCTGCGTGCCGCGCCCTGCGTCTGCGTCATGGACTCAGCCTGGCAGTGGTTGCTGAGTCTGTCAATCAGACCTAGCCTCATGGGCATGAGACCCGCGGCCCTGGACTGGTCGGTCGACAACTGCACCGTCGCCCGCGCGATGGAGATCCTCGGCGAGAAGTGGACCCTGGTCGTGCTGCGCGAGGTGTTCAGCGGGGTACGCCGCTTCGACGACATGCGGGTGCGCACCGGCGTACCCCGGCAGGTGCTGACCAACCGGCTGGCCACCATGGTGGAACAGGGGGTGCTGCGCCGCGAGCCGTACCGCGAGCCGGGTAGCCGGCTGCGCCACGAGTACCGGCTCACCGCCAAGGGGCTGGACCTGTGGCCGGTGCTGGTCGCGGTGCTGGCCTGGGGTGACCGGTATCTCGCCGATCCCGAGGGTCCGCCGCTGAGCGTCGGGCACCGCGACTGCGGAGCCGAGATCCGCGTCGAGCTGCACTGCGTGGCCGGTCATCCCGTCACCGACCCCCGCGATGTGCTCCCCCGCCCCGGCCCCGGCGCCCACCCCCGCTGACCCCCTCCCGCCCTCCCCACACCCCTCCCCACCCTCCCGCCGCCGCGATCTTGCACTTGTGGTCGTTCCAAACCAGGGTGAAAGTCGCGTATTGGGGACCACAAGTGCAAGATCGACGCAGGTGAGAGGGCGGGGGAGGGCGGGAGGGGCGGGGTGGGGGTGGGGGGGTTACCAGGCGAAGCCGGCGGGGTAGGAGACGGTGGCGAGGACCTGCTGGCCGGTGGCGTTGGGGTGGAAGTAGTCCCAGCTGGAGAGCTGGTTGAGGGTGAACGGGTAGCCAAAGACGGCGTTGCCGTCGTACCGGCAGTTCGAGCCGTACGCGGCGCAGGCCGCCGCGAGCTGGCCGTTGAAGTCGACCACCCGCTGCCGTACGCGGTTGCGCCGGTCGACATCGGCCTGTGCGGTGGAGGTGGGGCTGGCCAGGATGGACTGGCAGATGCTGAAGAGGGACCAGGCGGTGCGAGCGCTGCCGCTGTCCTTGCCGACCGACCAGAGGCGGTGCACGTCCGGGATGCTGATCACGTAGACCCTGGCGTTCGGCAGACCGGCCTTGAGCCGGTTCAGGCCGGAGTCGATGTTCGCCCGGAAGGTGGCCACCGAGGTCATCGTCGACTCCGAGCTGGTGCAGGCGTCGTTCGCGCCGATCAGGACGGTCACGTAGTCGACCCCCTGGCTGACCGCGGTGCCGGCCTGGCCGTACAGGTCGGCGGACTTCGCGCCGGTGCTGGCGGCGTTGTGGTTGCGGCCGTTGATGGCCGAGTTGACCCCACGGATTCGCAGGTAGTGGCTGTTCACGGCGGAGTCGCCGCCGGTGCTGAACGAGCGGTTGGTGCAGTCGACGTACCACCCGCAGGCGTTGAAGCCACGGGTGATGGAGTCACCGAGACTCGCCATCGAGGTCGGTGGTGGGCCGGGGTCGGCCGTTGCGGGGCTGGTGAGGAGCAGGACGAGGGCGGTGGCGCCGGCGAGGGCAGCCAGCGTGCGTCGGACGAGGGTCATGGTGGCCTCCGGTTCACGGGTTGCCGGATTGCGGCGGTGACCAGAGCGTATAGATGACCTTCTGTGTCCACAATGTTTCGGACGGGTTGCCTGGGGCCGACGGGTGAAACCGGGCAAAGGGGGGTCTTGTTTAGGATCTTAAATATGTGAATACTTTCCCTCGCTCGGCCATTTCCCCAGGTGGTCGAGCTGCCCCCGCCCCTGTCGCCGTGACAGGGCCTTAACCCCCAACCGGGAGGCTGTTACATGCGACCCACAAGGTCAATGCTGCGTCGCGTCGTCACCGTCGCCGCCGCCGGAACCCTGGTCGCCGGCACGCTGCTCGGCGCGCCGGCCCAGGCGGCACCCGCGTCCGTCTCATCCGACGCCGCGGCCGCCCTCGCCGAGCGGCTCGGTGAACGTGCCGCCGGCAACTACGTCGACGCCGCCGGCAAGATGGTCGTCGCCGTCACCGACTCCCTCGCGGCCCGCCAGGTGGCTGCCGCCGGAGCCACCCCCAAGATCGTCAAGCGCGGTGCCGCCGAGCTGAACCGGGCCACCGCCGAACTGGACCGCTCCGCCGCGATCGCCGGCACGGCCTGGTGGGTCGACCCGGTCACCAACCAGGTCGTCGTCTCCGTGGACAGCACGGTGACCGGTGCGAAGCTGGAGCGGGTCAAGGCGGCCGCCGCGCGGACCAACGGCGCGGTACGCATCGAGGCCGAGGCCGGCGTACTGAGCACCCGCATCTCCGGCGGCGAGGCCATCTACGCCCAGGGCGGCGGGCGCTGCTCGCTCGGCTTCAACGTCCGGACCGGCAGCACCTACTACTTCCTCACCGCCGGGCACTGCACCAGGATCGCCGCGAACTGGTACAGCAACTCGGGTCAGACCTCGCTGCTGGGCACCCGCGCCGGCAGCAGCTTCCCGGGCAACGACTACGGCATCGTCCGGTACAGCAACCAGAGCACCGTGCAGCCGGGCAACGTCTACCTGTACAACGGCAGCTACCGCGACATCACCGGGGCCGGCAACGCGAGCGTCGGCCAGTCGGCGCAGCGTTCGGGCAGCACCACCGGGGTGCGCAGTGGCTCGGTGACCGGGCTGAACGCCACGGTCAACTACGCCGAGGGCCAGGTTCGCGGCCTGATCCGCACCAACATCTGTGCCCAGCCCGGTGACAGCGGCGGCTCGCTGTTCAGCGGCGGCACCGCGCTCGGCCTGACCTCCGGCGGCAGCGGCAACTGCAGCAGCGGCGGCACCACGTACTTCCAGCCGGTCGTGCCGGTGCTGAACGCCTACGGCGTGAGCGTCTACTGATCCTCGTTACCGATCTACCTGCTCCGCCAGCGGGCCGCCGGATTCCTCCTCCGGCGGCCCGCCCGCGTGCCTGGTGGGTTCTTGGGTTAGGCGGGGGCTCTGCTCCACACCGGGCGTCAAGAAGTGGCCCTTCCTTGCACCCGTCGAACGGGGACGGGTGGGTGCTGACAGAATGCCGGGAGCAGAGACGTAGTACAGACGAGGGAGACGCACGTCGTGATCCGTACCCATGACGCCGGCAGCCTGCGCGCGACGGACGCCGGCACCACGGTGACGCTCGCCGGGTGGGTGGCCCGCCGGCGCGACCACGGCGGTGTCATCTTTGTCGACCTGCGGGACGGTTCCGGCGTGGTCCAGGTGGTCTTCCGCGAGGAGGACGCGCACGCCCTGCGCAACGAGTACTGCGTCAAGGTCGTCGGTGAGGTCACCCGGCGGCCCGAGGGCAACGAGAACCCGGAGCTGCCCACCGGCGAGATCGAGGTGACGGCGGCCGAGCTGGACGTGCTCTCCGAGGCCGCGCCGCTGCCCCTGCCGGTGGACGACCAGGTGGTGGCCGGCGACGACGTCCGACTGAAGTACCGCTACCTCGACCTGCGTCGCGGTGGGCCGGCGCGGGCGATGCGGCTGCGCTCGCGGGCCAACCAGCTGGCCCGCGCGGTGCTGCACGAGCGCGACTTCCTGGAGATCGAGACGCCGACGCTGACCCGGTCCACGCCGGAGGGCGCCCGCGACTTCCTGGTCCCGGTCCGCCTGCAGCCCGGCAGCTGGTACGCGCTGCCGCAGTCGCCGCAGCTGTTCAAGCAGCTGCTGATGGTCGGCGGCATGGAGCGCTATTACCAGATCGCCCGCTGCTACCGCGACGAGGACTTCCGCGCCGACCGGCAGCCGGAGTTCACCCAGCTCGACATCGAGATGTCCTTCGTCACCGAGGACGACGTGATCGACCTCGGCGAGGCGATCGTCGCCGCGCTCTGGTCGGATCTGGCCGGCTACGACATCCCCCGGCCGATCCCGCGCATCACCTGGCACGACGCCCTGGCACGGTACGGGTCGGACAAGCCCGACCTGCGCTACGGCGTGGAGCTGACCGAGCTGACCGACTACCTGCGCGGCACCCAGTTCCGGGTGTTCGCCGGGGCGATCGACGCGGGCGGCTACGTCGGCGCGGTGGTCATGCCCGGTGGCGCCGGCCAGACCCGCAAGGAACTGGACGGCTGGCAGGACTGGGCCAAGGCGCGCGGCGCGCGGGGCCTGGCGTACGTGGTGCTCGACGCCGAGACCGGCGAGGCGCGCGGTCCGGTGGCGAAGAACCTCTCGGCCGAGCACCTGGCCGGGCTGGCCGACGCCGTCGGCGCCAAGCCGGGCGACGCGGTCTTCTTCGCCGCGAGCGGCGAGACCCGCGAGGCGCAGGAACTGCTCGGCGCGGCCCGCGTCGAGATCGCCCGGCGGGCCGGGCTGGTCGACGAGAGCGCCTGGGCGTTCTGCTGGGTGGTCGACGCGCCCATGTTCGAACGGACGGACGAGGGTGGTTGGACCGCCGTGCATCATCCGTTCACCTCGCCGAACGCCGAGTGGGTCGACCGCTTCGAGGAGGCGCCGGACCGGGCCCTGGCGTACGCGTACGACATCGTCTGCAACGGCAACGAGATCGGCGGCGGCTCGATCCGTATCCACCGCCGCGACGTGCAGCAGCGGGTCTTCGACCTGCTCGGCATCTCGCCCGAGGAGGCGCAGGACAAGTTCGGCTTCCTGCTGGAGGCGTTCAGCTACGGCCCGCCCCCGCACGGCGGCATCGCGTTCGGCTGGGACCGGGTCTGCATGCTGCTCGCCGGCGCCGAGTCGATCCGCGAGGTGATCGCCTTCCCGAAGACCCGGGGCGGCTTCGACCCGCTGACCGGCGCCCCCACCCCCATCACCGGCCAGCAGCGCGCCGAAGCCGGCATCGACGCCAAGCCCAAGCCCCACCCCGCCCCCACCCACCCCGGCACCGCCGGCCCCGCCGCCCCCGTAGCCGACCCCACCTAACCCACCCCACCCCCGCGTCCCTCCGCGTTGATCATGAAGTTAGCGGGGCGACACGCCGAAGCGCGGCCCGCTAACTTCATGATCGACGTGGTCGGTCGGTGGGAGGCGGGGCGATGCGGGTGGTGTTGGTGGTCGGGGGGAGTGGGTTGTTGGGGCGGGAGGTGTGTCGGCGGGCCCTGGGGGTGGGGTTGCGGGTGGTGGGGACGTACCACTCGGGTGAGGTGGGGGTGCGGGGGGTGGTGGGGCGGCGGGTTGATGTGACCGATCGGGCGGCGGTGCGGGCGCTGGTGTCGGAGGTGCGGCCCGACGCCGTGGTGTCCACCCCCTACCGGTACGGGGACTGGGCGGTCACCGCCGACGGGGCGGCCAACGTGGCGTACGCCGCCGCCGAGGCCGGGGCGCGGCTGGTGCACATCTCCAGCGACGCGCTGCACGCCGGGCGCCCCGAGGCGTACGCCGACGACGACCCGCCCACGCCGATCTTCCCGTACGGGGCGGCGAAGGCGGCCGCGGAGACGGCGGTACGGGCGATCGATCCGGCCGCCGTGTTGGTGCGTACCTCGCTGATCCTGGGAGAGGGGAGCAAGCAGATCCAGCTCTGCCGGGACGCCCTGGCCGGACGGGCGACCCTGTTCACCGACGAACTCCGCTGCCCGATCGATGTCGGCGACCTCGCCGCCGCCGTACTGGAACTGGTGCCCTCCACCGTCGCCGGCCCGCTCAACGTGGCCGGCCCGGACGCGGTCAGCCGCGCGGAGTTGGGCCTGCTGGTGGCCCGTCGGGAGGGCATCGACCCGGCCGGCCTGACGACCACCACCGGGGCCGCCGCCGGGGTGGTGCGCCCCACCGAGGTACGCCTCGACTCCTCCCACGCCGCCGGTCTGCTCAGCACCCGGTTGCGCGGCGTCACCGAACTGCTCGCCGCCTAGTGACACCGCACTAGCCCCGACGCGGACAGCGGTGCCCCTTCAACACCTTTGGGTGCAGCTCTTGTCGCTGGAGCAGCAATAACTGCACCCAAACCCCAGTGACCCTCCACCTCCACCCCCGCGACCATCCCAAGCACAGGTTCTATGCACAACTATTGTGCATAGAACCTGTGCACAGTTACTGTGCATTCATGACGGAGGAAGAGGGGCGACCCGCGCCACGGCGGGTCCGGATCGATCACCGGCAGGTCCGCGCGCTGGCGCATCCGCTGCGGACCCGGCTGGTCGGCGCGTTGCGGGTGAAGGGGCCGGCCACCGCCACCGCCCTCGCCGAGCTGCTGGACACCAACACCGGCGCCACCAGCTACCACCTGCGCCAGCTCGCGGAGGTCGGGCTGGTCGTCGAGGAGCCCGACCGGGGGACCGGTCGGCAGCGCTGGTGGCGGGCCGCGCACGACGTCACCAGCTGGGAGAACACCGACTTCGACGACGACCCGGACGCCCGCGCCGCGGTCGAGTGGATCCAGGCCGAGCAGGTGCGCCTCTTCATCGAGCACACCGAGCGCTGGTTCGCCGTACGCGACCAGTGGTCGCCGCAGTGGCGCGACGCGTTCGGCATGAGCGACGCCTTCATGACCATTCCGGCGACGCGGTTGACGGCGCTCCAGGCGGAGCTGTGGCAGATCCTGGAGCGCTACCGCGCCGAGGCCGATCCGGGCGAGCCCGGTGCCGAGCAGGTGCAGATTTTCCTCGCCTCCTTCCCCCTGCTGCTCGGGGCGAAGCGATGAGTCAGCTCTCCGTACGCCAGATCCGGCGTCGTTTCCTGATCCTGCACGGCCTGCGCTGGCTGCCGACCGGCCTGCTGCTCCCGGTGATCATCCTGTTGATGCAGGAGCGGGGTCTGACCCTGGCCCAGATCGGCCTGGCCGCCGCCGCCCAGGGGGTGGTGGTGCTCGCCCTGGAGCTGCCCACCGGCGGGTTCGCCGACGCCCTGGGCCGCAAGCCGGTGCTGGTGGTGGCCAGCGTGGTCGGCCTCGCTTCGATGGGCCTGCTGCTGGTGGCGGACTCGTTCGTCCTGCTGGCCACCGTCTGGGCGTTGCAGGGGGTGTTCCGCGCGCTGGACAGCGGCCCCCTGGAATCGTGGTACGTCGACAGCACCCTGGCCGCCGACCCGGATGCCGCGTACGAGAAAGGGTTGGGCCAGGGCGGCACCGTGCTCGGCCTGAGCATCGCGGCCGGCGCGCTGCTCAGCGGCGGCCTGGTGGCTCTCGGCCCGCTCGGTCCGGTCAGTGCGCTCACCACACCGATCGTGGCCGCGCTCCTGCTCCAGGCGGTCGCCCTGGTGGCGCTGCTGACGCTGCTGGTGGAGCAACGCCCGGCGGTCGGTCCGACCGCGCTGCGGGCGTCGGTCCGCGCCGCCCCGCGCATGGTCGGCGAGGCGTTCGGCCTGCTGCGCCGCTCCCGGGTGCTGCTCGCCCTGGTCGCGGTCGAGTTGTTCTGGGGGTTCGGGATGGTCGCCTTCGAGATGCTGCCGCCGGTGCGGTTGGCCGAGGTGGTGGGGGATGCCGACCGGGCCGCCGCCCTGCTCGGCCCGGCCACCACCGTGGCGTGGCTCGCCTCGGCCGGCGGTGCCGCGCTCACCCCGCTGCTCATCCGCTGGCTCGGTGCCGCACCCGGCGCGGCTCTGCTGCGGATCGTGCAGGGTGCGATCGTGGTCGGCATGGCCCTGTTCGCCGGCCCGGTCGGCTTGCTGATCGCCCTCGTCGCCTGCTACGCGGTGCACGGCGCGGCGAACCCGCTGCACATGGGGCTGCTGCACCGGCAGGTCGACGGCCCGTACCGGACCAGCGTGATCTCGGTGAACTCGATGATGAGCATGCCGGCAGCCGCGCTGGGCGGCGTGTTGCTCGGCGTCGTCGGCGACCGCGCCGGGGTGAGCGCGGCGATGCTGGTCGGCGCGGTGGTGCTGGCCGTCGCCGCGCCGCTGTACCTGCCGGCGTGGCGGGCCGGCCGCCAAGCCGGCGACACAACCGGCGACGCGACCGGCGGCGGGGGCGTCGGTCTGGCGGACCGGACCGAGGTGAGCGAGCAGGTGCCGACGTAGCCGAGTGCCGGGGCAGGGGTGATCCACGGTGGAGATTGGCGAGCCGACCGATCGGGTACATCCCGCGCCGACCTACTGGAACCCCCACCGGAGGAATGCCATGCTCGCCATCGCCGCGGCCGCGGTCTTCGGCTTCGCCCTGCTGCTCGACCTGCTGGACACCAACCTCGGCGCGCCGGACCTGTTCAACTGGAACACCCTCGTGCTGATCGGACTGCTGCTGCTCGCGCTCTACCTGGCCGGCGTGGGCCGGGGCCCGCGCGGCGGCGGTGGCGGTCGCTGGTACCGGGGCCGTCGGCCGGGGCGCGGCTGACCGGAACGGATCACCTCGGGCTCGGCCGGTGGCGCGATTCCGGCGTTGCCGGCCGAGCCCGGTACTGTTCTCGTGATGGAGTCCGACGCCCTCTTCACCCTCGGTGAACCCGCAGCAGCACCCGGTGCGCAGGCGGGTGCCGGCGGCGTCGGCGGCTTCGCCGCGGTCGGGCCGGACGCGCCGCTGCCGGTCCGGATGCGCCCGGCCGACCTGGACGAACTCGTGGGCCAGGAGCACCTGCTCACACCCGGTGCGCCGCTGCGGCAACTGGTGGCCGGCAGCGCGCCGATGTCGGTCATCCTGTGGGGCCCCCCGGGCAGCGGCAAGACCACTATCGCCCACCTGGTCGCCGGCGCCACGGATCGGCGCTTCGTCGCCATGTCGGCGCTGTCGGCCGGGGTGAAGGACGTCCGGGCCGTGATCGACACCGCCCGGCGGCAGCGGCGCGCGGGCGGCCCGCCGACGGTGCTCTTCATCGACGAGGTGCACCGGTTCAGCAAGACCCAGCAGGATTCGCTGCTCGCCGCCGTGGAGGACCGGACCGTCACGCTGCTGGCGGCGACCACGGAGAACCCGTACTTCTCGGTGATCTCCCCGCTGCTGTCCCGGTGCGTGCTGCTCACCCTCCGGCCGCTCGACGACGCGGCGGTACGCGGACTGCTGCGCCGGGCGATGGCCGACGAACGTGGTCTCGCCGGTGCGCTCACCCTCGCGCCCGAGGCCGAGGAGCACCTGGTCCGGCTGGCCGGTGGGGATGTCCGCAAGGCGCTCACCGCGCTGGAGGCGGCCGCCGCGTCGACGACCGCGCTGGGCAACGAGCGGATCGACCTGGCCACCGCCGAACGGGCGGTGGACACGGCGGCCGTGCGCTACGACCGGGCGGGCGACGCCCACTACGACGTGACCAGTGCCTTCATCAAGAGCATGCGCGGTTCGGACGTGGACGCCGCGCTGCACTGGCTGGCCCGGATGCTGGTCGCCGGGGAGGACGCGAGGTTCATCGCGCGGCGGCTGGTCATCTTCGCCAGCGAGGACGTCGGCATGGCGGACCCGGCCGCCCTCGGCGTGGCCACCGCCGCGGCCCACGCGGTGGAGTACGTCGGCCTGCCCGAGGCGCAGCTCAACCTCGCCCAGGCGGTGATCCACCTGGCCACCGCACCCAAGTCCAACTCGGCCACCACGGCGGTCGGCGCGGCGATCGCCGACGTACGGGCCGGCCGCGGCGGCCCCGTTCCCCGGGGCCTGCGGGACGCGCACTACTCCGGTGCCCGGGGCCTCGGGCACGGCACCGGCTACCGCTACCCGCACGACGACCAGCGGGGTGTGGTCAGCCAGCAGTACGTGCCGGACGATCTGGTCGGCACCGACTACTACCGGCCGAGCCAGCACGGCGCGGAGCGGTCGGTGGCCAGCCGGCTGCCGTTGCTGCGCCGGATCGTCCGCGGGCTGCCCACCCCCGCCCGCACGGACGAGTCGACGGTGGGCGGTCCGGTGCAGACGCCGACGCCGTCCGGCGTCGACGGCAGCCGCCTGACGGCCACGGAAGCCGCCTCGGCGGATGAGGTCGGCGCCAGCGCCGACGGGAGGGGTCAACAGTGAGATCGTCGGAGCGACCGGACGACGGCCCGGACGAGCGGCGCGGCAAGGCCCGCCGCTGGGGCCGGAGCAGATCCGAGGCCGCCCCGGAGGAGCCGGGCGGCGGCGAGGACTTCGGCTGGATCGACGACCTGCGTTCGGCCAAGCAGGAGCGCGGCCAACTGGGCCCGGACGGTGTCGCGCCGGCACCGGAGCCTCCCGCCGCGCCCAGGCCGGGCCCGGACCGCCCGGGCCAGGCGCCGCCCGCCGCACCCAGGTCCGGTCCGGATCGCCCCGGTCAGGCGCCGCCCGCCCGACCCGGCCCGGCACCGGCGGGCCGTGGGGCACCCGGCGTACCCGTGCCACCCCCGCCCGGCCGGGGGCCGGTGCCGCCGGCCCGCCCGGCGCCGCCGGATCCGGCGGCCGGCCCGCCCGCCGCGCCACCGCTGCGCCGGGGGGCGGCCGAACCGCCCCGCGCGCGACCGGTGGACGGTCCCTGGCCGGGAAACCCCTCCGTGCGGACGCCCACCGGCCCACCGCCTGTCGGCCCACCGCCTGCCGGCACCCGGGAGCGGCCACCGGCCGGCCCGCCGTTCGGCGCCGGTCGCCCCGAGCCCGGTGCGCCGCACACCCCGCCGCACACTCCGCCGGGCGGCTGGCCGCAGCAGCCGGAGGCCGCCGGGCGCCGGGCGCGTCCCGGCGAACCGGTTGCCGGTGCGGCCGGGCCCCGGTCCGTACCGGGGGGTGGTCCGGTCGCCGGTGCCCCGGCCGCCGGGCCGGTGTCCGGGCCGCCGCAGTCCCGTGTCCCGGGCCCGGAGTCGCCGCGACGAGGTCGACGCGCCGTACCGGATGCCGCCGCCGACCCGGCCGGTGGCCGTGGTGCCGGCCGGACGGCACCGGAAACGACGCCCGTCTCCGGTGCGCCGGGCATGACGCCCGCCGCCGGTCGACCGGTCGGCGCTCCGGCCGGCGGCCGGCGGGCCGGTCGCCGGCGAGCCGCCGAGCCCGAGGACAACCAGGCGGTGGTGCCGCTGTCCGGCAACGCGCCGTCGATTCCCGGCGTACCGTCCACCAACCCGGTCGCACCGGTCAGCGGCGGGAGCGCCCCCACCGGCCGCGGGACCGCACCGGACGCGTCGACCGCCACCGGCGGCCGGGGCCGTCGGGGAGGCACCGAGGCGGATCGGCCGCAGGACCCCGCCGCCGCCCGGGGCCGGCGGGCGGCCGACGAGCAGCCGTCCGGGCGGCACGGCGTCGTGAGTGGAAACGCCGCGGAACCGCCATCCGGCGGCCGGGCCGGCGACGGCCGCACCGTTCGCCCGGAGCGACCGGCCGACTGGCTCAGGCAGGCCGGCCGCCCCCACCACACCGATCCGGCGCTGCCGACCATCACCAAGCGACCCGCGCCGCCGTCCGGTGCCCCGATCGGTCGCGGCGCAGGCACGCCGCCCGGCGGTACGCCGGCGGCCGGTGAGCGCCACGGCGCGGACGCCGCCGGCTCGGCCGGCCGGCCGAACGCCAGGGCCACGCCGGCTCGGCCACCGGTTGACGGACGTCGTGGCGCCGACCCCGGGCCGCAGCGTCCGGGTGTCGGTACGCCGCGCCCCGCCGACGCGCCGCCCACCGGACGTGGCCGCCCGACTCCCACCTCCGGCCCACCGGCCCCCGGTGCGGGTGTGCCCGAGCCGTCGACGGGTCGGCCCGGCTCTGCCCCGCTGACCGGCGGCGCCCGGCCGGACGGTGCCCCCGCCGGCCCGCCGCGCGGTGCGGCCCGTCCGGACGGGCCGCCGGCGACGAGGGGAACCGCCCGTCCCGACGGCGCGCTCACCGGCCCGTCACGCGGTGCCGCCCGCATCGACGGGATGGCCGGTGGCGCCGGCCGTCCGGGCGGACCGCCGCCGGCCCCCGCCCGTGGCGCGCCGCGGCCCGACACCGGCCCGCGTGGCGGTGCGGTGCCGGGCGACCCCACCCGGGCTGGCGGGGAACGCCCCGAACCACCCGGATCGCCGGCCGTGGCCCGGGCCGCGGCCTCGGTGCGACCGGACGACCGGCTGGCCGGCCGGGCCGCCCCGCCGCACCGGAACCCGGCCCGTCCCGAGCCCTCCGGCGTCCCGCCGGTGCCGCCGACGCGTACCGGCGAGGGTCCGGCGGTGGCCCGGGCCGCGGCCGCCGTGGCGCCCGTCGCGCCGGTCGACCCGCGGGCCGGGATGCAGCCGTCGGTACGGCGCCCCGGCGAGCCGGAGAACGCGACCACCGGACGGCCCGAGGACGACCTCTCCGACGACCGTGACGAGTCCCGTCGGCCGGCTCCGGGGTCTCCGCGGCTGCGCACCGCGATCCTGGTGCTGGCCAGCCTGCTCCTGCTCGGCGGGGTGCCGGCGTACTTCGGCATGGAGACCTCGGACCGGGATCCGGTCTTCGTCTCGCTGGACGAACTGGAGGTGCCGCCCTGGGCGGCGGTCGATCCGGTCGACGACGTCAGCGGCAGCCAGTGGTGCCTGCTCGACTGCCGGTTGCGGGAGCGCACCGCCACCTCCGACCGATCGACGGAGGAGACGGCCCAGGCGTACGAGGCGGCGCTGACCCGGGACGGCTGGCAGCCGTGGCGGCCGAACTACTGCCCCGAACAGGAGGAGAAGGGGAGCTACACCTGCTGGCGGCGGGACGAGATGACCCTCGACCTCTGGGTCCGGGAGCGGACCTGCGTACCGCCCCCGGTCGACGGCGAGCCCGCGGTGGTGCCCTCGCTCGACCCGTCCACCGCGGCGCAGGAGTGCCCCGGATCGTTGGTGTCGGTGAAGGTACGCAACGCGATCGACGACGACCGGACGCGACCACAGCCGAGCACCGACCCGTCACTGACCGGTGAGGATCCCTTCCCGACACTGACCGATGATCCGTTGGGGGAGTTGACGCCCTCACCACCGTCCTGAGCCGATCGTCATCACGGACGGTAGGGTCAGGTTCTGGTCGGGCGACTCGGGGGATCTCGTGCCCGAGACACTGTTTGAGGAGGACAGGGCGTGGGCTTTTTGGAGGTTGCGGCGCTGATCGCGGCGATCGCGTTCGCGATGCTGGTGCTGATCCTGACGCTGCCCATCCTGCGGCTGCGGCACACCGTCGACGCCACCACTCGGATGATCAACGACCTCAACGACCGGACCGCGCCGCTGCTCGGTGACGTCAACACCACGGTGCGCAACGTCAACGTGACGTTGGAGCAGGTGCAGACCTCACTCGACGGCGTGAACCTCCAGCTGGCCAAGGTCGACACCATGACCAGCCACGCGCAGAACATCAGCGCCAACGTCGCCAACCTGGTCACCGTGGTCTCCGCCGCGGCGGCGAACCCGCTGGTCAAGGTGGCCGCGTTCGGCTACGGGGTGCGCAAGGCCGCGTCCGCCCGCCGGCACGCCGAGACCGAGCGCGAGGTCCGGGACACCATCAAGTCTCAGCGGCGCGCCGCCCGGCGCGGGAACCGCTGACCGACCGGGACCGGGAGATACGAGCATGAGGCGCCTCTTCTGGCTGGGCATCGGGCTGGCCGTCGGCGTGGTGGTGGTCCGCAAGGTGACCCGCGCCGCGCACGCGTACACCCCGGCCGGCATCGCCGACAACCTGTCACAATCCGCTGGCGGCCTGGTCGAGGAGGTGCGTAGCTTCGTGGCGGACGTACGCGCCGGGATGGCCGAGCGGGAGCACGACATCCACGAGGCGTTCGCCCAGGGCGAGGCGTTCGACGACCAGTTCGCCGAGCTGCGCGAGGACCCGCGTATCGGCGATCGAGAGATTTTTCCGGAGGAACACCAGCGATGAAGACGGCGGAGATCAAGCGGCGGTACCTCGCCCACTTCGAGGCGAACGGGCACACCGTGGTGCCGTCCGCTCCGCTGCCCGCCATCAGCGACCCGAACCTGCTGTTCGTCAACGCCGGCATGGTGCAGTTCGTCCCGTACTTCCTCGGCCAGCAGACCCCGCCGTACCGGCGGGCGGTCAGCGTGCAGAAGTGCATCCGGACGCCGGACATCGACGAGGTCGGCAAGACCAGCCGGCACGGGACGTTCTTCCAGATGAACGGCAACTTCTCGTTCGGTGACTACTTCAAGGAGCAGGCGATCCCGCTCGCCTGGGAGCTGTCCACCAAGCCGGTCGACCAGGGCGGGTTCGGCCTGGATCCCGAGCGGATCTGGGCGACCGTGTACCTCGACGACGACGAGGCGTACGACATCTGGCGCCGCACCGGCGTGCCGGACGCCCGGATCGTGCGGCGGGGCAAGGCGGACAACTTCTGGTCGATGGGGATTCCCGGTCCGTGCGGCCCGTGTTCCGAGCTGTACTACGACCGGGGCCCGGCCTACGGCCGCGAGGGCGGCCCGGAGGTCGACGAGGACCGCTACCTGGAGTTCTGGAACCTCGTCTTCATGCAGTTCGAGCGGGGACCGGGCACCGACAAGGAGAACTTCCCGATCCTGGGGGAGCTGCCGGCGAAGAACATCGACACCGGCATGGGCCTGGAGCGGATGGCCTCCCTCCTCCAGGGGGTGGACAACCTCTACGAGATCGACGAGGTCCGGCCGATCCTGGACCGGGCGGCCGAGCTGACCGGCAAGCGTTACGGCGCGCAGTCGGGTCACGCGGCCACCCAGTCGCACCCGGACGACGTGCGGCTGCGGGTGGTCGCCGACCACGTGCGTACCGCGTTGATGCTGATCGGTGACGGGGTGACCCCGGGCAACGAGGGCCGGGGGTACGTGCTGCGGCGGATCATGCGCCGGGCGATCAGGGCGATGCGGCTGCTCGGCTGGCAGGAGCGGGCGCTGCCCGAGCTGCTGCCCGTGGCGCGCGACTGCATGGCCCCGTCCTACCCGGAGCTGTCGGCGGACTTCGACCGGATCTCGGCGTACGCGTACGCCGAGGAGGACGCGTTCCTGGCCACGCTGCGCGCCGGCACCACGATCCTGGACACCGCGATCGCGCAGACCCGCACCGCGGGCGGTGCGGCGCTGTCCGGGGAGAAGGCGTTCCAGCTGCACGACACGTACGGCTTCCCGATCGACCTGACCCTGGAGATCGCCGCCGAGCAGGGCCTCACCGTCGACCAGGACGGCTTCCGCCGGCTGATGGCCGACCAGCGCGCCCGGGCCAAGGCCGACGCGCAGGCCCGCAAGACCGGGCACACCGACCTGTCGGCGTACCGCTCGGTGCTCGACGCGGGCGGGCCGGTCACCTTCACCGGTTACACCGAGGTGGCCCGCGAGTCGACGGTCCGGGCGGTGCTCGGCACCGAGGGTGCGCGCGCGGCGGCGGTCGAGGGGGACCTGGTCGAGCTGGTGCTCGACACCACCCCGTTCTACGCGGAGGGCGGCGGCCAGCAGCCCGACCTCGGCATGATCACGGTGGGCGGCGGCCAGGTCGAGGTCCTCGACGTGCAGCAGCCGGTGCCGGGCCTGATCGTGCACCGGGCCCGGGTGCTGCGGGGCGAGGTGCGCGCGGGTGAGACCGGCTACGCCGAGATCGACACCAGCCGGCGGCGGGCCATCTCCCGGTCGCACACCGCGACCCACCTGGTGCACCAGACGATGCGCAACTTCCTCGGCGAGTCCGCCACCCAGGCCGGTTCGCTGAACGCCCCGGGCCGACTCCGGTTCGACTTCAACACCGCGACCGGGGTGGCGCCGAGCGTGCTGCGCGACGTGGAGCAGCAGGTCAACGAAGTGCTCCTGGCCGACCTTGAGGTGCACGCCTTCGTCACCTCGCTGGACGAGGCGCGTCGCATCGGCGCCATGGCGCTCTTCGGCGAGAAGTACGGCGAGCAGGTCCGGGTGGTCGAGGTCGGTGACTACGCCCGCGAGCTGTGCGGCGGCACCCACGTGGCCCGCTCCGGCCAGCTCGGCCTGGTGAAGATCCTCTCCGAGTCGTCCATCGGTTCCGGCGTACGCCGCGTCGAGGCGCTCGTCGGCATGGACGCGTTCAACTTCCTGGCCCGCGAGCATCTGCTGGTGGCCCGCCTCGCCGAGCTGTACCGAGTCCCCGCCGAGCAGGTCGCCGACCGGGTCGAGCAGACGGTGACCCAGCTGCGCGACGCGGAGAAGGAGCTGGAGAAGCTGCGCGCGCAGCTGGTGCTCGGCGGCGCGGCGGCGCTCGCCGCCCAGGCCAAGGATGTGCGCGGGGTCGCCTACGTGGGCACCGAGGCGCCCGAGGGGGCGGCCGGCAACGACGTACGCACGCTCGCCCAGGAGATCCGGGGCCGGATCGACCCGGCGCGGCCCGGCGTGGTCGCGGTGGCGGCCCGGGCCGGTGGCAAGGCGTCCCTGGTGGTGGCCGTGAACCCGGCCGCCCGCAGCCGGGGCCTCGCCGCCAACGACCTGGTCAAGGCGGCGTTCTCCGGGCGTGGCGGCGGCAGCCCCGAGCTGGCCCAGGGCGGTGGGCTGCCCGAGTCGGAGGTGCCGAGGCTGCTGCTCACGGTCGAGCAGGCGGTCGCCGGGGCGTGACTCACCAGCGGGGCGGATCAGGGCGGGCCGGGTCGGTCCGCCCTGACGCGTTTGTCGGGAAAGGTGACGTGGCGTGAGGGAATCGCCCCGCGGCGTACGACTGGGAGTGGACGTCGGGCAGGTGCGAATCGGGGTGTCCCGGTCCGATCCGCACGGGGTCCTAGCCACCCCGCTGGTCACCCTCGCACGGGAACAAAAGCCCAGGCCAGAGGCGGTGCCGTCGGACGTCGCCGAGCTGGCCGCGCTGGTCGCCGAACACGAGGCCGTCGAGGTGGTGGTGGGCCTCCCGGTCAATCTTGCCGGCCGGCACGGCCCCGCGGCGGAACATGTGAAGGCGTACGCTCTTTTACTGGCCGGTGTGATCACGCCTGTCCCGGTGACGTTCACCGACGAGAGGATGTCCACGGTCGTGGCGAGCCGTAGGCTTGCCGAACGCGGTGTCCGGGGGAAAAGGCAACGCGCGGTGGTCGACCAGGCCGCCGCGGTGGAGATTCTGCAGAGCTGGCTGGATGCGCAGCGGAGGCCGACGCAATGATGGACGATCTGGACCTCGGGTTCGACGAGCAGGAGCGGGGGGAGAAGGGCAAGCATCGCCGGGGCCGCCGCAAGGACGGCCGTTCCGGAGGCGGGCGGGGCAAGACCGTGCTCGCGCTGCTGCTGGCGGTGGTGCTGCTCGGCGGCATCGGCGGCGGCGCCTTCTACGGCTTCGACCGGATCCAGAACTACTTCGTCACGCCGGACTACGACGGCGCCGGCACGGAGGACGTGACGGTCCAGATCCCGCAGGGCGCGTTCCTGGCCGACATGGCGGTGGCGCTCTACGACGCCGGCGTGATCAAGAGCACCAAGGCGTTCATCGAGGCGGCGGAGGACAACTCCCGTAGCCGCAACATCCAGCCCGGCACGTACAAGCTGCGCAAGCAGATGAGCGGGGAGAACGCCCTCACCGCGATGCTCGACCCGCAGAGCCGGATCGTCAACGGGGTCACCATCCCCGAGGGGCGCACCGCCAAGGGCATCTACAAGCTGCTCAGCGAGCACACCGACATCCCGGTCAAGGAGTTCGAGGCCGCCGCGAAGGACCCGGAGAAGCTCGGCGTACCGGACTGGTGGTTCACTCGCAACGACGGCAAGAAGGTCAAGAAGTCCATCGAGGGCTTCCTCTTCCCGGACACCTACGAGATCCCGCCGGACGCCACCGCCGAGGCCATCCTCGGGCAGATGGTCGACCACTTCCTCACCGTCACCGGGCAGATGGAGTTCGCCGACCGGGTGCAGAAGGAACGCAAGATTAGCCCGTACGAGGCGCTGATCGTGGCGTCGCTGGCGCAGGCGGAGGCCGGCACCAAGAAGGATCTCGGCAAGGTCGCCCGGGTCGCCTACAACCGGGTGTACCGAGGCGGATTCGACTGCACCTGCCTGGAGATGGACGTCACGGTCAACTACTACTTCGAGCTGACTGGTCAGGAGACCAAGACATCCGGCCAGATGACGCAGAGCGACCTCGACAACCCGAAGAACCCGTACAACCGCAAGCTGCCCGGCATGATCCCCACCCCGATCAACAACCCGGGCAAGGAAGCCCTTGAAGGGGCGATGGATCCACCGAACGGCGACTGGCTCTTCTTCGTGGCGATCGACAAGGAGGGCAACTCCGCGTTCGCCGAGACCTATGCGGATCACCAGAAGAACGAGGCCAAGGCCCGGGAGGCCGGGATCATCTGATGGCGGTCACGCGGCGGGCGGCGGTGGTGGGTAAGCCGATCGCGCACTCGCTCTCTCCGGTGATCCACAACGCCGGGTACGCCGCCGCCGGGCTGGCCGGGTGGTCGTACACCCGGATCGAGTGCGCGGCGGCGGAGCTGGCCGATCTCGTCGCGGGCCTGGGCCCGGAGTGGGCCGGGCTGTCGGTGACCATGCCGGGCAAGGAGGCGGCGCTCGCGGTGGCCGCCGAGGTCTCGCCGGTCGCCGCCGCCGTGGGTGCGGCCAACACGTTGGTACGCCGACCCGACGGCTCCTGGTACGCGGACAACACCGACGTCACCGGCATGGTCGAGGTGCTCACCGAGGCGGGCGTACGCGCCTTGCCGGATCGTCGGCCGGACTCCGCCTCGCGCGCCCCGGGGTTTCCCAACGGCCTCTCGGTCACCGTGCTCGGTGCGGGCGGCACCGCGCGGGCGGCGCTGGCCGCGGTGGCCCGGCTGCACGCGGCCGACGTGACCGTGGTGGCCCGCCGCCCGGCGGCGGTCGCCGAGCTGGCGCCGGTCGCGGACTCCCTCGGGGTGGCGATGAGCGCCGCGCCGTGGTCGGCGGCGCCGGACTTGGCCGGCGCCGACCTGCTGATCTCCACGGTGCCGAAGGGTGCGGCCGACGAGCTGGCCGACGCCGTGCGCTGGCGTCCGGGCACCGTGCTCTTCGACGCGATCTACGACCCGTGGCCGACCCCGCTGGCCGCCTCCGCCGCTGCCGCCGGCTGCCGCATCGTCTCCGGCCTCGACCTGCTGCTGGCCCAGGCCATCGGCCAGTTCGAGCAGTTCACCGGCGTCCCCGCCCCCCGCCCCGCCATGGCCGCCGCCCTCACCGCCTGACCGCCACCGGCTTCAACTGGTGACGGTCAGGCGGTGAGGGCGGCCCGACCTTACTGGGGTTACCACGGAGTGCACAGGAATATTGAAATGGTGCAACGACCTGCGGCGTTGTCAGCAGTAGGAAGACTTCGACGTGTAGTAGGCGATCGACCAGATATCGTAACCGTTGTAGAAAAGAACCTGGTAGCGGCCGTCAATGCGCTTTAGGGCGAGGGTGGTGTTGGAGCCGCGATAATATACGTAGCCATTTCCCTGGTCGCTGAGCCGGTCGTCGGCCCGGCCGAACGTCAGTGGGCCCACCTTGCCGTCCGCGCTTAGGTTGTTGCGCTGCTGCCAGGACTTGGTTGCCGACTCCGTGACCGGCCCGAACTCGCAGTCGACCTGTGCGAGGGTGAGGAGTCCATCGGCGACCAGGACACGTTGCCAGAGCCCGACGGCACTGCTGCTTGCGTAACTCGTCCGACTGAGCGTGCCTTCGTCACCCCAGTCATCAGTGACGACGCCAGCGCCACCAATGTAGCCCTGGGACACTGATGCCTGTGCTGGCGATGGCTGGAGCAGCGAGCCTAGCAGCGCAAGTGCGAACGCGGAACTGGCGAGCGCGCGCCACCTTTTTGGGCGCGTTGAAGTCGACCGTGTTCTTTGCATGGCAGTTCCTCCCCGTCGTTTCTCTGATGCCGGTAGAGCGTCTTGGACGTGTCGCTGTTTCTCCGGCCAGTGGCATCCAAGTATTGCCTGTTCTCGATCAGCAATCAAGGATGTAACGGAGCGTTACTGTGGAGGGCGAGCGTCTCGATGTCTGTCGGTGGGTGGTCGTGCGGGATGGCAGGGGTGAACGGCTGTCACCCCAGGTCCGTCTTAGGTGCCCCTTAAGACGCGCTTAGGTCGCGATGTTGTTAACACGCTCTGTTGCGGACGTCGATACGCTGCTCAGCGTTAACCGTTCCGTCACGAGGAGTGTCTGTGGCCAGGCGTGGACTGCACCGGCTCATCCGGCACGGCGGCTCCCGGCGTAAGGCCGTGATGCTCGGTGTCATCGGCACCACGGTGGCGCTGGGGCTCGGCGCGACCATGGTGCCCCTGCTCGCCGACGACGACCTGTCGATCCCGGTGGTGGCCGACACCACCGCCACGACGGTGCCGCAGGACGGCGACAACAGTGTCAAGACGACGCTGGCGACCTGCCCCGCCCGCTGCGACGGCAACCCGCGCGGCGCCCGGGAGGCGGTGCTCACCTTCCTGGTGACCTCGGTGCCGGCGACCGCGGTGCGGGTCCGCGCGACGCTGCGGGTGCACGCCTGGCAGGCGTTCGACGCGCGGGTGACCGCGCACGACTCCCGGCTCAACGCCCGCGCCGCCCGGCCGGCACCCGCACCGCTCGGCGCGGCCCTGGACGCGGTCGACGGGGTCGGCAAGGGCTTCAACGAGTGGGACGTCTCGGCGCTGGTCACCGGCAACGGCATCTGGACGCTGTCGCTGGCGCAGACCGGGCTGGACACCCGCATCTACTGGGCCTCGGCCGAGCACCGCAACGCGGATCTGCGTCCCCGCCTGTCGATCAGCTACGGCGTGGGTACGCCTGCGACCTCGGCCGCACCCAGCACCGCGCCGACGCCCACGGCCGTGCCCACCCGGGTGCCGGTGGCGGCGAGCGCCTCGCCGAGCGTCCCGCCCAGCGTGAGCCCGACGCCCGTCCGGCCGAGTCCCACGGCGCCGGCCGATCCGGCCGGCTGCGGAAAGGTCTCGGCGAAGCTGGTCCCGTCCTGCGGGGCCTGGTGGGGGATGTACACGCCGTCCAGTGCCGCCACCGGGTGGGACCACGGCAAGGTGTTCGCCGATGTGGAGAAGCAGGTGGGACGGACCTTCGACATCGTCCACCGCTACCACGACTTCTCCAACGCCGGCAGCAACGGTGCCTTCCCCGACGCCTACCAGCAGCAGCAGATGCGCGAGGGCCGGCTGCTCTTCTTCGCCTGGGAGAGCCGGATCTTCTCCTCGGGCACGGTGCTGAGCTGGAAGGACGTCTACAGTGGAGGGCACGACGCGACCATCGACGCGGTCGCCGGCCGGATCCGGGCCATCGGCCAGCCGGTCTTCATGGGCTTCGACCACGAGCCGGAGGACGAGCCGGCCAAGGGCAGCGACGCCGACTTCGTCCGGGCCTGGCGGTACGTGCACGACCGGTTCGCCGCCGCCGGGGCCGGCAACGCCGTCTGGGTGTGGACGATGATGGGCTGGTCCGGCCACTACGACCGGTACGCCGGCCTCTATCCGGGTGACCGCTATGTCGACTGGGTGGCCTGGGATCCGTACAACTTCCACGTCTGCAACAACAGCACGCTCTGGAAGACGCCGGCCGCGACGATGGGCTCGTTCTACCGCTGGCTCGACGAGCACGGCATCGGTGCGGGCAAACCACGGATGCTGGCCGAGTTCGGCACCAACTTCGACGCGTCCGACCCGAACGCCAAGCGGCGCTGGTTCGAGGAGTTCCCGGCGGCGCTGAAGGCCCACCCGAAGATCAAGGCGGTGAACTACTTCAACTCCCCGGGCATGACGCGCACGACCGGCACCTGCAACATGACCATGAACCAGGACGCCTCGGCGCTGGCCGGGTTCGCCGCCGCCGGACGGGACGCCTACCTGCGGCAGCCGACAGGAGGAGGCCGTTGAGCTGAGGTGAGCCAGGGATCGGTGTCGTCACGGCGACTGTCGGGGATCCGATCGTCGGCGAGGTTGTCCGTTTCCGGATTCACCGTCCGCCCAATCGGTGGATGTTGCCCTCCAGGGTGGGCCGGGCACGCTACGTGCATTCTCGTCCACTCTGGAGGCGCAGCGTGCCCAGAATCTCCTTCCTGTGGCGTCCTACCCGTCGGTGCCGATTCCGGGCTGCAGCCGTCGCGCTGGTGACCGCTGCGGCCGTGCTGGTCGTGCCCACCGCGACCTCGGCGGCGGTGGTGCCGGTGCCGGGGCCGGCGACCCTGGTGTCGGCGAACCCGGCCGACCAGACCCCGCACGCCCGGGACGGCGAGGCCCGCGCCTTCGCCCAGGTGGGCAACACCGTCTTCGTGGGCGGCAGCTTCACCCAGATCCGCCAGACGGTCGGCTCGGCGTGGATCTCCCGCAGCTACCTCTTCGCGTACGACCGGAGCACCGGGACCATCTCCACCGCGTTCCTGCCGGTGCTCGACGGGGCGGTCAACGCCCTCATCGCCGGCCCGGGTGGGACGCTGATCGTCGGCGGGGCGTTCAAGAACGTCAACGGCATCTCCCGCCGGAACCTGGTGGCGCTCGATCCGGCCACCGGGATGATCGTCGACAGCTGGGTCGGCCGCTCCGACGGCGGCAACGTCCGCGACCTGGTGCTGCACGGCAACTGGCTCTACGTGGCCGGCGCGTTCAACTGGCTCAACGGCACCGCGCACGCCGGGCTCGGCCGGCTCAACGCGACCACCGGCGCGATCGACCCCACCTTCAACATCAACACCAGCGTCGGCCGGCACGGCACCAGCATGTACGCCTGGACCATCGACGTCTCGCCGGACGGCGGCACCCTCGTCGTGGGTGGCAACTTCCTCTACGTCAACGACCTGCCCCGCAACCAGATGGCCCTGGTCGACCTCACCGGCACGCCGAGCGTGATCGACTGGAGCACGGAGCGGTTCGTGCCGCCCTGCGCGGCACCGGCGACGTTCGTGCACTACGTGCAGGACGTGCGCTTCGGCGCGGACGGCACCTGGTTCGTCGCCGGCACCAACGGCGGCGCTGGCTGGCCGGCCGCGTACTGCGACGCGCTGGTGCGTTTCGAGACCGCTGACCGGGGCCCCAACCAGGTCGCCACCTGGGTCAACTACACCGGTAACGACACGATCACCTCGGTCGAGGTGGCCGACAACGTCATCTACCTCGGTGGGCACTTCCGCTGGCTGAACAACCCGAACGCGAGCGACCGGGCCGGCAACGGCGCGATCGACCGGCTGGGCATCGGCGCGGTCACCCCGGCCACCGGCATGCCGGTGAACTGGAACCCGCGCCGCAGCGGCGGCTCCGCCCTGCCCTCCGGCGCCAGCTCCTGGGGGTCGACCGTGCCGGTGCTCTGGCGGGGCAGTGACGGTCTCTACTTCGGGCACAACTCCGACGGCATGGGCAACGAGTACCACGGCCGGCTCGGCATGTTCCCGCTCAGCGGTGGGCGCACCATCACGCCGAAGAACCCGCCCACGGCCAGCAGCGGCCACCTCTACCTGAACGCCGGCAGCGGGCAGGTGGCGAAGGTGCCGTTCGACGGGGCCAGCCTCGGCACCGCCACCACGGTGAGCCAGCCGAACTACACCGGCGCCGGGGCGACCTGGCGGGTCGACGACCGGATCTACTGGTCGCGGGTGGTCTCCGGCAGCCCGACCGGCAGCCGGATCGACATCTCGCTGTTCAACGGCGCGACGATCGGCGTGCCCTGGGAGGCGTCGGGCTACAACGACTGGTACAACCCGGCGTCGCTGACCGGGGCGTTCTTCCTCGACGGCCGCCTCTACTACACCCGCAGCGGCGCCAACAACCTCTACTACCGCTACTTCGAGATCGACGGCAACTACCTGGGCGCCACCGAGTTCGTGCTGCCGACCACGGGCGTCACCTGGTCGTCGGTGCGCGGCATGGCCTGGGTGAACGGCCGGATCGTGCACGGCGCCACCGACGGATCGCTGCGCAGCGTGGCGTTCGATCCGACCGCCGCTCCCGCCGCCGTGGTCGACGGTGCCTCCTCGACACTCATCGCGTCCGCGACACCCGAGCTGACCTGGTCAGTGCCCGCCACGTTCTTTTCCGTTCAGTAGCGTTCACTGTTCGTAATGATGCCTCGATAGTTTGTGCAGGTCGGGCCGGTGGCGCTCCGCCGCCGGCCCGCTGGAGGTGGGGAGGCTCGTTGACCGTCATCCGGCGGGGACTCGTGGTGCGTACGATCTTCGCGGTCAAGCGCGGCTGGTATCAGCTGCGCTACCCGCGCCTGCACCTGGGCGCGGGCGTGGAGATCCGGGGACGCATCCGGCTGCGTCGCGGCGTACGGGTGAGCATCGGCGAGAACACCCGGTTGAACAAGCTGGTCCGTTTCGCCGGTCACGGCGAGGTGCGCGTCGGCGCGAACTGCCTGCTCAACGCGACCTGGATCGGCGCCTGGACCTCGGTGACCGTCGGGGACGGGTGCCTGCTGTCGAACTGTGAACTGCTCGACAACGACTTCCACAACCTCCCCCCGGCCCTACGGCACGACCCGCCGACGGCGGCCAGCCGGGCACCGATCGTGGTCGAGGACAACGTGTGGATCGGCGCGCACGCGCTGGTCATGAAGGGCGTACGGGTCGGCCGGGACAGCGTGGTGGGTGCCGCGACGGTGGTCCGGACGGACGTGCCGCCCGGGGTCGTGGTCATCGGCAATCCACAACAGATAGCGAAGAAGTTCCATGACTGATGCCACTCCCAGCGCCTGGACCGGCGACGGCGGCACCGCCGCCGGGTCGTCCCGCACCGTCACGATCACCGACGTGGTGCGCGTACCCCTGCACCGGATCCGGCTGGTCGCGGCGGCCGCCGCCTGCGGGCTGCTCGGCGCGACCGGCTACGTGCTGCTGGCACCGGCCGCGGTGACGGCGAGCGCGGTGGTGGCGGTCCGTCCGGTGGTGACTGACGCCTTCACGCCCAGCGGCGCCGCCGCCGACCGGGCGGTGAACATGAACGTGGAGAGCGGGATCGCCACCGGCACCGAGGTGGTCGGGAAGCTGGCCGAGGCGTTCGGCTCGGACCAGCGCACCGTGCGCGACGCCCTGGAGGTGGAGGTGCCCGCCGGCGGCCAGATCCTGCGCTTCGTCTACCAGGCGGGCCGCGCCGACCGGGCCGTCGAGGGCGCCAACCTCGCCGCGCAGAGCTATCTGGATATCCGGCGCGCGATGTACGAGAAGCAGCGCGAGGAGATGCTGCGCTCGTACGAGGCCAGCATCAGCAAGGTCGTCGAGCAGCAGGTCGCGGTGCAGCGGCGGATCAACAACGCCCGGGACTCCGCCGCCGCCAACGCCGCGGTCGCCGAACTCGGCGGGATCAACAACCAGCTCACCCAGCTCAACTCCGCGCGGACCGAGATCGCCGCGGTCGACGTGAACCCGGGCTGGGTCACCCGCAGCGCCGAGCTGGCGCTGACCTCGTCGGCCGTCAACCCGGCGCTGCTGCTGGCCGGCGGGCTGCTCGGCGGCACGCTGATCGGGCTGGTGCTCGCCTTCGTGTGGGAGTCCGTGGACCGGCGGATCCGGACCGTGGCCGACGCGACGGACAGCACCGGTCTGCCGCTGCTGGGCACCATCCGCAGCCGTGGGCTGCGGGGTCGGGTGGTCGACTCCGACGTGCGCTACGTCGCGATGGCCGTCGCCGAGCGGGTGCGCCAACCCGCCCGGGTCGCCGTGGTGACCGCCCGCGAGGACGCCACCGCGATCACCGCCGGGCTCGCGGTCGCGCTCGCCGTGGCCGGGCGGGAGGTGTTCGTGGCCGACGACAGCGGCCGGACCGACCGGTTGCGGGCCGCGGTGCTCACCGACCGGGATCGGCTGCCCGCCGGCATCGACCCCACCCGACCCGGCGTGCCCAAGCCGCGTACGCCCCCGACGGACACCGACGACGGACCCACCGAAGTGATCACCCGGCGCCCCTCTCCGCACCCGATCGGCGCGCGGGCCTCGACCGACCCGGAGGCCACGCTCACGCTGCCCCGGGTGACCCAGACCGTCGTCGGCGCCGAGAACGGCCGGCTGACCGGCAACGAGCAGGTGGTGGTGGGCGCCGGCAGCATCCGGTTCGGCACCTGGCGGCAGGGCGCCGACCAGCGCCTCGTGCTGTACAACGCCCCGCCGGCCGAGGCCGACGAGCGGGGGGTGGCAGTGGCCCGGCAGGGCACCGCCGTGGTCGTGGTCGAACGCGACCGGACCCGCCAGGCCGACCTGCGCCGGCTCGCCGGGCGGCTGCGCGCGGCCGGGGTGAACCCGCTCGGGTTCGTGCTGTGCCGCAGCGGGCGGAGCTGAGACGTGCCGGTCACCCGCGCCCCGGCCACCACCGAGCCGCCCCGGCCGGTGAGCCCCGCGGCGCGACCCCTGCCGCCCGCGCCGCCGCGACTGCCGCTGTGGCCGCTGGCGGCGATGTTCGGGCTGGTCCCGCTCTGGTGGCTGGCGGGCGCCTTCTATCTCGGTTGGCCGTTGCTGGGCGCCCTGCTGTTCACGTTGCTGGCCACCCGGGGTCGGGTGCCGCTGCCGCCCGCCGCCGGGATCTGGCTGCTGTTCCTGGCGCTCGTGGTGGCCAGCGCGACCCGGCTGGCGTCGCCGACCTCGCTGCTGACCTTCGCGCTGCGGCTCTCCTTCTACCTCACCGCGCTGATCGTCGCCGTCTACGTCTACACCGTCGCCCGGGAGCGCCCCGACCAGGCGGCCGTCCTGGCGCCGCTGTGCGTGTTCTGGCTCGGGCTGGTCGCCCTGGGCTGGCTGGGCGTGCTGGTACCACGCTTCGAGTTGACCACCCCGGTCGAGATGCTGCTCCCCGCCGGTGTGGCCCGCGCCCCGTTCATCCATGACATGGTCCATCTCGCCACCGCGGAGTACAGCGCGAGGTCGCTCAACCCGATCTACCGCCCGGCCGCCCCGTACGCGTACACCAACACCTACGGCAGCGCATACGCGATGACGCTGCCGTGCGTGGTCGCGTACACCATGCTGCGCCGCCGTGGCCTGCTGCGGTGGGCACTGCTGGTGACGCTGCCGCTGTCGCTGGTCCCGGCGTTCCTCACCCTCAACCGGGCGATGTTCCTCAGCCTCGGCGTGGGCCTGGCCGTGCTGGGGGTGCGGGCGGCGTTGCGCGGCAACACGCGGGTGGCCGCCTCCATCTGCGGGGTGGTGGTGATCGGCGGGCTCGCCGCCCTGTTCATCCCGGTCGCCGAGCTGATCGGCAACCGGGTCCAGTCCAGCGACACCAACACCGACCGGCTCTCGCTCTACGCGGAGGTGCTGCGCCGGGTGGGCGACTCACCGTGGCTGGGCTACGGCGCGCCGATGGACGTGGACACCGTCTCCGCCGAGGCGCCGATCGGCACCCAGGGGCAGCTGTGGATGGTGCTGTTCAGCCACGGCGTACCGGCGCTGCTGTGCTTCCTGGCCTGGTTCGTCGTCGCCGCGGTGGTCTGCGCCCGGGCCACCTCGGCGGCCGGGCAGTGGCTCTCCGTCGTCGCGGTGATCTGCCTGGTGCAGGTGCCCTTCTACGGGATGGCGAACCAGAACCTCGCGGTCGCCTTCTTCGCGATCGCCTTCGCGATGGCGCTCACCGAGCGGGAGCGACGCGTCCCGCCGCCGACCGTCCGGCCGCCGGAACCGGCGGCGGTGGTGCCGGCATGACCGCGACCACCAGCCCCCCGGCGGGGGAGGGGCCCGGCCGCGCGCCCGGCGTCGGCTCGGCGGCGGGTCCGGCCCTGGCCACGGTGGACAGCGCGGCCGAGACCCGGCGCAGCGCCCGCAGCGGGGTCGCGGGGCTGCTCGGCGCGGCGACCAGCGGGCTGTTCGGCTTCGTGCTCGCGATCGTCATCACCCGTGGCTACGGCACCTCCGGCTCCGGCGCGTTCTTCGCCGCGATCGGCGTGGTGACCGTCGCCGCCGCGGTCTGCACCCTGGGCGCGGAGACCGGGCTGATGTGGGCACTGCCCCGGCGGCGGGCCGGCGTGACCGGCGACGCGGCCCGGGTGCTGCCGGTCGCCCTGGTGCCGCCGCTGCTGCTCGCCGCGCTGGTCGCGGTCGGCGGGGCGCTGGCCGCCGGGCCGCTCGCCGGTCGACTCCTCGGGCCGGCGGGTGGGCCGCTGCTGGTGGTGACCTTCGCGGCGGTGCCCGTGGTGGTCGCGATGAACCTGCTGCTGGCCGTCGTGCGCTGCGTACGCCCGATGCGGGCCTACGTCTCGGTGCAGTTCCTGCTGCTGCCGGTCGCCCGGCCGCTGCTGGTCGGTGCGGCGGTGCTGGTCGGCGGCGGGCTGCTGGCCGGCATGACCGGCTGGTTGGTGCCCGCCGCCGTGGCCCTGCTGGTGTGCCTGATCCTGGTCGCCGGCCCACTCGGCGTGGGTGCCGGCGCCCGGCTGCGTCCGGAGCCCGGCGACTGGTCCACGTTCTGGCGTTTCGCGCTGCCCCGCGCCGCCTCCGCGGCGATCGACGCCGGCAGCATGTGGATCGGCGTGCTGCTCACCTCGGCGTTGGCCGGCCCCGCCGAGGCCGGGGTCTTCGGGGCGGTCGGCCGCTACGTCCTCGCCGGTCAACTGGCGATGCAGGGGCTGCGCGTGGCGGTCTCCCCGCAGCTGTCGCGGCTGCTGGGGCGCGGCGAGCGGGCCGCCGCCGCGGCCGTGCACCGGCAGCTGACCACCTGGGGGCTGGTGCTCTCCTGGCCGGTGTACCTGCTGCTCGCCGTCTTCGCGCCGGCCTTCCTGGCGTTGTTCGGCGCGGAGTTCACCGCCGGCGCCGCCGCGATGACCGTGCTCGCGCTGGCGATGCTGGTCAACACGGGCGTCGGCAACGTGCAGAGCATGCTGCTGATGGGCGGGCGCAGCGGCCTGCACCTGGTGGCGGCACTGGCCGGGTTGCTGGTCACGGTCGGTCTCGGCCTGGCGCTGATTCCCGGGCACGGGGCGACCGGCGCGGCGGTGGCCTGGGCCGCCGGCATCGTCACCGAGAACCTCGGCGCCGCCACGTTCGCCCGGCTGGTGGTCGGCCAGCGGCTGGTCGACACCCGGATGCTGGCCGCGGCGGCGGCCACCGTGGGCGGGGTCGGCCTGGCCTCGGTCGCCGGTCTGGCGGTGGCCGGCCGGGGGATCACGGGGCTGGTGCCGACGGTGGCCGTGCTCGCCGCCGGCTGCGTCGGCTTGTTGACGTTGCCCCGGGTGCGGTCCGGCATCCGGGTGACCATGATGCAGATCCGTGGCGGGGCGCCGGCCGGCGCCCCGCCACGCACGTCGAAGGGCAGGTGAGTTCGTCTTGTCGTCCATGCGGGACCGGGTGAAGCAGTTGGTGCCGACCCAGGTCACGAGCCGGCTACGGGAAAGCCTCGTCGACTACGGGGTACGCACCAGTGACCGCCGGCCGCTGCCGGACTTCCTCATCATCGGTACCAAGCGGGGCGGCACCACCTCGCTGTGGAATTACCTCATCCAGCACCCGCTGGTGCCTCGGCTCTTCCCGGCCTGGAACACGAAGTCCTCGCACTACTTCGAGGAGAACTGGAGTCGCGGCGAGGCGTGGTATCGCTCGCACTTCCCGACCGTGCGGCAGCGGGAGGTGCTGGAGAGCCGCCACGGCGGCCCGGTGCGGGTCGGCGAGGCGGCACCGCTCTACATGTTCCACCCCCTGGCCGCCGAGCGGGTCGCCACGCTGATGCCCTCGGTGCGGCTGATCGTGCTGCTGCGCGACCCGGTCGAGCGGGCGTACTCGCACTGGAAGGAGCGGCGGACCAACGGCGTGGAGCCGCTGGACTTCGCCGCCGCGCTGGCCGCCGAGCCGGAGCGTACGGCCGGGGAGCGGGAGCGGCTGATCGCCGAACCGGAGTACTTCAGCGAGCGCTACGACTGGTACACCTACCGGGCCCGGGGCCGGTACCTGGAGCATCTGGAACCGTGGTTGGCGCGCTTCGACCGGGCGCGGATCCTCTTCCTGCCCAGCGAGGAGCTCTACCGCGACGCACGGGCGGCCTACCGGCGCACCCTGGACTTTCTCGGCCTGCCCCCCTTCGACCTGCCCGACTTCCGGGTCTACAACGACCGGCGTTCGGCGCCGCTGGAGCCGGCGCTGCGGGCCGAGCTGACGGCGTACTACCGCCCGCACAACGAGGCGCTGCGGCAGCGGCTGGGGTTGCGGCTCGACTGGCCGGACCGGGCCGCGTGACCGCGTCGGCGACGGCCGACCCCCGCTGCCGCGACGACGGGTTGGGCTGGGTCACCCGGGCGGTCTTCGCCGACCACCGGGTCGCGGTGACCGTGGACGCCGCCCCGCCGGCCGGGCACACCGTCGTGGCCCGCTACGCGGTCGTGCCGTCGGTCGCCCGGGCGCGGTTCCTGCTGCCGTTGGGTTCGCCCCGGGTCGCGGCGGCGGCGCTGCTGGCGTACAACGCCCTGCGCCCGCCGAAGGTGCGGGCCGCGCGGGCACTGCTCGGCGTGGCGGCCCGGGCCGGTGTGGTGGACCGGGCGCCGTTCCCGGTGTTGACCGTCGCGCTGCCCCGCGGGCTCGATCCGGCGGAGGCGCTGCTCGCCGACCGGGTCGCCGCCGTGCTCGGCACGCCGATGTACGCGGCCTTCGGGGTGCGCCCGCCGGATCCGAACCACAAGCCGACCCTGCAACTGTTCGACCGCTCCGGCGTGCCCCGCGGATACGCGAAGATCGGCTGGAACGACGCGACGCGGGCGCTGGTCACCGCCGAGGCGGCGGCGCTGGGCGAGGTGGCCGGGCTGGCGGGGCACCCCGGCACGCCCCGGCTGCTCACCGAGCTGACCTGGGCGGGTCAGGTGGTCGCCGTGGTGGAGCCGCTGCCGACCCGGGTCCGTGGGGTGCCGGCCGCCGCCGCGCCCGACCTCGGGGCGCTGCTCGCGGTGGCTCGCCGGGGCCGCCCGCCGGCCGAGCCCCGGCCGCTGGGCGGCTCGCCCTTCCTGGACCGGTTGGCGGCGCAGGCGCGGCGGGCCGCCGCCACGGACCCGGCCGGTCAGCGTGCCGTGGCGGCCGTCGCCGCGCTGGCCCGCCGGCACGGCGAGGTCGCCGTCGAGTTCGGCCACTGGCACGGCGACTGGGTGCCGTGGAACCTGGGCCGGCACGCCGGTGAGGTCATCGCCTGGGACTGGGAGCACAGCGGCGCGGACGTGCCGGTGGGGTTCGACCTGGCCCACGACGCCTTCCAGCGTGCCGTCGTGCTGCGCGGTGAGCCGGTCGCGGCGGCGGCCGACGAGGTCGGGCGCTGGTTGGACCGCCACGGTGACCGGTTGGGGCTGGACGCCCCCGGCCGCCGGCTGGTGGCCGACGCCTACCTGGTGGAGATGTGGCTGCGCACCTGGCGCCTGGCCGACGCCGGTGCCGGCTGGAACGCGGCGTTGCACCCCGCGCTGTTGGACACGATCGAGAGACGAGGTGGCGGTTGATCGGTTCGCACCGGCCACCTTCTGCTGTGGCGTGACACTGACCGAAATTCCAAGCGGACTTGTGGGGAGTCGCGTGGACACCTTGATGGAAGAGCCCGAGGAACAACCACTGTTGCTGTTGGTCGGATCCAGCGGCGGGCACCTGGCCCAGTTGCTGGCCCTGCGGCCCTGGTACGAGACCTGGCGGCGATGCTGGGTCACCTTCGACACGCCTGAGGCACTGTCCCTGCTCGCCGGTGAGGACGTGGTACGGGCGTACCATCCGACCACCCGCCACCTGGGCAACCTGCTGCGCAACGCGGTACTGGCCGCCCGGGTGCTGCGCCGGCGACGGGTCGCCGCGGTGGTCACCACCGGCGCGGGAGTGGCCGTGCCGTTCGTCGTGCTCGCCCGGCTCCGGCGCATCCCGACCGTCTACATCGAGGTCTACGACCGGATCGACACGCCGACGCTGACCGCCCGGCTGTGCCGCCCGTTCCTGTCGGCGATGCTCGTGCAGTGGGAGGAGCAGCGCCGCCAGTACCCGGAGGCCACCGTCGTGGGGACGCTGCTGTGAGCGGCGAGGCCGTGGGCGACGCGCACCGCGTCGCGCCGGTGCGGCCCCGCGCCGCCCGGGACGAACCAGGGGTACGCATACCGGAGCCGCGTGAGCCGCGCCCCGACAGCCGGATCCAGCTGCTGGTGGCCGTCGGCACCGACAAGCATCCCTTCGACCGGCTGGTCGACTGGCTGCGGGAGTGGCACGGCGAGGCCGCGGGTGAGGTCGTGCTGACCGTGCAGCACGGGCACACCCGCGTCGCCGGCCTGCCCGAGGCGGTGCCGTTCCTCGGGCACGCCGAGTTGCAGGCGGCGATGGCCCGGGCCGACCTGGTGGTCTGTCACGGTGGGCCGGCGACCATTCTGGAGGCCCGCCGGCACGGCCACCTGCCGATCGTGGTGCCCCGTGACCCGACGCGCGGCGAGCACGTCGACGACCACCAGCAGCTGTTCGCCCGCCGGCTCGGCGCGGCCGGCCTGGTCGCCCTCTGCGAGTCCCGGCGGGAGCTGCTGGACGCACTGGCCGCCGGTCTCGCCGACCGGTCGCGCTTCACCGTCGCCGTGGACGCCGAGGCGGCCAACGGGCGGCGTGCCGCGGTGCGGCGGGTGGGAGTGATCGTCGAGGACCTGGTGGCCGCCGCCGCGGGGCGGCACCACCGACCCTGGTGGCGGCCGTGGCGTCGGCCCGGCCCGAATGGCCCGAACGGAAGGCGGAACCGGTGAGCCCGTACCCGAGCGTGAGCGCCGTCGTGCCCACCCGGAACCGCCCGGAACTGCTGCGGGCCGCGGTGCGGGCGATCGTCGCCCAGGACTATCCCGGGCCGGTCGAGGTGGTCGTGGTGTACGACCAGTCCGAGCCGGACCCGTCGCTGGCCGAGCTGTCCGCCCCGGACCGACCGGTGCGGGTGGTGACCAACGTCCGCACGCCGGGCCTGGCCGGCGCCCGCAACTCGGGCACCCTGGCCGCCACCGGTGAGCTGGTCGCCTTCTGCGACGACGACGACGAGTGGCTGCCCGGCAAGCTGCGTGCCCAGGCCGAGGCGCTGGCCGGGGTGCCCGGCGCCGAGTTCGTCAGCTGCGGCATCCGGGTCAGCTACGACGGGCACACCGTCGAGCGGGTGCTGGACCGCGACTCGATCAGCCTGGCCGAGCTGCTGCGGGACCGGATGACCGAGCTGCACCCGTCGACCTTCCTCATCCGGGCGTCGGCGCTGCGCGACGGGTTCGGGCTGGTCGACGAGGAGATCCCGGGCAGCTACGCCGAGGACTACGAGTTCCTGCTCCGGGCCGCCCGCAGCGCGCCACTGGTCAACCTGCGCATCCCATACGTCCTGGTGCGCTGGCACAAGCGGTCGTACTTCGCCCAGCGGTGGGACACCATCTCCGAGGCGTTGCAGTGGCTGCTGGACCGCTATCCGGAGTTCGCCACCCAGCCGGCGGGGCAGGCGCGGGTCACCGGTCAGATCGCCTTCGCCCACGCCGCGTCGGGCGACCCCCGGGGCGCGATGCGCTGGGCCCGCCGGACCATCCGCCGCAACCCGCGCGAGCCCCGGGCGTACCTCGCCCTGGCGGTGGCCGGCCGGGTGGTCCGGGCCGACACGGTGCTGCGCACCCTGCACCGGCGGGGCCGCGGCATCTGACCGCCCGCCCGCCCGTGCCGCCCGTCCGTGCCGCGCCCGCCCGTGCCGCCCGCCCGGTTGTGGCGTCCGCTGGGCGGGACGGGGCGGGCGGTCCGTGGCGGCGGACACCCGGCGTGACAGACTGACCGCTGTGTTGCGCTGGTTGACCGCAGGGGAATCGCACGGGCCCGCCCTCGTCGCGTTGCTGGAGGGGGTGCCGGCCGGCGTCGAGGTGACCTCCGCCCAGATCGCCGGGGAGTTGGCGCGCCGCCGGCTCGGCTACGGGCGCGGCGCCCGGATGTCCTTCGAGCAGGACGAGATCGAGGTCATCGGCGGCCTGCGGCACGGCGTGACGCTGGGCAGCCCGGTCGCCGTCCGGGTCGGCAACTCCGAGTGGCCCAAGTGGCGCACCGTGATGGCCGCCGACCCGGTCGACCCCGACGAGTTGGCCCGGCAGGCCCGCAACGCCCCGCTCACCCGCCCCCGGCCCGGCCACGCGGACCTGGCCGGCATGCAGAAGTACGGCCACACCGACGCCCGGCCCATCCTGGAGCGGGCCAGCGCGCGGGAGACCGCCGCCCGGGTCGCGGTCGGCACGGTGGCCAAGGCGCTGCTCCGGCAGGCGCTCGACGTCGAGATCGTCTCGCACGTGGTCGAGCTGGGTCCGGTCGCCGCGAAGCCGGGGCTGCGGCCCCGCCCGGAGGACGCCGAGCGCATCGACGCCGACCCGCTGCGCTGCCTCGACCCCGAGGCCAGCGCCCGGATGGTGGCCGAGGTCGACGCCGCGAAGAAGGACGCCGACACCCTCGGCGGCGTGGTCGAGGTGCTGGCGTACGGCGTACCGCCCGGTCTCGGCAGCCACGTGCAGTGGGACCGCAAGCTCGACGCCCGCCTGGCCACCGCGCTGATGTCGATCCAGGCGATCAAGGGTGTGGAGATCGGCGACGGCTGGCAGCAGGCCCGGTCGCGCGGCTCCGAGGCGCACGACGAGATCATGCCCACCGCCACCGGCGTGCGCCGGATCACCGACCGGGCCGGCGGCCTGGAGGGCGGCATCACCACCGGCGAGCCGCTGCGCGTGAAGGCGGCGATGAAGCCGATCTCCTCGCTGAACCGCGCCCTGGCCACGGTGGACGTGACCACCGGCGAGCCGGCCACCGCGATCAACCAGCGCTCCGACGTCTGCGCGGTGCCGGCCGCCGCCGTCGTCGCCGAGGCGATGGTCGCGCTGGTGCTGGCCGAGGCGGCGGTGGAGAAGTTCGGCGGTGACTCGGTCGCCGAGATGCGCCGCAACCTCGCCGGCTACCTCGACGCGCTGGTGATCCGGTGACCGCTGCGACCCGCCCGGTCTGCGTGCTGGTCGGCGCGCCGGGCTCGGGTAAGACCACCGTCGGGCAGGGCCTGGCGGCCGCGCTCGGGGTGGAGTTCCGCGACACCGACGCCGACATCGAGCGGCTCGCCGGCAAGCCGATCCCGGAGATCTTCCTCGACGAGGGGGAGGCCCACTTCCGTACCCTCGAACGGGCGGCGGTGGCCGCGGCGCTGGCCTCCTGCCCGGGGGTGCTCGCCCTCGGCGGCGGCGCGGTGCTGGCCGAGGAGAACCGCGCCGCGCTGGTCGGCCACCGGGTGGTGCACCTCGACGTCGGGCTGGCCGACGCCGTCAAGCGGGTCGGCCTCGGCGCCGGGCGTCCGCTGCTGGCGATCAACCCCCGGGCCACCCTCAAACATCTGATGGACCAGCGCCGGCCGCTCTACGCCGAGGTGGCCACCGACACGGTGGTCACCGACGGCCGCGCGCCCGAGGAGATCATCGCCGAGATCGCGCAGCTGCTGCGCAAGGATGGTTAGGCTCCCGCCGATGGACGAGGTGACCCGGATCCCGGTCGGCGGCGAGCGGCCGTACGACGTGCTGGTCGGGCGCGGCCTGCTCGACGCGCTGCCCGGCCTGCTCCCCGACGCCACCCGGGTGGCGGTGCTGCACGCCCCGCCGCTGAAGGAACTGGCCGACGCGATCGGTGCCCGGCTGGGGGCGGCCGGCGTCACCCCGTTGCCGATCGAGGTGCCCGACGCCGAGGCCGGCAAGCACGTCGACGTGGCGGCGCAGTGCTGGGACCGGCTCGGCGAGGCGGGGTTCACCCGTACCGACGCGGTGGTCGGCCTGGGCGGCGGCGCGATCACCGACCTGGCCGGCTTCGTGGCGGCGTGCTGGCTGCGCGGGGTGCGGTGGGTGCCGGTGGCCACCTCGTTGCTGGGCATGGTCGACGCGGCGGTGGGCGGCAAGACCGGGATCAACACCGCGGCCGGGAAGAACCTGGTCGGTGCCTTCCACCCGCCGGTGGGGGTGCTGGCCGACCTGGCCACCCTGGACAGCCTGCCCGCGGCGGACCTGGCCGCCGGCCTGGCCGAGGTGGTCAAGTGCGGGTTCATCGCCGATCCGGTCATCCTCGACTTGATCGAGCGCGATCCGGCCGCCGCGACCGACCCGGCCGGGTCGGTCGCCCGGGAGCTGATTGAGCGGGCGATCCGGGTCAAGGCCGACGTGGTCGCGGGCGACCTGCGCGAGTCGGGCGTGCGGGAGGTGCTCAACTACGGGCACACCCTGGCCCACGCGATCGAGAAGGTCGAGGGGTACCGCTGGCGGCACGGCCACGCGGTCTCGGTCGGCCTGGTGTACGCCGCCGAACTGGCCCGCCTCGCTGGCCGGCTGGACGCGGCCACCGCACGGCGGCACCGTGACGTGGTGACCGTGCTCGGCCTGCCCACCGGCTACCCGGCGGATGCCTGGCCCCGGTTGCTGGCCACCATGCGGGTGGACAAGAAGGCCCGGGGCAGCCGGCTGCGCTTCGTGGTGCTCGACGGGCTGGCCCGGCCGGCGATCCTGGAGGGCCCCGACGACGACCTGCTGCACGAGGCGTATCGCGCGGTCTGTTCATGAGGGTGTACGTGCTCAACGGGCCGAACCTGGGGCGCCTCGGCACCCGCCAGGTCGACGTGTACGGCGGGACCAGCTACGCCGACCTGGTCGCACTCTGCGAGTCGACCGGGCGGGACCTTGGCCTGAGCGTCACGGTCCGGCAGACCGACGCCGAGCACGAGCTGATCGGCTGGCTGCACGCCGCCGCCGACGAGGGGGCCGCCGTGGTGCTGAACCCGGCCGCCTGGTCGCACTACTCGATCGCGGTCCGGGACGCCTGCGCCATGCTGCGCGGCCCGCTGGTCGAGGTGCACATCTCCAACATCCACGCCCGCGAGGAGTTCCGGCACCACTCGGTCGTCTCGGCGGTCGCCACCGGCGTGATCTGCGGCCTCGGGGTGGATGGCTACCGCCTCGCCCTGCACCACGTGGCCACCCTCCGCGATCAGCCCGGCTGACGCACCCACCCACCGCGCCCGCCCTCCCGCGTTCCCTCCCGCAGCGACCGGACCGGCGGACGTGCCTGCCCGCCGCGACTACCCTGCGTGCCGGCTACCTTCGGTGACGATCCGGCGACCTCGACCCGATGCCCCTCTGCTCGCTTTGCTCTGCTTCAACCCACGCAATAGCTCGTGAACAGCGCTTCTGTGGTGCGCCTGAGTGATCTTCGCGGCGTTGATCGCCACGAGGAGTGACTGTTGCGTGGGTTGAAGCAGAGCAAAGGGGCGAAGGGGTGGGTGGGGGTGGGGGGTGGAACGTCACTGACGGTGTCGGTTCGACGTGCCGAATGCGGCCAGGGACGGCGGGCGGCGGGTTTCCCAGTGGCGAGTAGACTTGGCAGGTCCGTCCGCCAAATGATGATCAAGGCAGGAAATGGCCACCACCAACGACCTGAAGAACGGCCTGGTACTCAACCTTGACGGGGAGCTCTGGTCCGTCGTCGAGTTCCAGCACGTCAAGCCCGGCAAGGGTGGTGCGTTCGTGCGTACCACGCTGAAGAACGTGCTCTCCGGCAAGGTCGTCGACAAGACCTTCAACGCGGGCACCAAGGTCGAGACCGCGACCGTGGACAAGCGCACCATGCAGTATCTCTACGCCGACGGCGAGGACTACGTCTTCATGGACATGGAGACGTTCGACCAGATCACGGTGCTCGGCGGGACGGTCGGCGAGGCGGCCAACTACCTGCTGCCCGAGGCCGAGGCGATCGTGGCCACCCACGAGGGTGTGCCGCTCTACGTCGAGCTGCCGACCTCCGTCGTGCTGGAGATCACCTACACCGAGCCGGGCCTGCAGGGCGACCGCTCCACCGGTGGCAACAAGCCGGCGACCGTGGAGACCGGCGCGACCGTGCAGGTGCCGCTCTTCATCACCACCGGCGAGAAGATCAAGGTCGACACCCGCGACGGCCGTTACCTCGGCCGCGCCTGATGGCCGAGGGTCCGAAGCAGCAGATGCCGGCGCGCCGCAAGGCGCGCAAGCGGGCGCTGGACGTGCTCTTCGAGGCCGACCTGCGTGATCGTCCACCGGTCGAGGTGCTCGCCGGCTACCTCGAACGGATCGAGAAACCGCACCCCGCCCACCTGGGTTACGCGGTCGGCCTGGTCGAGGGCGTGGCCGGGCACCTGGACCGGATCGACGAGGTGATCTCCAGCTACGCCGAGGGCTGGACGCTGGACCGGATGCCGGTGGTCGATCGGAACCTGGCCCGGATCGCCGTCTACGAGCTGCTCTACGTCGACGAGATCGACGACGCGGTGGCGATCAGTGAGGCCGTCGAGCTGGCCCGGCAGATGTCGACCGACGACTCGCCCCGCTTCCTCAACGGCGTGCTCGGTCGGATCGCCGAGTACGCCACCCGCTGACGGCCGGAGATCGCACCCCGGACGACGCGAAGGGCCCGTGCCGGACGGCACGGGCCCTTGCGGTGCTCTGCTCAGGAGGCGAAGAACGCCCGCGGGTCGGCGACCAGCACGCCGTGCTCGGTCAGCCGCTCGATCAGGCCGGACGGCGAGGCGTCGTAGACGATGGCGAGGGCTCGCAGGTCGTCGGCGCGGATCGACAGCACCCGGCCGTTGTAGTCACCGCGCTGCTGCTGGATGGCGCGCGCGTACCGGGCGACGTAGGCGAGATCCTCGCTGGCCTCGTCGTAGAGGCGCTCCAGGTCCAGGACGATCTTGCTGGTGGGCTCGTGCCGCACTCCGCTGCCGTCGGGCAGCAGCTCCGAGACCGGTACGCGGTAGAACTCGGCCAACTCGGCCAGGCGGGACACCGTGACGGCCCGGTCGCCGCGTTCGTACGAGCCGACCACCACCGCCTTCCAGCGCCCGTTCGACTTCTCCTCCACTCCCTGCAGGGACAGGCCCTGCTGCTGGCGGATGGAGCGCAGGCGGGCGCCCAGAGACTTGGCGTATTCAGAGGGCATTCGGACACTCCCAGTGCTGCTCGGGGTTCTCCCAGCGATCGCTACGGAGCGTGACGGTACGGGGATTCGTACACCTGGTCAAGTGGTGGTGACGTTCCCGTTGAGCACACCGGGTGAGTTGTCCCGTTTCGTCGGGCTGATCGGGTGGTCAGTGAACGTCGACGCGCCCGCCGTGCCCGGGCGCGGGTGCGGCGGCGACCACTGGTAACGTGGCTGCAGCCCCTCCGCCGGCCACCCGCAGGCCGGCCCGGAGGACCCGACGTCCTTTAACGACCCGTCCCGTGAGGCGGGAAAGGAGGTCCGCCGTGGCCTACCCATCGGCTGCCCCGTCGTCGCCACCGCGACAACCCTCGGTGAAGGTGATTCTGACCAGCGCCGACGTGCACCGCGTCGTCGACCGGATCGCCCACCAGATCCTCGAGAAGACCCAGGGTGCCGCCGACACCGTGCTGCTCGGCATCCCCACCCGGGGCGCCCCGCTCGCCCGCCGCCTCGCCGCCCGGATCAGCGCCTTCGAGGGCATCTCCGTGCCGGTCGGCGTGCTCGACATCACCCTCTACCGCGACGACCTGCGCCGGCAGGGCACCCGGGCGGTCGGCCCGACCCAGCTGCCCGCCAGCGGCATCGACGGCCGGCGGGTGATCCTCGTCGACGACGTGCTCTTCTCCGGCCGCAGCGTCCGGGCCGCCCTCGATGCGCTCGGTGACCTCGGGCGCCCGGCGTCGGTGCAGCTCGCCGTCCTGGTGGACCGCGGGCACCGGCAGCTGCCGATCCGCGCCGACTACGTCGGGAAGAACATCCCGACCGCGCTCGCCGAGAGCGTGAAGGTGACGCTGGCCGAGACCGACGGCAACGACGAGGTCCGGCTCTACGGGGAGGTCATCCAGTGATCAGGCACCTGCTCTCCGGAGCCGACCTCGATGCCGACACCGCCACCCAGATCCTGGACACCGCCGCCGAGATGGCGGCCGTGGCCGGCCGCGAGGTCAAGAAGCTGCCCGCGCTGCGGGGCCGGACGGTGGTCAACCTCTTCTACGAGGACTCCACCCGCACCCGGATCTCCTTCGAGGCGGCGGCCAAGCGGCTCAGCGCCGATGTGATCAATTTCTCGGCGAAGGGCTCCAGCGTCGCCAAGGGCGAGAGCCTGAAGGACACCGCGCTGACCCTGCAGGCGATGGGGGCCGACGCGGTGGTCGTCCGCCACCCGGCCTCGGGTGCCCCGCACCGGCTCGCCGACTGGGTCGACGGCTCGGTGGTCAACGCCGGTGACGGCACGCACGAGCACCCCACCCAGGCGCTGCTCGACGCGTACACGGTGCGCTCCCGGCTGGGTCGGCTGGCCGGCCTGTCGGTGGCGGTGGTCGGCGACGTGCTGCACTCCCGGGTGGCCCGCTCCAACGTGCTGCTGCTCTCCACCCTCGGCGCCAAGGTCACCCTGGTCGGACCGCCCACCCTCATTCCGGTCGACATCGCCGCGGCGCTCGCACCCGGCACGAACGTCTGCTACGACCTCGACGCGATACTGCCGTCGGTGGACGTGGTGATGATGCTGCGGGTGCAGCGGGAGCGGATGAACGACTCGTACTTCCCGTCCGCCCGCGAGTACGCCCGCCGCTACGGCCTGGACGGTCCGCGCATGCGCCGGCTTCCCGAGCACGCGATCGTCATGCATCCCGGCCCGATGAACCGGGGCATGGAGATCACGCCGGAGGTCGCCGACTCGGCCCGCTCCACCATCGTCGAACAGGTCACCAACGGGGTCTCCGTCCGGATGGCCGTCCTCTACCTGCTGCTCGGGGGGAACAACCGGTGAACTCGTACCTGCTCAGGAACGTCAGCGTCCTCGGCGCGGCACCGACCGACCTGCTGATCCGCGACGGCGTGGTCGCCGAGGCCGGCCCGGGTCGCTCCGCGCCCGACGCCACCGTGGTCGAGGCCGACGGGCTGGTCGCCCTGCCCGGCCTGGTCGACCTGCACACCCACCTGCGCGAGCCCGGCCGGGAGGACGCCGAGACCGTCGAGACCGGTTCCCGATCGGCGGCGCTGGGCGGTTACACCGCGGTCTGCGCGATGGCGAACACCTCCCCGGTGGCCGACACCGCGGGCGTGGTGGAGCAGGTCTGGCGGCTCGGTCGCGAGGCCGGGCTGGTCGACGTGCAGCCGATCGGCGCGGTCACCGTCGGCCTGGCCGGCGAGCGCCTCGCCGAGCTGGGTGCGATGGCCGACTCCGCGGCCCGGGTGCGGATCTTCTCCGACGACGGGCACTGCGTCGCCGACCCCCGGCTGATGCGCCGCGCCCTGGAGTACGTGAAGGCCTTCGACGGGATCATCGCCCAGCACGCCGAGGAGCCCCGGCTCACCGAGGGCGCGCAGATGCACGAGGGCGAGGTCTCCGTCCGGCTGGGCCTGACCGGCTGGCCGGCGGTGGCCGAGGAGGCGATCATCGCCCGGGACGTGCTGCTGGCCGAGCACGTCGGCAGCCGGCTGCACGTCTGCCACGTCTCCACCGCCGGCAGCGTCGAGGTGCTGCGCCAGGCCAAGGCCCGGGGGGTACGCGTCACCGCCGAGGTGACCCCGCACCACCTGCTGCTCACCGACGCCCGCGCGGAGAGCTACGACCCGGTCTTCAAGGTCAACCCGCCGCTGCGTACCGCCACCGACATCGCCGCCCTGCGCGCCGCCCTGGTCGACGGGGTGATCGACATCATCGCCACCGACCACGCGCCGCACGCCGTGGAGGACAAGGAGTGCGAGTGGGCGTACGCCCGGCCGGGCATGCTCGGGCTGGAGACGGCGCTGTCGATCGCGCTCGACGTGCTCGGCCCCGAGTGGGATCTGATCGCCGAGCGGATGTCGCGCACCCCGGCCCGGATCGCCGGGCTGACCGAGCACGGCCGCGATCCGGTGCCCGGCGCGCCGGCCAACCTCACCCTGGTCGACCCGGCGGTGCACCGGGTGATCGAGCCGGCGGAGCTGGCCAGCCGCAGCCGCAACACCCCGTACGCCCGGATGACGCTGCCCGGTCGCATCGTGGCGACCTTCCTGCGTGGCGAGGCGACGGTCCTGGACGGAAAGGCTGTCAAGTGATGGCACGGCGTACAGCGGCGATCCTGGTCCTGGAGGACGGGCGCACGTTCCCCGGTGAGGCGTACGGCAGCGTCGGCGAGACCTTCGGCGAGGCGGTCTTCAACACCGGCATGACCGGTTACCAGGAGACGCTGACCGACCCGTCGTACCACCGGCAGGTGGTGGTGCAGACCGCCCCGCACATCGGCAACACCGGCATCAACGCCGAGGACGACGAGTCACGGCGGATCTGGGTGGCCGGCTACGTGGTGCGCGATCCGGCGCGGGTCAGCTCGAACTGGCGGGCCACCGGCGGGCTGGAGGACCGGCTCGCCACCGAGGGCGTGGTCGGCATCAGCGGGGTGGACACCCGGGCGTTGACCCGCCACCTGCGCGAGCGCGGTGCGATGCGGGTCGGCATCTCCAGCGTCGACGACGATCCCCGCGCGCTGCTGGGCCGGGTCCGCCAGGCGCCGCAGATGCTCGGCGCGGACCTCTCCACCGAGGTCACCACCGCGCAGCCGTACGTGGTCGCCGCCGAGGGCGAGCACCGGTTCACGGTGGCCGCGCTGGATCTGGGCATCAAGCGCAACGTGCCGCGCCGGCTCGCCGCGCGCGGCGTGACCACCCACGTGCTGCCGGCCGACTCGACGATCGAGGACCTGCTGGCCACCGGGGCCGACGCGGTCTTCTTCTCGCCCGGCCCGGGTGACCCGGCCACCGCCGACGGCCCGGTCGCGCTGGCCCGCGAGGTGCTGCGCCGGAAGGTGCCGCTGTTCGGCATCTGCTTCGGCAGCCAGATCCTCGGTCGGGCGCTCGGCTTCGGCACCTACAAGCTCGGCTACGGCCACCGGGGCATCAACCAGCCGGTCCTCGACCGGGCCACCGGCAAGGTGGAGGTGACCAGCCACAACCACGGTTTCGCCGTGGAGGTGCCCGGCGTACGGCCGGGTGCGGTGGTGCCGGACCAGGTGATCGAGACCGAGTTCGGTGGCGTGCAGGTGAGCCATCTCTGCCTCAACGACAACGTGGTCGAGGGGCTGCGGGCGCGTGACGTGCCCGCCTTCACCGTCCAGTACCACCCGGAGGCGGCGGCCGGTCCGCACGACGCGGACTACCTCTTCGACCGGTTCGCCGAGTTGATCGAGGGCCGGACCCACAGCGAGGGGCGTACGAATGCCTAAGCGGACCGATCTCACCCACATCCTGGTGATCGGCTCCGGGCCGATCGTCATCGGGCAGGCCTGCGAGTTCGACTACTCCGGCACCCAGGCGTGCCGGGTGCTGCGCAGCGAGGGGATCCGGGTCAGCCTGGTCAACTCCAACCCGGCCACCATCATGACGGACCCGGAGTTCGCCGACGCCACCTACATCGAGCCGATCACCCCCGAGTTCGTCGAGCTGGTCATCGCCAAGGAGCGGCCCGACGCGGTGCTGCCCACCCTCGGCGGGCAGACCGCCCTGAACACCGCGGTCGCGTTGCACGAGGCCGGTGTGCTGGAGAAGTACGGCGTCGAGCTGATCGGCGCCGACATCGACGCGATCCGTCGCGGCGAGGACCGGCAGCTGTTCAAGGAGATCGTGGCGAAGGCGGGCGTACGCCTCGGCGTCGCGGACCCGGCGGCGCTGGTGCCGCGCTCGCGGGTGTGCCACTCGATGGACGAGGTCCGCGAGACGGTGGGGGAGCTGGGCCTGCCGGTGGTGATCCGGCCCTCGTTCACCATGGGCGGCCTCGGCTCGGGCATGGCGCACACCGACGCCGACCTGGAGCGCATCGCCGGCGCCGGCCTGGCCGCGAGCCCGGTGCACGAGGTGCTGATCGAGGAGAGCGTGCTCGGCTGGAAGGAGTACGAGCTCGAACTCATGCGGGACCGCCACGACAACGTGGTGGTGGTCTGCTCGATCGAGAACGTCGACCCGATGGGCGTGCACACCGGCGACAGCGTGACCGTGGCGCCGGCCATGACGCTGACCGACCGGGAGTACCAACACCTGCGCGACCTGGGCATCGCGGTGCTGCGCGAGGTCGGGGTGGACACCGGCGGCTGCAACATCCAGTTCGCGGTCAACCCGGCTGACGGCCGGATCGTCGTGATCGAGATGAACCCCCGGGTGTCCCGCTCCTCGGCGCTGGCCTCCAAGGCGACCGGCTTCCCGATCGCGAAGATCGCCGCGAAGCTGGCCATCGGCTACACCCTCGACGAGATCCCCAACGACATCACCCTCAAGACGCCGGCCGCGTTCGAGCCGACGCTGGACTACGTGGTGGTGAAGATCCCCCGGTTCGCCTTCGAGAAGTTCCCCGGGGCGGACCGGGAGCTGACCACCACGATGAAGTCCGTCGGCGAGGCGATGAGCCTCGGGCGCAACTTCACCGAGGCGCTGAACAAGGCGATGCGCTCGATGGAGACCAAGGAGAGCGGATTCTGGACCGTGCCGGATCCGGTCGGTGCGACCCGGGAGAACACGCTCGCCGCGCTGGCCATCCCGCACGACGGGCGGCTCTACACGGTGGAGCGGGCCCTGCGGCTGGGTGCATCGGTCGCCGAGGTCACCGCCGCCTCCGGCGGGATCGATCCGTGGTTCGTGGACCAGATCGCCGCGCTGGTCGAGCTGCGCGCCGAGATCGTGGCGGCGCCGGTGCTCGACGCGGAGCTGCTGCGCCGGGCGAAGCGGGCCGGCCTGTCCGACGGGCAGCTGGCCGCGCTCCGCCCCGAGTTGGCCGCCGAGGGCGGCGTGCGGACGCTGCGGCACCGGCTCGGCATCCGGCCGGTCTACAAGACCGTGGACACCTGCGCCGCCGAGTTCGAGGCCACCACCCCGTACCACTACTCCTCCTACGACACGGAGACCGAGGTGGTGGGCTCGGCCCGGCCGAAGGTGCTGATCCTGGGCTCCGGGCCGAACCGGATCGGTCAGGGCATCGAGTTCGACTACTCCTGCGTGCACGCGGTCATGGCGCTGCGGGGCGAGTTCGAGACCGTCATGGTCAACTGCAACCCGGAGACCGTCTCCACCGACTACGACACCGCCGACCGGCTCTACTTCGAGCCGCTGACCTTCGAGGACGTGCTGGAGGTCTGGCACGCGGAGGACTCCTCCGGCCGGGCGGCCGGCGGGCCCGGGGTGGTCGGGGTCATCGTGCAGCTCGGCGGGCAGACCCCGCTGGGGCTGGCCCAGCGGCTCAAGGACGCGGGCGTGCCGGTGGTCGGCACCTCCCCGGAGTCGATCCACCTGGCCGAGGAGCGGGGCGCCTTCGGGTCGCTGCTGGGCCGGGCCGGCCTGCGCGCGCCCGCGCACGGCACCGCCACCTCCTACGACGAGGCGAAGGAGATCGCCGACGAGATCGGCTACCCGGTGCTGGTCCGCCCCTCGTACGTGCTGGGCGGGCGCGGGATGGAGATCGTCTACGACGACGTCACACTGCGCGACTACATCGGTCGGGCCACCGACATCTCCCCGAACCATCCGGTGCTGGTCGACCGGTTCCTGGACGACGCCATCGAGATCGACGTGGACGCGCTCTGCGACGCCGACGGCGAGGTCTACCTCGGCGGGATCATGGAGCACATCGAGGAGGCCGGCATCCACTCCGGCGACTCCTCCTGCGCCCTGCCACCGATCACCCTGGCCAGCTCGCACGTCGCCCAGGTCCGCCGCTACACCGAGGCGATCGCGCGGGGCATCGGCGTACGCGGCCTGCTCAACGTGCAGTACGCGCTGAAGGACGACGCGTTGTACGTGCTGGAGGCGAACCCGCGGGCCTCGCGTACCGTGCCGTTCGTCTCGAAGGCCACGGCGGTGCCGCTGGCCAAGGCAGCGGCCCGGATCGCCCTCGGCGCGACCCTCGCGGAGCTGCGTGCCGAGGGGATGCTGCCGGCGACCGGAGACGGTGGCACGCTGCCGCCGGACGCCCCGATCGCGGTGAAGGAGGCGGTGCTGCCGTTCAAGCGGTTCCGCACGCCGGCCGGCAAGGGCGTGGATTCACTGCTCGGCCCGGAGATGAAGTCGACCGGCGAGGTGATGGGGATCGACACCGGCTTCGGGCACGCGTTCGCCAAGTCGCAGTCGGCGGCGTACGGTTCGCTGCCGACCGAGGGCCGGATCTTCGTCTCGGTGGCGAACCGGGACAAGCGCGGCATGATCTTCCCGATCAAGCGCCTGGCCGACCTGGGCTTCGAGATCGTCGCGACCAGCGGCACCGCCGAGGTGCTGCGCCGGTACGGCATCGCCTGCGAGCTGGCACCGAAGCACTACGAGGCGGGCTCCGACGACGACGCGGTGTCGCTGATCCTCGGCGGCCGCGTCGCCCTGGTGATCAACACGCCGCAGGGTTCGGGTGCCAGCGCCCGCTCCGACGGCTACGAGATCCGCAGCGCGGCCGTCACCGCCGACATCCCGTGCATCACCACGGTGCCCGGTGCCGCCGCCGCGGTGATGGGTATCGAGGCCCGCATCCGTGGCGACATGCAGGTCCGCCCCCTCCAGCACCTGCACGCCACCCTCCGGTCCGCCCAGTGACCCCCCAACTCCCGCTGATCATGAAGTTGTTGTCGACGGCTCCGGCGTGTCGTGCCAACAACTTCATGATCAACTCCTGGGTCCGGGGGGTTGGGGTGGGGTTGGGGAGGTGGGTGTGATGTTTGAGGGGGGTGTGCGGCGGGGGTTGTTCCGGGTCGGTGGGGGGGACGCCGAGACGGCGCACGAGTGGGTGTTGCGGCGGTTGGCGGGGATGTCGCGGGTGCCGGGGGTGCTGACGGCACTGCGGAGGCGGTACGCCGTGGCGGCGCCGCGCACGGTGTTCGGGGTGCGCTTCCCGAACCCGGTCGGGCTGGCCGCCGGGATGGACAAGGACGGGGTGGCGCTGCCGGCGTGGCCGGCGCTGGGCTTCGGCTTCGTGGAGGTCGGCACGGTGACGGCGCACCCGCAGCCGGGCAACCCCCGGCCGCGGCTGTTCCGGCTGGTCGACAGCGAGGCCGTGATCAACCGGATGGGGTTCAACAACGGCGGGGCGCAGGCGCTGGCGGACCGGCTGGCGGCGCTGCCCCGCCCGCTCGGCGTACCGCTGGGGATCTCGCTGGGCAAGTCGAAGGTGACGGCGCTGGACGACGCGGTGGCGGACTACCAGGCGTCGTACCGTGCGCTGCGCGGGCACGGTGACTACTTCGCGGTCAACGTCTCCTCGCCGAACACCCCGGGGCTGCGCGCGTTGCAGGACCGCGCGCACCTGGACGCGCTGCTGACCGCGCTGGTGGGGGAGAAGCCGGTGCTGGTGAAGATCGCCCCCGACCTCACCGAGGCGGCCATCGCCGAGGCGGTGGAGGTGTGCCTGGCCCGGGGCGCCGCCGGGGTGATCGCCACGAACACCACCCTGGGCCGGGACGGGCTGGCCCCCGCCGACCGGGGCCGCGCGGGCGAGGCCGGTGGCCTGTCCGGCCGCCCGCTGGCCGACCGGGCCCGGCAGGTGGTCGCCTTCGTGCACGCCGAGACGGGCGGGCGGCTGCCGATCATCGGGGTGGGCGGCATCGTCGACCCCGACGACGCCGTCCGGATGTTCGACGCGGGTGCCAGCCTGGTCCAGCTCTACACCGGCTTCGTCTATCGTGGCCCGGCGCTGCCCCGCGCGGTCGCCCGCGCGGCGGCGGTGACCGGGGCGTGACACCGGAGGAGATCCTCGCCGCGGACGCCGCGCACGTCTGGCATCCGTACGCGGCCGTGCCGCCGGCCGTGCCGCCCTACCTGGTCGACGGCGCCGAGGGGGTGCGGCTGCGGCTCGCCGACGGCCGTGAGCTGGTCGACGGCATGTCCTCCTGGTGGGCGGCGATCCACGGCTACCGCCATCCGGTGCTGGACGCGGCGATCACCGGCCAGCTGGGGAGGATGAGTCACGTCATGTTCGGCGGGCTCACCCACGCCCCGGCCGTGGAACTGGCCCGCACCCTGGTGGAGCTGGCGCCCGACGGGCTGGAGCACGTGTTCCTGGCCGACTCCGGCTCGGTCAGCGTCGAGGTGGCGATCAAGATGTGCCTGCAGTACCAGCGGGCCACCGGCCGGCCGCAACGCCGCCGGCTGGGCACCTGGCGGGGCGGGTACCACGGCGACACCTTCCACCCGATGAGCGTCTGCGACCCCGAGGGCGGCATGCACCACCTCTGGGGGGACGTACTGCCCCGGCAGGTCTTCGCCCCGGCGCCGCCGGGTGGCGTCGACACCCCACCCGATCCGGCGTACGAGGCGGCGCTGGTCGAGGCGGTCGAACGGCACGCCCACGAGCTGGCGGCGGTGATCGTCGAGCCGGTGGTGCAGGGCGCCGGCGGGATGCGCTTCCACCACCCGCACTATCTGCGGGTGCTGCGTGAGGTGACCCGCGCGCACGGCGTACTGCTGATCTTCGACGAGATCGCCACCGGCTTCGGTCGCACCGGCACGATGTTCGCCGCCGAGCACGCCGGGGTGGCCCCCGACGTGATGTGCGTCGGCAAGGCGCTCACCGGCGGCTATCTCACCCTCGCCGCCGCGCTCTGCACGGCGGAGGTGGCGCGGGGCATCAGGGCCGGCGGCGTGCTGGCGCACGGCCCGACGTTCATGGGTAACCCGCTCGCCTGCGCGGTCGCCAACGCCTCCCTGGATCTGCTGCGGGCCGGCGACTGGGCCGGGCAGGTGTCCCGGCTCCAGCGGGGCCTGCGCGCCGGTCTTGAGCCGCTGCGCGGTGCGCCGGGCGTGGTGGACGTGCGGGTGCTCGGCGGGATCGGCGTGGTCCAGCTGGACCACGAGGTGGATCTCGCGGCGGCCACCGCCGCCGCGGTGGCGCGGGGGGTGTGGCTGCGTCCGTTCCGGGATCTGGTCTACACGATGCCGCCGTACGTCACCGACGACGCCGACCTGGCGCTGATCGGGGCGGGAATCTCGGCAGCGGTCGCGGCGGGCTGAGTAGGCGCATGCCGGCGGCGATCAAGATTGAGTAGCCGGAACCGGCGATCGTTGCAAGATCGAGTAAGGGCTTGTCGGCGCGCGGAACTGATTGAGTAGCCCGGGCGCGCCATGTGGAGCGGTTGACGAGTGGAAGGAACGGCGGTATGGAGAGCTTCGGCGGCCGGCTGCACCGGGCGATCGGCGAGCGGGGTCCGCTCTGCGTGGGGATCGACCCGCATCCGGCGTTGCTGGCCCGATGGGGTCTCGGCGACGACGTCGACGGGCTGGCGCGGTTCGCCCGGACCGTCGTGGATGCCCTCGGTGACCGGGTTGCGGTGGTCAAGCCCCAGTCGGCGTTCTTCGAGCGATTCGGATCCCAAGGGGTGGCGGTGCTTGAGTCAACTATCCGACAGTTACGGGATCGCGGTTCGCTCGTTCTGCTCGACGTCAAGCGCGGTGACATCGGCTCGACGGTCAACGCGTACGCGTCGGCCTACCTTGATCCATCCAGCCCGCTGTATGTCGACGCGATCACCGCGAGCCCGTTCCTGGGCGTCGGTTCGCTGGCCCCGATGTTCGAGCTGGCCGCCGAGCATGGCGGCGGAGTGTTCGTCCTGGCGCTCACCTCCAACCCCGAGGGCGCCTCGGTGCAGCGGGCCCGCGGCGCCGACGGGCGGCTGGTCGCGCAGACGGTGATCGACGAGATTTCCCAGCTCAACGCGGGTGCGCAGCCACTCGGGAGCATCGGCGCGGTGGTCGGCGCGACGGTCGGCGAGACCGGCTGCGACCTGTCCGCGGTGAATGGCCCGCTGCTCGCGCCGGGCCTCGGTGCGCAGGGCGCCACGGCGGCGGATCTGCGGGTCGTCTTCGGGTCCGCGCTGCCCAACGTGCTGCCCGCGTACTCCCGGGAGGTGCTCGCCGCCGGCCCCGATCCGGCGGCGTTGCGGGCCGCGGCGGACCGGGTGGTGGCCGAGTGCCGGGCGGTTCTGGCGATGTCGTGACTGACTGACGGCTCGGTCACTTTGTGCTGATCATCGCGCGCCCACGTTGCCGAAAGCTCCGTTGACCGCTAGTTTTCCCCGCGCTGGGAACCCCTTGGTTCACAGCGACACCACGTTTCACAGATGCGGCGGCGCGTCCCGCCCGTCGCGATAGGGACCTGAGGAGAACTGGTGCCGCTCCCGTCACTGACCCCCGAGCAGCGCGCAGCCGCGCTGGAAAAGGCTGCGGAGATCCGCAAAGCCCGTGCCGAGCTGAAGGAGCAGCTCAAGCAGGGCAAGACCACCCTCGGAGCCGTTCTTGAGCGCGCCGAGTCCGACGATGTCGTCGGCAAGCTCAAGGTGTCCGCCGTGCTGCAGGCCATGCCGGGCATCGGTAAGATCCGGGCCACCCAGATCATGGAGAAGCTCAAGATCGCCGATAGCCGTCGCCTGCGTGGCCTCGGCGAGCAGCAGCGCAAGGCCCTGCTGGGGGAGTTCGCCGGCAACTGAGCACGACTGCGTGTAGAAACAAGCAGTGAGCTTGGATGGCGAGGCGCGCCCGGCGGCTCGGCTCACTGTCCTGGCCGGCCCATCCGGCGCCGGCAGGGAGAGTGTCGTCGAGCTGGTCCGGGCGCGTTCCCCGTCAGTCTGGACGCCGATCACAGCCACTACCCGCCCTCGGGGCGCGAGCGAGCTGGACGGCGTCCACCGGCACTTCCTCACGCCGGAGGAGTTCGACCGCCAGCTCGCCGCCGGCGAGTTGCTGGAGTGGAGCCGGCTGGGCGCGCACCGGCGCGGCACGGAGTTCGGCCCGCTGCGCAGCCGGATCGCCGCCGGGCAGCCGGTCCTGCTCCCGCTCGACCTCGCGGGGGCGCTGCTGGTCCGGGCCGGGTGGCCCGGGGCGCGACTCGTGTTACTCCATCCGCCCGGTTGGACGCCGGATCCGGCCGTGCTGGTGGCCTTCGACCTCAGCGTGTCGCATGACCGGATCGAGCGGGTCGTGGAGGAGCTGGTAGGGTTTATCGGTTCTTCCTTCCTGGCTCCGGCCCGGCCGCGTCCGCGCGGTTGAGCGCCGGCACCGCGCTCCGGCGCGGTCCGTGCGAAAGACGCAGAGGTTCATCCGTGGGATCCATCGCCAACCCCGAAGGCATCACCAACCCGCCGATCGACGAGCTCCTGGAGAAGACGACCTCCAAGTACGCGCTGGTCATCTTCGCGGCCAAGCGCGCCCGCCAGGTCAACGCCTACTACAGCCAGCTCGGCGAGGGCCTGCTGGAGTACGTCGGCCCGCTGGTCGAGACCACTCCCCAGGAGAAGCCGCTCTCCATCGCGATGCGGGAGATCAACGCGGGCCTACTCACCGCCGAGCCGACCGACCAGCCGTAGCCTCCGCGCGTCGATGAGCGCCCGGGTCGTCCTCGGCGTCGGTGGCGGCATCGCCGCCTACAAGGCGTGCGAGCTGCTGCGCCTGTTCACCGAGTCGGGCCACCAGGTCCGGGTCGTGCCGACCGCCGCCGCGCTGCGGTTCGTCGGCGCGCCGACCTGGGCGGCGCTCTCCGGTCAGCCGGTCGCCGACGAGGTCTGGTCCGACGTGCACGACGTGCCGCACGTACGCCTGGGCAAGCAGGCCGACCTGGTGGTCGTCGCACCCGCCACCGCGGACCTGCTGGCCAGGGCCGCCCACGGCCTCGCCGACGACCTGCTCACCAACACCCTGCTCACCGCCCGCTGCCCGGTGGTGCTGGCACCCGCCATGCACACCGAGATGTGGGAGCATCCGGCCACCGTCGCCAACGTCGCGACGCTGCGGTCCCGGGGTGTGCGGGTCATCGAACCGGCCGTGGGGCGGCTCACCGGCGCGGACACCGGCAAGGGCCGGTTGCCGGAACCGGCGGAGATCTTCGCGGTGGCCCGCCGCGCCCTGGCCCGCGGCATCGACGCCCCGGCCGACCTGACGGGCCGGCGGGTGCTGGTCACCGCCGGCGGCACCCGGGAACCACTGGATCCGGTGCGCTTCCTCGGCAACCGCTCCTCCGGCAAGCAGGGCTACGCGTTCGCCCGCGCCGCCGTCGCCCGGGGCGCCCGGGTCACGCTGATCTCGGCCAACGTCGCGCTGCCCGACCCGGCCGGCGCCGACATCGTCCGCGTCGGCACCACCGCCGAGCTGCGCGAGGCCACGCTGAAGGCGTCGGTGGACGCCGACGCGGTGGTGATGGCGGCGGCTCCGGCTGATTTCCGGCCGGCGACGTACGCGCCTGGCAAAATCAAGAAGTCGGACGACGGCGCGGCGCCCACCATCGAGCTCGTCACCAACCCGGATATCGCCGCCGAACTGGGTCAGCGCCGTCGGCCGGAGCAGGTACTGGTGGTGTTCGCCGCCGAGACCGGCGACGCCGAGGCCAACGGGCGGGCCAAGTTGGCCCGTAAGCGGGCCGACCTCATCGTCATCAACGAGGTCGGGCCGGACAAGGTCTTCGGCGCCGAGACCAACGCGGCCACCGTGATCGGCGTGGACGGTTCGGTCACCCGGATGCCCGAACAGTCCAAGGAGGATCTCGCCGACGGCGTGTGGGACCTCGTGGTCGCCCGGTTGACCGGTGACTCCTCCTGAGGGTTGGACCGCAACATGACCGGGGGTCGGGCCCGGCCGTCGATGACTAGACTGCCGCGGAACGACGTCCAAGAACTTAGGAGTCCCGTGACACGCCGCCTCTTCACGTCCGAATCGGTCACGGAGGGCCATCCGGACAAGATTGCCGACCAGATCAGTGACGGCATCCTCGACGCCCTGCTCAGCCAGGACCCGCACAGCCGGGTCGCCGTCGAGACCCTGATCACCACCGGGCAGGTCCACGTCGCCGGGGAGGTGACCACCAAGGCGTACGCCGACATCCCGACCATCGTGCGGGAGACCATCCTCGGCATCGGCTACGACTCGTCGAAGAAGGGGTTCGACGGCGCGTCGTGTGGCGTCAGCGTCTCCATCGGCGCCCAGTCGCCGGACATCGCCCAGGGCGTCGACAACGCCTTCGAGCTGCGTACCGGGGCGTCGGAGAGCGCGTTGGACGCGCAGGGCGCCGGTGACCAGGGGATGATGTTCGGCTTCGCCTGCTCGGAGACGCCCGAGCTGATGCCGCTGCCCATCGCGCTCGCGCACCGGCTGGCCCGCCGGCTCGCCGCGGTCCGCAAGGACGGCACCGTCCCGTACCTGCGCCCCGACGGCAAGACCCAGGTCACCATCGAGTACGACGGGCTGCGCCCGGTCCGGCTCAACACGGTCGTCGTCTCCAGCCAGCACGCCGCGGACATCTCGCTGGACACGCTGCTCACCCCGGACGTGCGCGACCACGTCATCGCTCCCGAGCTGGAGAGCCTGGGCCTGGACACGGAGGGCTACCGGCTGCTGGTCAACCCGACCGGCCGGTTCGAGATCGGTGGCCCGATGGGTGACGCCGGCCTCACCGGGCGGAAGATCATCGTGGACACCTACGGCGGGTACGCCCGGCACGGCGGTGGTGCCTTCTCCGGCAAGGACCCGTCGAAGGTCGACCGTTCGGCCGCGTACGCCATGCGGTGGGTGGCCAAGAACGTCGTCGCCGCCGGCCTGGCCGAGCGCTGCGAGGTGCAGGTCGCGTACGCGATCGGCAAGGCGCACCCGGTGAGCCTGTTCGTGGAGACGTTCGGCACCGAGACCGTGCCGGTGGCCTCGATCGAGAAGGCGGTCACCGAGATCTTCGATCTGCGTCCGGCCGCCATCATCCGGGACCTGCACCTGCTGCGCCCGATCTACGCGCAGACCGCCGCGTACGGTCACTTCGGCCGCGAGCTGCCGGAGCTGACCTGGGAGAGCACCGACCGGGCCGCCGACCTCAAGTCGGCCGCGGGAGCCTGACAACCGCCAGGTGTGACGACCGGCGGCCCGCCGAAGGGTCGCCGGTCGCCCGGGTCTGCGTCGACGTGCCGCTGGCCCACCTGGACCGCCCCTTCGACTACCTGGTCCCGCAGTCGCTGGCCGCCGACGCGGTCCCCGGCGTCCGGGTGAAGGTGCGCTTCGCCGGTCAGCTCGTCGACGGCTGGTTGCTGGACCGCGCCGAGCGGTCCGACCATCCCCGGCTGGCGTACCTGGACCGGGTGGTCTCCCCGGTGCCGGTGCTCGCCCCCGAGGTGGCCCGGCTCGCCCGGGTCGTCGCCGACCGGTACGCCGGCAGCCTGGCCGACGTGCTGCGGCTGGCGGTCCCGCCGCGGCACGCCCGGGTGGAGAAGGAACTCCTCGCCGAGACGCCACCCTCCGATGCGATCCCCACCACGCCGGCCGGGACCGCTACGCCGGCCGGGACCGCTACGCCGGCCGGGACCGTCACGCCGGCCGGGACTGCCACGCCGGCCGGGAACGCTATGCCGGCTGGGAACGCTGGCCCGCCGGATCCCGGGGGGTGGCGCGACTATCCGGCCGGGCCGGCGCTGCTGCGGGCAGTGGCGGAGGGGCGCGCACCCCGGGCCGTGTGGTCGGCGCTGCCGGGCGAGGACTGGGCGGCCCGGTACGCCACCGTGGTCGCCGCCACGGTCGCCGCCGGCCGGGGGGCCCTGGTGGTGGTCGCCGACGGGCGGGACCTGGAGCGGCTCGACGCCGCGTTGACCGCCACGCTCGGCGCCGGCGGGCACGTCTGCCTCTCCGCCGCCCTCGGTCCCGCGCGCCGCTATCGCGCCTTTCTCGGGGCGCGCCGGAGCGACGCGCCGGTGGTGATCGGCACCCGGGCGGCCATGTTCGCGCCGGTGGCCCGGTTGGGGCTGGTGGCGATCTGGGACGACGGCGACGACCTGCACGCCGAGCCCCGGGCCCCGTACCCGCACGCCCGCGAGGTGCTGCTGACCCGGGCTCAGATCGAGGGTGCCGGGGCGCTGGTCGGCGGCTACGCCCGCACCGCCGAGGCGCAGCTGCTGGTGGAGACCGGCTGGGCCCGCGAGGTGGCCGCCGACCGGGCGGTGCTGCGCGCGCGTACCCCCGCGATCGCGCCGACCGGCGACGATCCGCAGCTGGCCCGCGATCCCGGCGCGGCGACCGCGCGGTTGCCGAGCCTGGCCTGGACCGCCGCCCGGGAGGCGCTGCGGGCGGACCTGCCGGTCCTGGTCCAGGTGCCCCGCCGTGGCTACCTGCCCTCGGTGTCCTGCGCCGACTGCCGTACGCCGGCCCGTTGCCCACACTGCGCCGGCCCGCTCGCGTTGCCGTCGGCCGGTGGCACGCCGGCCTGCCGCTGGTGCGGTCGGGTCGCCGCCGCGTACGCTTGCCCGCACTGCGCCGGGCGGCGGCTGCGGGCCTCGGTCACCGGCGCCCGGCGGACCGCCGAGGAGCTGGGCCGGGCCTTTCCCGGAGTGCCGGTGCGCACCTCCGGTCGGGAGGAGGTGCTGGCCGACGTCCCCGGCGGCGCCGGCCTGGTGATCGCGACCCCGGGCGCCGAGCCGGTCGCGGCCGGTGGTTACGGCGCGGTGCTGCTGCTGGACAGCTGGGCGTTGCTCACCCGCGCCGACCTGCGCGCGGGGGAGGAGGCGCTGCGCCGCTGGTCGGCCGCGGCGACCCTGGCCCGGCCGGCGGCGCAGGGCGGTCGGGTCGTGGTGGTCGCCGACGGCGCGCTCGCGCCGGTACAGGCGCTGCTGCGCTGGGACGCCGGCTGGTTCGCCGCCCGGGAGCTGGCCGAGCGGCGGGAGCTGGGCTTTCCGCCGGCGATGCGGATGGCCAGCGTGACCGGCCCGCCCGCCGCGGTGGCCGACCTGTTGGCGCAGGCGCGGCTGCCCGACGGGGCGGAACTGCTCGGCCCGGTGCCGGCCGACGGCGACCGGGAGCGGATGCTGGTGCGGGTGCCCAGGGCGCGGGCCGCGGCGATGGCCGACGCGCTGCACGCGGCGGCCGGGGTGCGCAGCGCCCGCAAGGCGGCCGACCCGGTACGCCTCCAGGTCGACCCGCTCGCGCTGTTCTGACGGGCCCGGTCACGGTCGGTGGCGACGATGTCCCAATCGTCGCCTTATGTGAACCGATCATGGCACTCTGTGTCGACGCGCCCGCTCGTGGCCGCGTCCTCGGGTCTGCCCGGGCGAAGGTGGTAGCATCGCCCGTCATGCCGGGGCGTACGACGGCTCCAGGTCGCGGTGCGGCGTCAGACGCGCCGAGCCGGAGGTGTCGCGGGACGGCGCGACGATGGCGGAACCGTGCGGATATCGATGATCTCAACCAGCCGGCGATCAGAAGTGGACCAGTCGTGACCGTTCGTCAGTCGATCGTCTTCAACGGTGACCTCGGCAGCGGCAAGAGCACCGTCTCGGTCGAGATCGCCAAGCGGCTCGGCCTGCGCCGGGTCAGCGTCGGCGACCTCTACCGGACGATGGCCCAGGAGCGGCAGATGACCGCGCTCCAGCTGAACCTGCACGCCGAGCTGGACCAGGCCGTCGACGGCTACGTCGACCAGCTCCAGCGCGACATCGCCGCCTCCGGTGAGAGCCTCGTCATGGACTCCCGGCTGGCCTGGCACTTCTTCACCGACGCGCTCAAGGTGCACATGATCACCGAGCCGGGTGAGGCCGCCCGGCGGGTGCTGCTGCGCCCCTCCGGACCGGCGGAGAGCTACACCTCGTTGGAGGAGGCGAAGGCCAAGCTCCGGGAGCGCAGCGAGAGCGAGCGCGGCCGGTTCCTGGTCCGGTACGGCGTGGACAAGGCCCGGCTGCGCAACTACGACCTGATCTGCGACACCACCCGGGCCCCGGCCGACGAGGTGATCGAGCGCATCGTCGAGGCGTACGAGGGACGGCTGGCGCCCGACGTGCTGCGCGGCGCGCCGCCGCTGCTGCTGCTCGACCCGGGCCGGGTGTACCCGACCGAGGACATCGCCGGCCTGCGCGGCCTCTGGGACTCGACGTTCGTCGGTGAGGTCGCCGCCGCCGGTGAAACGGGCCTGGAGCCGATCGAGATCGGCTACACCGGTGAGTACTTCTTCGTGGTCAACGGGCACCGCCGGCTCAGCGCCGCGCTGCGCAACGGATTCCGGCTGGTGCCCGGCCGGTTGGTCGCCGAGGTCGACGAGCCCGTGGTGGGTGGCGTGAGCGCGATCGACTACTTCGCCGCGCAGGCCCGGCCGAGCCTGATCCACGACTGGGAGGCCGCCCACGACATCCGCCTGCCGTTGCCGGAGCACGCCCTGCTCGCCGGCGACGCGGTGCTGGCCGGAGAGTCCGGCGTCGCCGGCTGAGGTCGAGCGCGCCGCCGGCTGGGGTGCCGAGCGCGCCGCCCGCCGGCTGAGGCGCCGAGTGCACCGCCTGCCGATCACGGCGGGTGGACCGGTCCCGGCGGCCGATGGTGGTGCACCGGCCGGGGCGGCCCCGGGCACTCCGTAGACTGGTACGGCACTCCCGTCCCGCCGCTAAGGAGCCAACCCGCGTGACCGTCCAGCCCATCCGTCTGTTCGGGGATCCGGTGCTGCGCACGCCGGCCGATCCGGTGGTCGACTTCGACGTCGAGCTGCGCAAGCTCATCGCCGACCTGACCGACACCATGCGTGAGCAGAGCGGCGCCGGTCTGGCCGCGCCGCAGCTCGGCGTGGGCCTGCGGGTGTTCACCTTCGACGTCGACGACGTGCTCGGTCACCTGGTCAACCCGGTGCTGGAGTTCCCGGACGCCGAGGAGCAGGACGGCCCCGAGGGCTGCCTCTCCATCCCCGGGCTCTACTTCGACACCAAGCGCCGGCAGAACGTGATCGCCAAGGGCTTCAACGGCCACGGCGACCCGTTGCAGATCGTCGGCACCGGGCTGATGGCGCGCTGCGTGCAGCACGAGACCGACCACCTCGACGGGGTGCTCTTCGTCGACCGGCTGGATCCGGCCGGTCGCAAGGAGGCGATGAAGGCGATCCGGCAGGCCGAGTGGTACGACGACGCCGCGCCGCCGACGGTCAAGCTGAGCCCGCACGCCGCCGGCAGCCCGTTCGGCCTGGGGCGGTGAGCCGGTGCGTGTGATCTTCGCCGGTACGCCGGCCGTCGCCGTCCCCGCCCTGGCCGCCGTGGCCGACTCCCGGCACGACCTGGTGGCCGTGGTCACCCGGCCCGACGCGCCCGCCGGCCGGGGCCGTGGCCTGGCCCGCTCCCCGGTCGGCGCGTGGGCCGACGAGCACGGCGTCGAGGTGCTGACCCCGGCCCGTCCGCGCGAGCCGGAGTTCCTGGACCGGCTGCGCGAGCTGTCGCCCGACTGCGTGCCGGTGGTGGCCTACGGCGCGCTCGTGCCGCCGGTCGCGCTGGAGATCCCCCGGCACGGCTGGGTGAACCTGCACTTCTCGCTGCTGCCCGCCTGGCGCGGCGCCGCGCCCGTGCAGCACGCCGTGCTGCACGGCGACGAGCTGACCGGGGCCAGCGTGTTCCAACTGGAGGAGGGGCTGGACACCGGTCCGGTCTACGGCACGCTCACCGACGAGATCCGGCCCGCCGACACCTCCGGCGACCTGTTGGCGCGGTTGGCCCACAGCGGCGCCGGGCTGCTGGTGGCGGTGCTGGACGCGCTGGCCGACGGCACCGCCCGGGCCGAGCCGCAGCCCGCGGACGGGGTCACCCTCGCGCCGAAGCTCACCGTCGACGACGCCCGCGTGCGCTGGACCGACCCGGCCTTCGCGGTCGACCGGCGGATCCGCGCCTGCACCCCGGCACCCGGCCCGTGGACGACCTTCCGGGGCGAGCGGGTGAAACTCGGTCCGGTCACCCCGGCCACCGACGCCCCCGCCCTCAAGCCCGGCGAACTGCTGGTCACCAAGGCCGAGGTGCTGGCCGGCACGGCCACCACGCCGGTCCGGCTCGGCGAGGTGCGGGCGGCGGGCAAGCGGGCCATGCCGGCGACCGACTGGGCGCGCGGCGTCCGGGTCAGCGCCGGGGAGGAGTTCGCGTGAGGGACACCGCAGCCCGTCGGGGCGCGGAGCGCCGGGGCCCACGCCCGGGGCGGCCGGCGGTCGACATGCCACGGCACGCGGCGTACGAGGCGGTCGCGGCGGTGCACCGTGACGACGCGTACGCGAACCTGGTCCTGCCGGCGATCCTGCGTGAGGCGGGGCTGACCGGCCGGGACGCCGCCTTCGCCACCGAGCTGACCTACGGCACGCTGCGTCATCTCGGCACCCTCGACGCGATCCTCACCGCCGCGGCCGGTCGCGACGTGCAACGGATCGACCCGCCGGTACGCGACGCGTTGCGCATCGGCGCGTACCAGTTGCTGCACACCCGGGTGCCGGCGCACGCGGCCGTCTCGTCCACCGTCGACCTGGTCCGGACGGTCGGCCAGGGGGCCACCGGTTTCGCCAACGCGGTGCTGCGCGAGGTCGCCGGGCGCGACGCCGACGAGTGGGTGGCCCGGCTGGCGCCGCCGATCGAGACCGATCCGGTCGGGCACCTCGCCCTGGCCTACAGCCATCCACAGTGGATCGTACGGGCGTTCCGGGAGGCTCTCGGCGGCGATCTCGGCGAGACCACCCGTCTGCTGATCGAGGACAACGTCCGTCCGCCGGTGCACCTGTGTGCCCGGCCGGGCCTGGCCGACCCGGTCGAGCTGGCCGACGAGGTGGGTGGTGCGCCCGGCGCCTTCTCGCCGTACGCCGTCTATCTCGGCGGTGGCGCGCCGGGTGAGCTGGCGGCGGTGGCCGACGGCCGCGCCCACGTCCAGGACGAGGGCTCCCAACTGGTGGCGGACGCGCTCGCCACGGCCCCGCTGGACGGCCCGGACGGCCGCTGGCTCGACCTGTGCGCCGGGCCGGGCGGCAAGTCGGGACTGCTCGGCGCGTTGGCGGCGCAGCGGGACGCGCGGCTGACCGCGGTGGAGGTGGCCGAGCACCGCGCCCGGCTGGTCGAGAGCGCGACCCGAGGGCTGCCGGTGACCGTGCTGAACACCGACGGTCGGCTGGTGGGCAGCGAGACGAAGCTGCCGGAGGAGCACTTCGACCGGGTGCTGGTCGACGCGCCGTGCACCGGCCTCGGTTCACTGCGCCGCCGGCCGGAGTCGCGCTGGCGGCGCCAGCCGTCCGACCTGTCCGCCCTGACCCGGTTGCAGCGCGAGCTGCTCGCGGCCGGGCTGCGGGCGGCCCGCCCGGGCGGGGTGGTGGCCTACGTGACCTGCTCACCGCACACAGTGGAGACCCACGTCACGGTGACCGAGGCGGCCCGCCGCAGCGGCGTGCCGGTGGACTTCGTCGACGCCCGGCCGCTGCTGCCGGCCGGGATGCCGGGGCTCGGCGACGGGCCGACGGTGCAGCTCTGGCCGCACCGGCACGGCACCGACGCCATGTTCCTCGCCGTGCTGCGCCGCACCTGAGGGCGGTCCGGCCGCACGCAAGCGGGGCCGCCCGCCTCAGCTGAGACGCGGCGCGGCGAGGCGCGTGAGCCGGCCCCGGGCCGGCTCAGCTGATCGGCAGCGCCCCGGTGCCGGCGCCCTTCACCGAGCGGGTCAGGGTGCGGTCGTTGATCCAGAGGAAGCACTGCACCGACCGGTTGCCGCTGCGCCACTCGCCTTCGGACGGGTGGTAGAAGATGGTGCCGACGCGGTACTGGAGATTGCCGTCGTCCGGCACCTTGGCGTAGCGGGCGATGGCGCTGCGGCAGCCCCGGTGCACCCGCGCGGTCTCCTTCAGGAACGCCGACCAGCTGGTGTCGGGCGCCCGCCAGAGGCCGACGAACTCGGCCCGGTGCCGGGCGGTGCACCCGACGGCGACCATCTCGGTCACGTCGTCGCCGTCGGTCCGGGCGTCGAAACAGCCGTGCCGCAGCGGCGACGATCCGTCCAGCGCGCCGGTCAGGCTGGCGGTCCGCCGGACGGGCACGGGGGTGTCGAGTCCCCGCAGCTCGTGCACGTCGCAGCGGAACCAGCGGGCCCCACCGGTCCACGCCTGGGGCGACGGCAGGACGACGGTGAGCCCGATCCGACCGCTGCGCCAGTCGCCACCCAGCGCCGTACGGACCTCGCGGTCGCACTCGCCGAACGCGGCGCGCATCCCCGCGCTGCCGGTCGCCGGTGGACGCGCCCCGCCCGCGTCGGTGAGCGTCCCGACGTGCAGGGTCTCGGCGCGGTGCGGCGAGGTGCAGTCCACCGGTGCGTACGCGCTGAGATAGCCGACGTCCTGGGGCTGGGTGTGGCACGTGCCGGGATCCGGCGTGAACACCGCCGGAGCACTCATCGGCGCCCAGTCGTCGACCAGGTCACCGTCGGTGCCGGCCGGCCGCGTGCAGCCGGCCAGCGCCATCGTCACCACGGCACCCAGCGCGACTCCGGTCAGCCACGGTCGACCTCCTGCCCACGCCACGGGCGGCAGCATACGACACCGGGCATAGCGCGGTCGCTCTCAGGTCACGGGCAGTCCCCGTGGGCCGACCCCGCGCATCGAGCCGGTCAGCTTGCGGTCGTCGCTCCACAGGATGCAGCGCACCCCCCGGTCGCCCTCCTCCCACTCCCGCTGCGAGGGCGGGTAGAAGATGGAGCCGGCACGGTAGGGCAGGTCGGAGTTGTTGGGCACGTCGGCGAAGGCGGCGATCAGCTCCATGCAGCGCTTGTGCGCCTGGCTGGCGGAGTCGACGAACTGTTGCCAGGGCATGTCCCGCTCGATGTACACCCCGACGAACTCGGCGCCGTGCGGCTCACTGCACAGCACCGGGGCCATGTAGTTCAGGCTGTCGCCGATCAGCTTCGGATCGAAGCAGCGGTGCACCAGCGGTGAGTCGCCGATCAGCGCGCCGCGCAGACTGCCGGTGCGGTTGACCGGCCGGGTGTTGTCGATGCTGTCGGTCTCGCTCAGGTCGCACCGGAACCACCGGGCGCCGCCGTCCCAGGCCGGCACCGACGGCAGGGCGATGTTGAGCGTCAACCGGGCGGTGTGCCAGTCGCCACCGAGCACCAACCGGGCCCGCTGGTCGCACTCCGCGCGGGCGGTGCGCAGCGCCGCCGACCCCGGTGCCGGCCGTGGACCGTCGGCGGCGGCACCGGTGAACGTGCCGACGTAGACCGACTCGGCGAGGTGGTTGCGGCCGCAGTCCACGGTCTCGTAGGTGCCCGCCTGGACGACCGCGGTGACCCGGGGCAGGCAGGCGTCGGTGGCCGGCACGAACATCGTCGGAGGCCGCAGTGCGGGCCAGTCGTTGGTGAGGTTGCCGTCCGTCCCGCCGGGCCGTACACAGCCGCCGAGCACCATCGCCGCCGCGCCGGCCAGCGCCAGCGTCGCGAGCCACCGTCGCATCGTCCGCCCTTTCCGGGAGCTGCCGCCCGGTTGCCGGCTCCCACGCCCGCCGACTCGCACGTTGCCGGCACCGTCCCCGATGGAGTGTTGCCGCGAATCGGTCATCTGGCCAGCCGAGGCTTTGCTTCGTCGCGTCCCATCGGCCCGAAGGGGGTCATTCTGCACCATTGGTCACCTCTGGGTCACGGGGTGTCCCGGTCGGTGGCGCGCTGCCACGGTCGGTGGCGGCGTTCGTACACTGGCCCTGTGACCGTACCGCCGCCGATCGTCGCGCCCAGCATCCTCGCCGCCGATTTCTCCCGTCTCGCCGAAGAAGTCCGTGCCGTCGAGGACGCCGCGGACTGGTTGCACGTCGATGTGATGGACAACCACTTCGTGCCGAACCTCACCATCGGGCTGCCCGTGGTGCAGAGCCTGCGGGCCGTTACCAAGCTGCCCTTCGACGTGCACCTGATGATCACCGACCCGCGCCGGTGGGCGCCGGGCTACGCGGACGCGGGGGCGTACAACGTCACCTTCCACGCCGAGGTCTGCGACAGCCCGGTGGCCCTGGCCAAGGACCTGCGGGCGGCGGGCGCCAAGGCGGGGCTGGCGATCGACCGGGACACCCCGATCGAGCCGTACCTCGACCTGTTGCCGAGCTTCGACACGCTGCTGATCATGACGATCAAGGCCGGGTTCGGCGGGCAGCGGTTCATCCCGCAGCTGCTGGACAAGGTCCGTGCCGCCCGGCGGCACGTCGACGCCGGTCATCTGGAACTGCGCATCGAGGTCGACGGCGGGATCGCCGCCGACACCATCGCGCAGGCGGCCGAGGCGGGTGCCGACGCCTTCGTCGCCGGCACCGCCGTCTACGGCGCCGACGATCCCGCCGAGGCGATACGCCGGCTCCGGGGCCTGGCGGCGCGCGCGGCGACCGGGGCCTGAGGTGGAGCCCGACGACGATCGCAGGGACGTGATCCTCGTCGTCGACGACGACGAGGACATCGCCCGCTTCGTCGAGTTCAACCTGCGGCTGCAGGGCTTCGACGTGATCCTCGCCGGTGACGGCCAGGAGGCGCTCGACCTGATCGAGCGGGAACGGCCCGACCTGGCCGTGGTCGACCTGATGATGCCGCGGGTGGACGGGCTGGAGCTGACCCGGCGACTGCGCGCCGACCCGATGACCGCCGCCCTGCCGGTGATCATGCTGACCGCCAAGGGGATGACCGTGGACAAGGTCCACGGGCTCAGTGCCGGTGCCGACGACTACCTGGTCAAGCCGTTCGACACGGCGGAACTGGTGGCCCGGGTCAGCTCCACGCTGCGGCGCAACAAGGAGTTCCGGGAGGTCTCCCCGCTGACCGGCCTGCCGGGCAACAGCCGCATCCGCCGGGAGATCGCCGACCGGGTCCGGGGCGGCGCCGACTACGCCGTCGGCTACATCGACATCGACCGGTTCAAGAGCGTCAACGACCGGTACGGGTTCGTCCGGGGCGACGGCTTCATCTCCGCGCTGGCCCGTAGCCTGCACCGGGCGGTGGTCTCGGTCGCGCTGCCGCCGGCTTTCCTCGGTCACGTCGGCGGTGACGACTTCGTCTTCGTCTGCACGCCCGAGCAGGTGCTGCCGCTGACCTCCCTGGTGTCGACGGACTTCGAGAAGGCCGCGGACGCGCTCTACGATCCCACCGACCGGGAACGCGGCTACGTGGAACTGAAGGACCGCCGGGGCAACATCCGCCGGGCCGCGCTGGTCACGCTCTCCATCGGCGTCGCGGTCTCCGACGCCGACAAGCGCATCACGAATCCGCTGGAGGCGATGACCGTCGCCTCCGAGATGAAGACCGTGGCCAAGAGCCAACCCGGCTCGTACGTGGCGGTGGACCGCCGGCGCGGCGTCGGCGACCACGGTTACCGTCATGTGAAGTAGCTCGCCCGAATAACACGGCGACCCGCCGGGCGTGTAAGACTCTCATCAGTACCCACCACGCGCTGGCGGGACTCGGTGTAATTCCGAACCGGCGGTGATCCACGGTCCGACCGTGGTAAGCCCGCGACCCGGGAGCGGTTCGTCCGCCCGGTGGACCTGGTGAGAATCCGGGGCCGACGGTTGGGGGCGGCTCGTCCGCGCCCAGACAGTCCGGATGGGAGACAGCGCGCGGGACGGAAGTGGGCCGTGTGGCTCGCCGGGCTTGCCGGCGCGCGCACCCCCGCCGGGGCGGCTGTGCCGTTCCCGGATTCCGCTGCCTGCCGTGGCCACCCGGCCGACCTCCCCGCCCGCGCGATGCAGCGAGAGGGCAGGGCAGGCGATGGCGAGCGTCTCCGTGGACGAGGCGATGCGTCGCGCGATCGAACTCGCGGCGCGCGGGCTCGGCACGACCAGTCCCAACCCGGTGGTCGGGTGTGTGCTGCTCGACGCCGACGGCGAGGTGGTCGGCGAGGGCTTCCACGCGTACGCCGGGGGACCGCACGCCGAGATCGTCGCGCTGGCCCAGGCCGGCCAGCGGGCCAAGGGCGGCACCGCGGTGGTCACCCTGGAACCCTGCGACCACACCGGCCGCACCGGTCCCTGCAGCACCGCACTGGTCCAGGCCGGGGTGGCCCGCGTCGTCATCGCGGTACCGGACCCCAACCCGCTCGCCACCGGCGGCGCCGCCACACTGCGGGCCGCCGGGGTCCGGGTCGACCTGGGAGTACGCGGCGCCGAGGCGGAGAGCGGCAACGTGGCCTGGTTGACCGCCATGCGCCGGAGCTGGCCGTACGTGATCTGGAAGTACGCGGCGACCCTCGACGGCCGCTCCGCGGCGGCCGACGGCACCAGCATGTGGATCACGTCCGAGGCGGCCCGGATGGACGTGCACGCGCTGCGGGCCACGGTCGACGCGGTGGTCATCGGCGTGGGCACGGTGCTCGCCGACGACCCCCGGCTCACCGTGCGTAACCTGCGCGACGGCAGCCTGGCCATCCGGCAGCCGCTGCGGGTGGTGGTCGACTCGAAGGGGCGTACCCCGGCCGACGCCCGGGTCCGTGACGGCGCCGCCCGCACCTGGGTCGCCACCACCGCCGAGCTGGGCACCGGCCCGGACGGCGGCGTCGACCTGCCCGCGCTGCTGGCGGCCCTGCACGGCCGGGGGGTGCGGGCCGTGCTGCTGGAGGGTGGCCCGCGCCTGGCCGGGGCGTTCCTCGCCGCCGGCCTGGTCGACCGGGTCGTCGGCTACCTCGCCCCCCGGCTGCTCGGCGCCGGGCCGGCCGCCCTGGTCGACGCCGGTGTGACCACCATCGCCGCGGCCATCGATCTGGAGATCACCGATGTTACGCAGGTCGGTCCCGACCTGCGGATCACCGCGCTGCCCCGGAAGAGGGAGGGCTAGGCATGTTCACCGGCATCGTCGAGGAACTGGGCGAGGTCGTCGAGGTCACCCCGACGGCACAGGACTCGACCCTGGTAGCGGTCCGCGGCCCGTTGGTCACCTCCGACGCGCGGCACGGCGACTCCATCGCGGTCAACGGCGTCTGCCTGACCGTGGTCGACGTCGACGGTGGGGTGTTCACCGCGGACGTGATGGGCGAGACGCTGCGCCGCTCGGCGCTGGGCGCGCTGCGCGCCGGCGACCGGGTCAACCTGGAGCGCGCCGCCGCGCTGGGCAGCCGCCTCGGTGGTCACCTGGTGCAGGGGCACGTCGACGGCGTGGGCGAGGTGCTCGCCCGCGAGCCGGCCCCGAAGTGGGAGACCGTCCGGTTCCGGCTGCCCGCCGACCTGTCCCGGTACGTGGTGGAGAAGGGGTCGATCACCGTCGACGGCGTCTCGCTGACCGTGACCGAGGTCGGCACCGACTGGTTCGCCGTCGGCCTGATCCCCACCACCCTGGCGGCGACCACGCTCGGCGCCCGGACCGCCGGCGACCCGGTCAACCTGGAGATGGACGTGCTGGCCAAGTACGTCGAGCGCCTGCTCGGCGGTCGTACCGCCAACGGAGAGGGAGTGCTGGCGTGACCTTCGACAGTATCGAGCGGGCCCTGGCGGAGATCGCCGCCGGGCGGCCGGTCGTCGTGGTGGACGACGCCGACCGCGAGAACGAGGGCGACCTGATCTTCGCCGCCGAACTGGCCACCCCGGAACTGCTCGCCTTCATGGTGCGGCACACCTCGGGCTTCATCTGCGTCCCGCTCACCGAGAGCGAGTGCGACCGGCTCGACCTGCCGCCCATGCACCACACCAACCAGGACCGCCGGCAGACCGCGTACACCGTGACCGTCGACGCCCGGGAGGGGGTGACCACCGGCATCTCGGCGGCCGACCGGGCGCACACCATCCGGCTGCTCGCCGATCCGCGTACCGGCCCGACCGACCTCGCCCGCCCGGGGCACGTGGTGCCGCTGCGGGCCCGCCCCGGCGGGGTGCTGCGGCGCCCCGGGCACACCGAGGCGGCCGTCGACCTGACCCGGCTGGCCGGCCTGCGCCCGGCCGGTGCGCTCTGCGAGCTGGTCAACGACGACGGCACCATGATGCGGCTGCCGGACCTGGAGAAGTTCTGCGCCGAACACTCGCTGACCCTGGTCACCATCGCGGACCTGGTGGCGTACCGGCGGCGCACCGAGAAGCAGGTCGAGCTGGTCGCCGACGCCCGGATGCCCACCGCGCACGGGGTCTTCCGGGCGCTGGGCTACCGCAGCGAGTACGACTCGGCCGAGCACGTGGCGCTGGTGATGGGCGACCTCGGCGACGGCCGGGACGTGCTGGTCCGGGTGCACTCCGAGTGCCTGACCGGTGACGTCTTCTCGTCGGTGCGCTGCGACTGCGGCCCGCAGCTCAACGCCGCGCTGGACCGGGTGGCGCGCGAGGGACGGGGCGTGGTGCTCTACGTACGCGGCCACGAGGGGCGGGGCATCGGGCTGCTGCACAAGCTCCAGGCGTACCAGTTGCAGGATCAGGGCCGCGACACGGTCGACGCGAACCTCGACCTCGGCCTGCCGGCCGACGCGCGCGACTACGGCACCGGCGCCCAGATCCTCTACGACCTCGGGGTGCGCTCGATGCGGCTGCTGACCAACAACCCGGCCAAGCGGGCGGGACTGGAGGGCTACGGGCTCACCGTCACCGGCCGGGAGGGGCTGCCGGTGCGCCCGCACCCGGAGAACGTACGGTACCTGCGTACCAAGCGGGACCGGATGGGGCACCTGCTGGACCTGGACGAGGGGGCCGAGGCCCCCATGGGGCGCCCGGTGGCCAGCGGGCGGCCGGCGGCGGGCAACGAGATCGGAGCGTAGGAGCGATGGCGGGTTTCGGTGAGCCGGGAACGACCCCGGTCGACGCGGCCGGGCTGACCGTGGGCGTGGTCGCCGCGCGGTGGCACGGTGAGCTGACCGACCACATGCTCGACCGGGCGGTGGCCGCCGCGCAGGCGTGCGGCGCGCGTGCCGTGGTGGCCCGGGTGGCCGGCTCGGTGGAGCTGCCCGTGGTGGCCCAGGCCCTGGCCCGGCGCTGCGACGTGGTGGTCGCCCTCGGCGTCGTGGTGCGCGGCGCCACCGCCCACTTCGACTACGTCTGCCGGTCGGTCACCGACGGGCTGACCCGCATCGCCCTGGACGAGGGAAAGCCGGTGGCCCACGGGGTGCTCACCGTGGACACCATCGAGCAGGCCCGCGACCGCGCCGGGCTGCCCGACTCCGCCGAGGACAAGGGCTGGTCGGCCACCGTGGCCGCCCTCGACGCCGCCCTGGCCATCCGCGAGGTCGCCATGTCGGGCAACCAGCGGGTCGGCTTCGGCGCCTGAGCCTGAGCTGACCCATGACCGAGTCCCTCCTGGTCTTCAGCAAGACCGCCGGATATCGGCACGACAGCATTCCCGCCGCGATCGCCGCGATCTCCGACCTGGGCTTCGCCGTCTCCGCCACGGAGGACGCCCGGGTCTTCACCGCAGATCTGTCCGATGTGGACGGCATCGTGTTCCTCAGCACCACCGGCGAGGTCCTCGACGATCGGCAGCGTGCCGGCCTGCGGCGGCGGCTGTCGGACGGTGCCGGCTTCGTCGGCGTGCACAGCGCCGCGAACACCGAGACCGGCTGGCCCTTCTTCCGCGGGCTGATCGGAGCCGGGTTCGCCGGCCACCCGCCGCTACAGCCGGGGCGCATCCTGGTCACGGACCCCGACCACCCGGCCAGCGCCCACCTCGGCGAGGTGTGGGATCACGTCGACGAGTGGTACGACTTCGACGCCAACCCGCGCGCCCACGTCCGGGTGCTGCTCCAGGTCGACGAGTCGTCCTACCGGGGCGGGACGATGGGCGCCGACCATCCCGTCGCCTGGTCGCACGTGCACGACAATGTCCGCTGCTTCTACACGTCACTCGGCCACGCCGCGGAGGCGTACGCCGATCCGGCGCTGCGGGAGCACCTCCGCGGCGGCATCGCCTCAGTGCTGCGCCACGGGTAGTGGCGGTCGCGGCGGATCGCGCGACCCCGCATTCGGTGCCCCGGTGGCTGTTGTCGTACCCCTATGTGAGGCTTCGGGGCGTGGCGAGTTTCGTTCTGATCCACGGCGGCGGGGGCAGCGCCTGGGACTGGCATCGGCTGGTCCCCGAGCTGGCCGATCGCGGCCATGACGTGGTCGTGCCGGAGTTGCCGATCGAGGACAGCTCGGCGGGGTTCGCCGAGTTCTGCGAGACGGTCGTCGACGCGATCGGTGACCGGCGCGACCTGGTGGTCGTCGGGCACTCGTACGGTGCGTTCACCGCGCCGCTGGTTGCCGACCGGTTGCCGGTGCGGCTGATCGTCCTGCTCACTCCGATGGTCCCCGAGCCCGGTGAGCGGCCCGGGGACTGGTGGGACAACACCGGTTACCGCGGCGTGGCGGGGCTCAGCGAGGAGCAGCAGTTCTACAACGGCGTGCCGGCCGAGATCGTCGCGGAGGCCGCCTCGCACGGCCGGGAGCAGGTCAGCGCGGAGTGGAACGAGCCGTGGCCCCTGGACGCCTGGCCGGAGGTGCCGACGACGGTGCTCATCGCCCGCGAGGACCGGTTCTTCCCGGCGGACTTCCAGCGCAGGGTGGCTGCCGACCGCCTGGGCGTCACTCCGGACGAGATCGACGGCGGCCACGCGGTGGGGCTCAGCCACCCGAAGCAACTCGCCGACCGGCTGACCGCGTACCTGCTGCTCTGACGGCGCTGCCGACCCGTCCCACCGGAACTCGGGGACTGACTCCTGAGACCGCCCCTCGTGGACTCGACTGAACTCGTTCCCCGCCGGTTCCCAGTGCTTTCCCAACGGCCCACGGCAGCCTCTGGCGAGGGCCGTACGGCCAGGAAAGATTGGGGATTGAACGTGCAAAGCCGAATGAGAGCCACCGGTGGCGCGGTGGTGACCAGGACAGACCTGCCGGTCTGCCCAACGCCCAGGGACAGGGGCCGGGGCTGGCGTGCCCATGCCCTGCGGACCCTGACCGCGCTGGTGGCGGTGGTGGGCATGATGGCGGGCAGCGTCGCCGTCGCGCCGCCCGCCGCCGCCAGCACCAGCCCGGTCTCGGTCGACGAGGCGAACCTGCGTCGAGCCCTGTTCACCATGCACATGCGGGCCCGGCTCAACGGCTCGGACGGCTTCAAGGACCTGATGCTCAGCGCGGAGCTGATCGGCTACCGGCAGCTGCATCCGCAGGCCACCCGGCAGCAGCTCCTCGAACACTCCGTCACGATGCGGAACTGGTACAACAGCAAGCTGACCGCGGACGACCTGGAGCGTCCGGCGTACCAGTTCGTGCTCAAGCTGCTGGAGCTGAGCGCGATGGCACCCGGCGGAGCGGTCGCCTCGCCGATCATGAAGGAGCTGATGGAGTCGACCGTCGGCACCCAGCTGCGCAACTACGGCTCGATGGTGGACCAGATCACCGCCGCGCAGTTCCAGCACTCCTGGTTCCAGCAGGCGTACGAGGTGCAGAACTGGATCTGGCAGGGGGTGGCGAATCTCGCGGTTGCCGACAACGCCTTTCGCGAGGCGTGGAACGCCACCTTCGGCGTGCAGTACAACGTGGACGCTGCCGCCTCCCTCGACAGCCTGGCGGCCGACCCGTTCCTGGCCACCTGGCTGAACGTCACCGCGATCCTGGACCACCAGCAGAACAACCAGTTGTGGCTGGCCGACACGTTGGCGCAGCTCAACGACCTGCTGGGCGCGATCGGTGGTCGCGTCGACGGATACAACGAGGTGCTGCGCGCGCTGGTGGAACGATTCCCGCTGGCGAACGACGGCCCGAAGCCCACCACCCAGGAGCACCGGGCCGCGGTACAACGGGCCGGCGACGCGCAGCAGTGGATCAACGGGGCGGCCAGCGCGGTGGACGTGCTCGCCCTGCTCGCCGGCTTCGTCGACGAACGGGCCGGACGCACGATCGCCGGAGTCGGCCGCGCGGCCACCCAGATCGCCACGGCCATCAACCAGTACCTGCCGACCGTCGCGGGGCTCAACCTCGGCGCGGCACTGACCTCGATGAGCACCCTGGCCCTCACCGGCAACGTGCTCGGTGCCATCTCGGCCCTGTTGCCGGTCTTCGCCGGTGGCCCCAGCCCGGAGGCGCAGATCCTCGACCAACTGCGTGCGCTGCGTCAGGACGTGGCGGATCTGCGGCACACCATGAACGACCGCTTCGACCGGATCGAGCGCGGGCTGAGTGCGATCTACACGGACATGCTGGACCAGTTCGGTGTCGTGATCGAGTTGCAGAACGCCACCAACGCCCAGCTGATCCAGATCAACGAGCGGCTGGCCAGGCTGACCGAGCGGGTCGACATGTGGGGCAGCGCCATCTTCGCCAACCAGAAGACGGCCGCGGTCAGCGACATCAAGCGGCGCATCGACCACGCCGTCGGGTACGAGGCCCGTACCGGGCAGCCGCTGCCGTACGAGGATGCCAGTGTCAACTACAGCGACACCGCCCAGGACCTCAGGTTCGACGCGACCGACGTGGCCCGGGACAGCCGGTTCATCGCGCCCTTCGACGCGGCCGACCCGGACTTCGCGCTGGGCACGTACGGCACCTACGGATCCATCGGCTACCTGCACAACTACGCCAAGGACGACAGTCTCTCCTCGGGCAGCAAGGCGTTCCACAACCCGGTCGACGCGGAGGCGTGGCTGCTGGCGGCCACCGGTTACCAGATGTTGCTGGCGCAGAACCCGCAGCACGCCGCCCGTACCGGCAGCAGCCAGTCCGACGAGCTGATCGCGGCCGGTGACCAGATCCAGGCGGCGGCGCGGGATCTGAGCAGGGCGGACAAGGTGCCGTCGGGCGACTACGGTCACCTGAACAACCTGATGCGCAACGCGATCATGCAGTACCGGTTCACCGCGCTGGACATGGCGAACCGGGCCGCCACCATCCGGGACGAGATCCGCGGTGCGGGCCGGCACAACCCGTTCGCGGGCCCGAACCAGGCGGTGCCGGCCGGCCAGAAGCCGACCGCCGACCCGGCGACCGTGCCGTCCTGCGCGGCGGGCGGGACCGCCCTGAGCCGCCCCAGCCAGGTCAGGTACGCCGACCTGCCGCAGGCGCTCTGGGTGGCGCAGTACGGCCGGGCGGACTCACCCGTCCAGCTCTGCCACGAGTCGGGCTGGACCAACGTGGACCTCCGCCGCTCCGGCAGGTGGGAGATCACCACGGCCGACCTTCAGTTCACCATCCGGGCGCGGCAGAAGTGGGACGGCAACTGGCGGATCGTACGGGAGTGGACGCGGGTCTTCCCGCTCGGTGAGGTCTGCCGGGTCCACGACGACGGCCAGCCCGGCGCCTGCCGCCAGGCGTCGCAGGACATCGCCAAGTGGGACTCCACCTACAAGGCGCAGTTCCAGCAGTCCGCCAGCTATGCGAACCACACGGAGGAGGCGCGCGTACGGTCGACCAACTGGCTCCACCAGCAGGCCGCGGACTACTACACCCGGGTCACCCGGGAACTGGCGAACCCGAACCCGACGAAGCCGGAGGAAACCCTGCACGTCCTGAACAAGCAGCTGACCACCCAGGCCAAGCTGATGACGGCGTACATCAAGCTGGGGTTCGGCACCGCCATCACCCAGGACGAGCTGATCAGCAGCAACCTGGTGGGCCTGTTCCGCACGCCGTCCGACCTGGACGGTCTGAACATGGTCACCGACGCCTACGAGCACGGGCGGTCCCACTACTGCGCCGACCGGGCATTTCCGTGTCGGCTCAGGCCGGAGGGCCAGATCGGGGCCTCGCCGCTGGCCGGTGAGCGGCGACTCGGCTGCACCTTGCAGACCGCCCTCGACCCCATCGCGTACTGCCTGGAGTACCTCACCTACCAGCGCACCGACGTGATGCGGAACCGGCTGGTGTTCTGGTCGCAGAAGCTGGCCGCGGGGGAGTACGCGGAAGGACTGCCCGCTGTCGACCTGGTGATCCAGAGCGTGCGCACGGCGCAGGCGGTGGCCACCGGACGGCGCATCGTGACCGAGTAGGCCCACGGGACGAGCGACAGGTACCCGGCGGTTTCCGCCGGGTACCTGTCGTCTTCCGGACCGCGACTGGCACGAACCCGCCACCATCTGATCGGATCTTCATCCGATCGCCGGCTATGGGGGTGCTGGCGCCAGAATCAGGGCGCCGGCCGGGTGGGGAGAACAGTGCAGGTCCAGTTCCGCGTCCTCGGTCCGCTGTCCGCCGAGGTCGGCGGCCGGGAGGTCGACCTCGGTGGTCCGCGCCAGCGGGCCGTGCTCGCCGCACTGCTCGCGGTCGGCGGCAGCACCGTTTCCGCCGAACGGCTGCTGGAACAGGTGTGGAGCGACACCGAGCCACCGTCCACGGCCACCCTCTTCGGCTACGTGGCCGGCCTGCGCCGGGCGCTGGAGCCGGGACGGGCAGCCCGTACCCCACCCCGGCTGTTGGTGCGGGAGGGGCCCGGGTACGCCCTGCGGGTGCCGGCCGAGACGGTGGACGCGGAACGCTTCACCCGGCTGGTCACCGAGGGCGGCCGGTACCTGGATCGGGGGGATCCCGAGGCGGCCCTGCGCCGGTTCGACGAAGGGCTCACGCTCTGGCGCGGCCCGGCGTACGCCGACTTTCCCGACGCGCCGTTCGCCGTGTCGACGGTGACCCGGCTGGAGTCGCTCCAGGCAACCGCCCGGGAGTTGCGCCTGGCGGCCATGCTCGCGGTCGGCGACCTCGCCACCGCGATCGGCGACCTACAGGCGCTGGTCATCGAGCATCCCCTACGGGAACGCGGCTGGGAGTTGCTGGCGGTGGCCCTGTACCGGGCGGGCCGGCAGGGCGACGCGCTGGCCGTGCTGCGGCAGGCCCGGGAACGGCTCGCGGCCGACCTGGGCACCGACCCCGGGCCGGGCCTGCACCGGGTCCAGCAGGCCATCCTGGGACAGGACGAGTCCCTGTGCGCCCCCGTCTCCCGTACTCCTGCCCTCGCCGGCGCCGCCGCCCGGGCCCTGCCGTCGAGCCGGAACCTGCCCGCCGCGATCTCCTCCTTCGTGGGCCGGCACGCCGATCGGGCCCGGCTGCACGCCCTGCTCGCCGAGCACCGCCTGGTGACGATGGTCGGTCCGGGTGGGGTGGGCAAGACCCGGCTGGCCATGGAGTGCCTCCGCGAGCGGGCCGATCCGGACGGGCCCTGGGTGGTCGAGCTGGCCGGGGTACGCGACGACGCACTGGTGGCGCGTACCGTCGCCGACGCCCTCGGTCTGCCGCTGCCGTCGGGGCTGGCCGAGCTGGCCCGGCTGCTCACCGGGCGGCACACCCTGCTCGTGCTGGACAACGCCGAGCACCTGGTGGACGGGGTCGCCGAGACGGTCGCGGCCCTGCTCGCCGCCGGGCCCGGAATGCGGGTCCTCGTCACCAGCCGGCAGCCGCTGGGCATCGCCGGAGAGGCGCTGCTGGAATTGGCGTCGTTGCCGCCGGAGGACGCGGTGACCCTGCTGGCCGCCCGCATGGCGGTGGTGCTGCCGGGCGGCGGGCTGACCGAGGCGGATCGCCCGGTGGCCGAGGAACTCTGCCGGGGGCTGGACGGTCTCCCGCTCGCCATCGAGCTGGCGGCCGCCCAGTGCCGGGCGTTGTCCCTGCGGGACATCGTGAACCAGCTCGACGACCGGTTCGCCCTGCTCGACAGCGGCCGATCCGGCGGCCATCGGCACGCCACCCTGGAGCAGACCATCGAGTGGAGCCACCACCTGCTCACCCCGTCCGAGCAGCGACTGTTCCGCCAGCTCAGCGTCTTCGACGGCGGGTTCGACCTGGCCGCGGCCCAGCGGGTCGGCGCGGATCCCCGGGTCCTTCCGGTGCTGCTCGGCCTGGTGCGCAAGTCACTCGTGATGGTGGACGCGACCAGCGGCACGCGCCGATACCGGATGCTGGACTCGATCCGCCACTACGCCGCCGGCCTGCTCTCCGGGGTGGAACGCGCCACGTCCCGGTCACGGCACCGGGCCTGGTTGCTGGGGCTGGTGGAGGCCGCCGAGCAGCGGCTGCTCACCACCGACGGCGCGCACTGGATGCAGCGTCTGCGTCAGGAACGGGACAACATCGCGGCCGGCCTGGAGTCGGCCCTGGACGCCGGGGACGCGCTCGGCGCGGCCCGGATCTGTGCCGCGCTGGCCTGGTTCTGGTTCCGTACCGGCCAGATCAGCGACGGCACCCGCTGGGGGCGGATGGCCGAGGCCGCCCTGCTCGACCGGATCGCCGCCGAGCCGCAGCGGGAGAAGGAGCTGCTGCTGGTCCGGGCCCGGCTGCTGCTCGCCATCGGCGGGGTCACCTACCTGGTCGGGGACCATGCCGCCGCCACGGACGTCTTCCGTACCTCGGCCGACCTCGCCGAGCGGGTCGATGCCCGGGACGTGCGGGCGACCGCGGTCAGCTACCTGGCGTCGATGATCATGGTGAGTGGTGACCTGGTCCGTGCGGTGGCCGTCGCGGATCAGGCGGTCGCCCTGGCCGAGCTGGTCGGGCACCCGGGCATCCGCGCCGAGGCACTGACCGTACGCGGCCAGATCAGTCGAGCCGGTGGTGACCTGGAGCGGGCGCATCGAGAGCTGACCGAGGCGAACCGGCTGGCCCGCGAGTGCGGCCACTGGTGGGCGGTGCTCTCCGCCGGCTGGGCCGACAGCAAGGTCAGCGTCGACCAGGGTCGGCCCGAGCGGGCGTTGGCCACGCTCCGGGCGTTGACGCTGGACACCGATCCGGGCAACGACCGGGCGAGCTGGCTGGCTCTGGTGCACTCGCTGGCCGGGGTGCTGGCCCGTACCGGCCAGGCGGAACTGGGTGCCGTCCTGGTCGGTGCGGTGTCGGCGCTCGGCGCCCCGATCGGCTACTTCCCGGAGCGGATGGACCCGATCGACGCGCCGCGCAGCGCAAACGCCGTCCGAAAGGCGTTGTCCGGGCCGGCGTACCAGGCGGCGGTGGCGCGGGGGAGCCTGCTCGACTGGGCGGAACTGGTGGCACTGCTGCGTGACCGGCTGGCCGCCCAGCCGGTCAGAGGCGGCCGGCTTCGATGATGCGGGCCAGGAACTGGCGGGTGCGGGGGTGGGTCGGCTCGGCGAGGACCTGGGCGGGCGGGCCGGATTCGAGGACCCGGCCGCCGTCGAGGAAGCAGACCTGGTCGGCCACGTCGCGGGCGAAGCCCATCTCGTGGGTGGCCAGGACCATGGTCATGCCCTCGGCCTTCAGGTCGCGGATCATGGTCAACACCTCGCCGACCAGCTCCGGGTCCAGCGCCGAGGTGACCTCGTCGAGCAGCAGCAGCCGGGGCGAGTTGGCCAGCGCGCGGACGATCGCCACCCGCTGCTGCTGGCCGCCGGAGAGCCGGTCCGGGTACGCGTCGGCCTTCGGCCCCAGCCCCACCCGGTCCAGTAGTTCGCGGGCGCGGGCCTCCGCCTCGGCCCGGGAGTGCCGGTGCACCCGGCGCGGGGCGAGGGTGACGTTGTCCAGCACGCTCAGGTGCGGAAAGAGGTTGTACGACTGGAAGACCATGCCGATGCGGCGGCGTACCTTGTCGGGGTCGACGCCCGGCGCGGAGATCTCCTCGCCGTCCAGCTCGATCGTCCCGTCGTGCAGCTCCTCCAGCAGGTTCACGCAGCGCAGCAGGGTCGACTTGCCGGATCCGGAGGCCCCGATCAGCGCCACCACCTGATGCTCGGCCACGGCCAGGTCGAGACCGTCGAGGACGGCCTGCCCGCCGAACTCCTTGCGCAGCCCCCGGCACCGCAACACGTCCGCGCTCGGCGCCGTGTCCGGGCTTGGCCGCACGTCCATGGTCATCCTCCGGACTGGCGTCGGGCCGCCCGCAGCGTCACCTGGTCGGTGACGGCGATCAGCGGGATGGCGAGCAGGACGAAGAGCACGCCGGCCACGATGTACGGCGTGTAGTTGAAGGTCTGTGCGGTGGCGAGCTGCGCGGCCCGTACCGCGTCGATCGGCCCGGCCAGCGAGACCAGGCCGACGTCCTTCTGCAACGCCACCACGTCGTTGAGCAGCGGCGGCGCGACCCGGCGCACGGCCTGGGGCAGCACCACGTGCCGCATGGTCTGCCGGTAGGTCAGCCCCAGCGACCGGGCCGCCGCGAGCTGGCTGGGGTGCACCGACTCGATGCCGGCGCGGAACACCTCGGCCAGGTAGCCGCTGTAGGTGAGGACCAGCGCCAGCCCGCCCAGCACCAGCACCGACGGTGTGCCCTGCAACCGCAGGCCGGGCACGCCGAAGGCGTACAGGTAGAGCACGATGATCAGTGGCAGGCCGCGGAAGGTGTACGTGTAGCCGGCCGCGAGCGCCCGGATCGGGAAGAAGACCGGCCCGCGCAGGGTCCGCAGGATCGCGATCAGCAGCCCCAGCAGCAGGGCGCCGATGGCGCAGCAGACCAGCAGCCGTACGTTCAGCCAGAGCCCGGTCAGCACCCGAGGCAGCGCGTCCCGGGCGATCTGCGGGTCGAGGAACGTCTGGCGTACCCGCTCCCAGCCCGGTGCCCCGGTCACCGTGACCGCCAGCAGCGTGCCGACCGCCGCCGTGGAGGCGGCGGCGATCAGCACGCTCAGCCGGGTCTGCCGGCGGCGGTACGCGTCGCGGGCCCGCTGGGCGGGCGAGGGGTCGTGCAGGGCTGTGCTCACGTGAGTTCGGGCGCTCCCGCCACCTGGGCGAGCCACCGCTGCTCCAACTCCTTGAGCACGCCGTCGCCGGCGAGCTGGTCGACCGCGGAGCTGACGCAACCGGTGAGCGGGGAGCCCTTGTCCAGCAGCAGCCCGAACGCCTCGGGAGTGCCCACCTGGGGCAGCTGCCCGACGATCACCGCGTCCTCGATCTCGGCGGCGGTGATGTAGAACGCGGTGGGCAGGTCCACGACCAGCCCGTCGATCTGGCCGTTCTGCAGGGCCTGCTTGGCGTCGTCGTTGCTGTTGTAGACCTGCGGCTCGACCGTCGGCTTGATCACGTCGGTGATCGCCTGGTAGCTGGTCGTGCCGACCTGGGCGCCGAGCTTGGCCCCGCGCAGGTCGGCCAGCGTGGTCTTGCCGGCGATCGGGGCGGACTTCAGCGCGATGACCGTCTGCCGCACCAGGTAGTAGGGGGCGGAGAAGTCCACCGCCTGCTGGCGCTCCGCGGTGATGGAGAACTGGTTGATGTCGAAGTCGAAGTTCTTCGGCCCGGGCGCGATGGCGGCGTCGAACCGCACCCGTGTCCAGACGACGTCGTCGCGGGCGTAGCCGAGCCGTTCGGCCACCGCGTAGGCCACGGCGGACTCGAAGCCCTCGCCGTTGTCGGGCTTGTCGTCGACGAACCACGGCGGGTACGCCGGCTCGTCCGTGGCGATGGTGAGCTTGCCCGGCGTCTGGGTGGCGAGGCTGTCCTTGGCGCACGCCGCCCCGGCGGTGGAGGTGGGCCCGGGCGCGGGCTCGGGTTCGGGTGCGCAGGCGGTGACCGCCAGCAGGAGGGCGCTCGCGGTGGCGAGCGTGAGAATGCGTGGGGTGCTGACCATGGCCGACAGCGTACGACCACCATAGGCGGGGCTCGAAGAGGTGTCCCATCATGTTGGTAGGGAATCCCGGTCCCGCCCACCGGTCACCACCGACCCGGCGCGCGCGACGACCGACGGCGACTGGGAGAATCCGTCTCCGTGAAGACGTTCGAGGAGTTGTTCGCGGAGCTGCAGGCCAAGGCCGCCGCCGGCACCCCGGGCTCCGGCACGGTCGCCGCGCTGGAGAAGGGCGTGCACTTCATCGGCAAGAAGGTCGTCGAGGAGGCGGCCGAGTCGTGGATGGCCGCCGAGCACGAGGGGCCCGAGCGCACCGCCGAGGAGATCTCCCAGCTGCTCTACCAGGTCCAGGTGCTGATGATCGCCAGTGGTCTTGAGCTGAAGGACGTCTACCGACATCTGTGAGTGCCCCCACCGTCGACCCGAACCCGATCGAAGGAGCACTCCGTCATGCTGCGTGTCGCCGTACCCAACAAGGGCACCCTGGCCGAGTCGGCCGCCCAGATGCTGCGCGAGGCGGGCTACCGCCAGCGCACCGACGCCAAGGACCTGGTCTGCCGGGACCAGCCCAACGATGTCGAGTTCTTCTACCTGCGGCCGAAGGACATCGCCACCTACGTCGGCTCCGGTGACCTGGACGTCGGCATCACCGGCCGCGACCTGTTGATCGACTCCGGCGCGCCGGCCGAGGAGGTGGTCGACCTCAACTTCGGCCGGGCCACGTTCCGGTTCGCGGCCCGACCCGACGATGTCGACGACGTGCGGGAGCTGGGCGGTCACCGGGTCGCCACCGCGTACCCGGGGCTGGTCGAGCGTCACCTCGCCGAGCTGGGCGTCAAGGCCGACGTGATCCGCCTCGACGGCGCGGTGGAGAACGCCATCCGGTTGGGCGTCGCCGACGTGGTCGCCGACGTGGTCGAGACCGGGGCCACCCTGCGCCAGGCCGGTCTGGTGGTCTTCGGTGAGCCGCTGCTGCACTCCTCGGCGGTGCTGGTACGCCGGGCCGGCGCGGCGCCCCACCCGCAGGCCGAGCAGCTGCAACGTCGGCTGCACGGGGTGCTGGTGGCCCGCCGTTACGTGATGCTCGCCTACGACGTGCCGGCCGGGCTGCTGGATCGGGCCAGCTCGCTGACCCCCGGCATCGAGTCGCCCACCGTCTCGCCGCTGCACCGCGAGGGCTGGGTGGCGGTGCAGGCCATGGTGCTCCGCGACGACGTGCACCGGATCATGGACGAGCTGTACGAGCTGGGCGCCCGGGCGATCCTGGTGACCAACATCCACGCCTGCCGGCTGTGAGGCCGCCGCCGGCCGCGTTCGCGCTCACCCTGGTCACCGCCGGCGGCGCGGCGGCTGCGGCGCAGGGTGCGGTCAACGGCGAGCTGGGTCAACGGGTCGGCAACGCCAGCCTCGGCGCGGTGGTGAACAACGCCGGCGGGACGCTGCTGATCCTGGTCGGGCTGCTGGTGCTGCCGTCGATGCGGACCGGGCTCGTCGCCCTCCGGCGCTCCGGGCTGCCATGGTGGTCCTACCTGGGCGGGTTGGGCGGGGCGGCCATCGTGGTGCTCGCCGCGTACGCCGTACCGGTGCTCGGGGTCGCGGTCTTCACCATCGCCCAGGTCGCCGGCAGCAGCCTCGGCGGACTGGCGTCGGACCGAAGCGGGCTCGCCCCGGTGGGCCGGCTGCCGCTGACCACGCCCAGGGTCGCCGGGGCCCTGCTCGGGGTGGCGGCGGTGGCACTGGCCCAGGCCGGCCAGCCGGTGGGTGAGCTGGCGGTCGGCGTACTCCTGCTGGCCGTGGCGGGTGGGGTCGCGGTCGCGTTGCAGGCCGCGCTGAACGGCCGGATCTCGGCGGCCGGCTCGGCCGCCGCCGGGGTCGCGGTCAACTTCGCCGTCAGTACGCCGGTGGTCCTGCTCGTCGCGGCGCTGGCCGGCGCGTTCACCGGCCCGCCGGTGGCCTGGCCGCAGGGTTGGCATCTCTACACCGGCGGACTGCTCGGCGTCGTCATCGTGGCCAGCCTGGTCGTGGGGGTCCGCGCGGCGGGTGTGTTGCGTACCGGTCTGGCCCTGGTCGCCGGGCAGCTCGGCGGTGCCCTGCTGCTGGACATGCTGCTGCCGGGCGGGCCCGGGGCACGGCTGCCGGTGCTGGCCGGCGCGCTGCTCACCCTGCTCGCGGTGCTGGTCGCCAGCTGGGGTCCACGATCGACCACCCGTGCCACGCCGACGCCCGCCGTGACTCCGCCCGCCGGTGCGAGCCCGGCCTCCCGGACGGCCCCAGCCGGCGCCGACGCCCGTGTGGCGCCGAACCGGCCACCAGGAGCGGATGGCAAACTGGTGCCATGAGCGAGCGTCGGCGAGCGAATCATCAGCTCAGGGCGGTGGTGCCTCATGGTGGCGCGCAGCGAAGCGGAGTGCCAGCATGAGCCAGACTGAGCTGATCCGTCTCCGACCCCGGCGCATCCGGCTGGTCTGCTGGGTATCGGCCGTCCTGCTGGTCGTGGTCTTCGCCGTGATCGCTACCACGCTGACCGGCCCCACCGGCAACGGCTACGGCACCTTCCAGCGCGGTGACCAGCTCGCCATGATCGGGCTCGGAGTCCTCTTCGCCCTCGGTGTCCTGCTCTTCACCCGGCCCCGGGTCGAGGCGGACGCGCGGGGTGTGCGGGTCCGCAACGTGATCGGCTCGTACGAGTTGCCCTGGGACGTGGTGCGGGGGATCCGGTTCGATCGGGGTGCCCCGTGGGCCGCGCTGGAACTGCACGACGACGATCTCCTGCCGGTGGTCGCGCTCCAGGCTGCCGACGAACAGCTCGCCGTCGACGGGGTTCGCGCCCTGCGCCGGCTGCACCAGGCCCACCTGGCCACGCTCGCCGGCCGCTGACCTTACCCCTGGCCCAAGCTTCCCCTCGCCCACTCCCTCATGATCCGCGCAACTTCGGTGATACTGCTGCCTCGGTCGGAGTTGAGGCAGCAACATCCCTGATACTGCGCGGATCTTGGGAGCGGGTCGAGGGTGCCCGGTTTGAGAGGTCGGTTGCCGAGGGTGTAGTGTTGTGGGGTCGACCAGGCTGTCCGCATAGCGCGGGCGGCCACGAAAGTGGAGCGCCTGCTCCCACCCGAGTCGCCGTTGTCGGTGGCCGGGTCCGGTCTCCGGTTCCGGGCACGTCCCGGTCCCGGATGCGCGATCCTGTGATCGTGCCGACCGGTCGAGCGGGCCCTGGCATGCGCCGGGGCCTTCTGCTTTCCGGGTCGGTTCCCACCGGGAGCCGCAGGGGTCGGCCACGCATGAAGAACCGACTCGAGGAGGCCCCATCAGCGTCGAACCACGCGTGAACGAGCAGATCCGGGCACGTGAGGTCCGACTGGTCGGCCCCGAGGGTGAGCAGGTGGGCATCGTCCCGCTGGAGCGCGCCCTTCAGCTGGCCGCGGACGTCGATCTGGACCTGGTCGAGGTTGCGCCGATGGCGCGCCCGCCGGTGTGCAAGCTCATGGACTTCGGCAAGTTCAAGTACGAGAGCGCACTGAAGGCGCGCGAAGCGCGGCGTAACCAGCAGCAGACCGTCATCAAGGAGATGAAGCTCCGGCCGAAGATCGACCCGCACGACTACGAGACCAAGAAGGGTCACGTGGTGCGGTTCCTCAAGGCCGGCGACAAGGTCAAGGTGACGATCATGTTCCGCGGTCGCGAGCAGAGCCGCCCGGAGCTGGGGTACCGGCTCCTGCGCCGGCTCGAGAGCGAGATCTCGGAGCTGGGGTACGTCGAGGCCGCTCCGAAGCAGGACGGCCGAAACATGATCATGGTGCTCGCGCCGCACCGCGCCACCAAGGCCGCCGCGGTCGCCGCGACGGCCTCCCGGGGCGGAGCGCCCCGGGACCGGGCAGCGGAGGGATCCGCCGGCCCGGAGGCCGGCGAGACCGCAGCAGCCGGTGACACCGGCACCGCCGCCGACAACAGCGGCGAGTAACAGGGGAGAAGACGTTCCACATGCCGAAGATGAAGAGCCACACGGGGACGGGCAAGCGGGTCCGCGTGACCGGCAAGGGCAAGATCATGAAGCAGCAGGCCGGTCTGCGCCACAACCTGGAGAAGAAGCCCTCCACCCGTACCCGGCGGCTGACGGGCGTGGTCGAAGCGGCCAAGTCCGACGTCAAGCGCCTCAAGAAGCTGCTCGGCCGCTGACGCGCGCCACCTGAGCCCAAGAAGGAGTTGAGATGGCACGCGTCAAGCGGGCTGTGAACGCCCAGAAGAAGCGCCGTACCCTGCTGGAGACCGCGAGTGGATACCGCGGTCAGCGCTCCCGGCTGTACCGCAAGGCCAAGGAGCAGGTGCTGCACTCGATGCAGTACGCCTACCGGGACCGTCGCGACCGCAAGGGCGACTTCCGGCAGCTGTGGATCCAGCGGATCAACGCGGGCGCCCGCGCCAACGGGATGACCTACAACCGCCTGATCCAGGGCCTGCGTCTGGCCGGGATCGAGGTCGACCGCAAGATCCTGGCCGACCTGGCCGTCAACGACGCCGCCGCGTTCGCGGCGATCGTCGAGCTGGCCCGGGCCGCGGTGCAGGCCGAGGGCACCGGCGGCGCGCCGGCCCAGGCCGCCTGATCACCACACCGCGCAGCGAGGCGTCCCTCGACCCGAGGGGCGCCTCGCGCGTGTGGTGAGGACACCATGCCCTTCACACCGCGTACGCCCCGGGTGGTCGCCGCGCGCCGGCTCCAGCGGCGCCGCGAGCGCGACGCCACGGGCCGGTTCCTGGCCGAGGGGCCGCAGGCGGTCCGGGAGGCCCTGAGCCGACCCCGCACCGTGGTGGAGCTGTTCGGCACGCCCGCCGCCCTCGACCGGTACGCCGACCTGGCGGCAGCCGCCGCCCGCGACGACGTACCCGTCTCCGAGGTGACCGACGACGCCCTCGCGGCCCTCGCCGAGACCGTGTCCCCGCAGGGCCTGGTCGCCGTCTGCCGGCACCTCGACGTGCCGCTGGAGACGGCGCTGGCCCGCCGGCCGAGGCTGGTCGCGGTGCTCGCCGGCATCCGTGACCCGGGCAACGCCGGTACGGTGCTGCGCACCGCCGACGCGGCCGGTGCCACCGTGGTGGTCTTCGCCGGGGAGACGGTCGACCCGTACAACGGCAAGTGCGTCAGGTCGTCGGCGGGCAGCGTGTTCCACGTCGACGTGGTGCGCGAGCGCGACCCGGCCGCCGTGGTGGCCACCGCGCGGGCCGCCGGGCTGACCGTGCTCGCCGCCACCGGTCACGGCGCGGACGATCTGGACGAGCTGGCCGACGCCGGCCGGCTCGCGGCACCCACCGCCTGGCTGTTCGGCTCCGAGGCGCACGGCCTCCCGGGTGAGTTGGCCACCGCCGCCGACGCCCGTGTCCGGGTGCCGCTGCACGGGCGGGCCGAGAGCCTCAACCTGGCTGCGGCCGCGGCCGTCTGCCTGTACGCTTCAGCGAGAGCACAGCGCTGACCCCGGATCACGCGCACACGACGGAGGAGATGCGGCCCCGATGGTGAACGCGTCACGGCGTTCGTTTAGCCAGCCCGCCGGTGTCGGCGGGCGGCGGGTCTGACCTGCTCTCCACGCGACTCCCACCGGCGGGCTGCGGCACAGCCGCGCGTCCGTAGACTCACTTCGCCGCCCGTGAGGGCCGGCGCCGTCGTGAGGGAGTGCCCGTACGTCATGAGTTACCGCAACGATCCGTACGACCCGAAGCAGGTCGCCCTGCTCGACCCGGCCGCCCTGGCCGAGGCCGTGACCGAGGCCGGCAAGGCATTCGCCGCCGCCGGTGACCCGGACGCGCTGGCCGCGGCACGCCCGGCGCACCTCGGTGACCGGGCCCCGGTCGCGCTGGCCCGCCGGGAGATCGGCGCGCTGCCGCCGGCCGCGAAGGCCGACGCCGGCAAGCGGGTCAACGAGGCCCGCCGCGCCATCGAGCAGGCGTACGCGGCCCGAGCCGAGGTGCTGGAGCGGGAGCAGGCGCAGCGGGTCCTGGTCGCCGAACGCGTCGACGTGACGCTGCCCTACGATCGCCGCCCGCGTGGTGCCCGGCACCCGATCACGGTGCTGATGGAGCAGATCAGCGACCTGTTCGTCGGCATGGGCTACGAGGTGGCCGAGGGGCCCGAGGTCGAGCTGGAGTGGGCCAACTTCGACGCGTTGAACATCCCCGCCGACCATCCGGCGCGGGGTCTGATGGACACCTTCCACATCGCACCCGCCGAGGAGTCGGGCCTGGTGCTGCGTACCCACACCTCGCCGGTGCAGGCGCGCACCATGCTGACCCGCCAGCCGCCGATCTACGTGGTCGTACCGGGGCGGGTCTACCGCACCGATGAGTTGGACGCCACCCACTCCCCGGTCTTCTACCAGGTCGAGGGCCTGGTGGTGGACAAGGGAATCACGATGGCCCACCTGCGCGGCACGCTGGACCACTTCGCCCGGGCGATCTTCGGCGAGGGCGCGAAGACCCGCTTCCGGCCGCACTACTTCCCGTTCACCGAGCCGTCGGCCGAGTTCGACGTGTGGTTCCCGGAGCACCGCAAGGGCCCACAGTGGGTCGAGTGGGGCGGCTGCGGCATGGTGAACCCGCGGGTGCTGCGGGCCTGCGGCATCGACCCGGAGGTCTACTCCGGGTTCGCCTTCGGCATGGGCATCGACCGCACCGTCATGTTCCGGCACGGGGTGGGCGACATGCGGGATCTGGTCGAGGGCGACGTCCGGTTCACCCGGGCGTTCGGCCACGGGGCGTAGTGCGGACGCGAGTTACGGAGACGGTGGTTACGAGTCATGCGAGTTTCTGTCAGTTGGCTGCGGGAGTACGTCGACATCCCGGACCTGCCCGTCGGTGAGCTGGAGCGGGCCCTGGTCGACCTCGGCATCGAGGTCGAGTCCATCGTGGACCTGTCGGCGACGGTCACCGGGCAGCTGGTGGTCGGCGAGGTCCTGGAGATCGAGGAGCTGACCGGCTTCAAGAAGCCGATCCGGTTCTGCCGGGTGGACGTCGGCGCCGCCAACGGCACCGGCGAGCCGCAGGAGATCGTCTGCGGGGCGCGCAACTTCGCACCGGGCGACCGGGTCGTGGTGATCCTGCCCGGCGGCGTGCTGCCGGGCGGCTTCGCCATCGGCGCCCGCAAGACGTACGGGCGCAACTCCAACGGCATGATCTGCTCCGCCAAGGAGCTGGGCCTGGGCGACGACCACTCCGGCATCCTCGTGCTGGCCGAGCACGTCCCGGCCAAGCCCGGCGACGACGCGCGGCCGGTGGTCGGGCTCAACGACATCGTGGTGGAGGTGGAAATCACCCCGGACCGGGGCTACCAGATGTCGCTGCGCGGGCTCGCCCGCGAGCTGGCGCACGCCCTCGGCGTCGACTACTCGGACCGGGGTCGGATGCCGGCGACGGCCGGTACGGCCGAACCGGCGTACCCGGTCGAGGTGCGCGACCCGGTCGGCTGCGACCGGTTCGCCGCCCGGATGGTGCGGGGCATCGATCCGGCGGCGCCGACGCCGGACTGGATGCGGCAGCGGCTGACGATCGCCGGCATCCGCAGCATCTCGCTGCCGGTCGACATCACCAACTACGTGATGCTCGAACTCGGGCAGCCGATGCACGCCTTCGACGCCGACCGGATCGCCGGGCCGCTGGTGGTGCGCCGGGCGGTACCGGGGGAGAAGCTGACCACCCTCGACGGGGTGACCCGCGCGCTCGCGCCGGAGGACATGGTCATCTGCGACGCCGGGCTGCCGAATCCCCTCGCCGGCCCCGGCGACGGCGTGCCGATCTCGCTCGCCGCCGTGATGGGCGGCGAGACCAGCGAGGTGGTGCCGGGCACCGTCAACGTGCTCTTCGAGGCCGCGCACTGGGATCCGGCGATGGTCGGGCGTACCGCACGCCGGCACAAGCTGTTCAGCGAGGCGGCGAAGCGCTGGGAGCGCGGGGTGGATCCGGCGCTGCCGCTGGTCGCCCTGGACCGGGCGGTCGCGCTGCTCACCGGGCACGCGGGCGGCACCGCCGGTGTCGAGGTGCTGGACATCGACCACGTCCGGCCGCGTACCCCGGTCACGTTGCCGGTCGACCTGCCCAGCCGGCGGGTCGGGGTGGAGTATCCGCCGGCCCGGGTGGTCGCCCTGCTGGAACGGGTCGGCTGCACGGTGGCGCGGGGCGCCGACCGGCTCGCCGAGGATCCGGGTGAGGTGGGCATCGCCGCCGCCGGTGGCGAGGTGCTCAGCGTGACCCCGCCGACCTGGCGGCCCGACCTGATCGACCCGGCCGACCTGGTCGAGGAGGTGGTCCGCCTCGACGGGTACGAGAAGGTGCCCTCGGTACTGCCGACCGCCCCGCCCGGTCGGGGCCTGACCTGGCAGCAGCGACGCCACCGGGCGGTGTCCCGGTCGCTGGCCGAGCGGGGCCACGTCGAGGTGCTCGCGCACCCGTTCGTCGCCGCCGATCTCGCCGACCAGCTCGGCCTGCCCGCCGACGATCCGCGTCGCCGGGCGGTGCGGCTGGCCAATCCGCTGTCGGACGAGGAGCCGCTGCTGCGCACCACGCTGCTCGGCCCGCTGCTCGGCATCGTCCGGCGCAACCTGGGCCGGGGCCTGCGTGATCTCGCCCTCTACGAGATCGGCACGGTCTTCCACCCGCAACCGGGCGCGGGCCGCCCGCCGGCGATGGGTGTCGACCGGCGGCCCACCGACGCGGAGTTCGCCGCCGCCGACGCGGTCGTCCCGCACCAGCCCCGGCACGTCGCCGTCGTGCTGGCCGGCGACATCGAGCCGGCCGGATGGTGGGGCGCCGGCCGGCCGGCCGGTTGGGCCGACGCGGTCGAGGCGGGGCGTGCGGTCCTCGCCGCCGCCGGGGTGCCCGAGCGGCGGGTCGAGGTGCGGGCCGGCGAGTACGCCCCCTGGCACCCGGGCCGCTGCGCCGAGCTGCTGGTCGACGGGACGGTCGTCGGGCACGCCGGCGAGCTGCACCCGACGGTCGTGGCGACGCTGGAGCTGCCGAGGCGTACCTGCGCCATGGAGCTGGATCTGGACGCGTTGCCGGAGCCCCCGGTGGCGCCCGCGCCCACCGTCTCGGGCTATCCGCCGGCACTGATCGACGTGGCGCTGGTGGTGGACGAGCAGGTTCCCGCCGAGGCGGTCCGGCAGGCCCTCGCCGAGGGCGCCGGTGAGCTGCTGGAGTCGGTACGCCTGTTCGACGTGTACGCCTCGGAGCAGCTGGGAGCCGGGCGCAAGTCGTTGGCGTACAAGCTCACCTTCCGGGCGCCGGAGCGCACCCTGACCGTGGAGGAGGCGGTGGCGGCCCGGGACGCCGCCGTGGCCCGCGCCGCCGCACGCTTCGGCGCCACCCTCCGCGGCGCCTGACGTGCAAGGGGCCCCGTCCGCACGCCTCGGGTAGCGGAAGGGGCCCCCGCACCGATCTCACGTCAGATCCAGCCGCGCTGCGTCGCCTCGGCGCCGGCCTGGAAGCGGCTCTCCGCGTCGAGGCGCTTCATGAGGTCTGCCACGACGCGGCGTACGGTGCGCTCGGAGAGCCCGAGTTGGCGGCCGATCGCCTCGTCGGTGCGCCCTCTGCGCAGCAGCCGCAGGATGGCGGATTCCTGGTGGGTCAGCCCGTGGCTGTCACCGGCCGACCGTCGGGCGAGGGGGGTGCTCTTCTCCCACGTCATGTCGAACAGCAGGCGCAGGGCGGAGACCAGCCGGCCGCTGCGGATCTCCAGCGCCCCGCGCCCGGATCTCGGCTCGATCGGGATGAGCGCGAACCGTCGGTCGATGAGCGTCATGCGCAGCGGAGCCTCCGGCGTGATCCGGCTCTGTTCACCGTGCTTGGCCATCCGCTCCGCGTACGCCAGGGAGGCGGCGTCGTCGAGAATGCTCTCCTGGTAGATGTGCCGAATTGCTACGCCCCGGGACAGGGCGATCCGGCTCAACTGGTTGCCGGTCTCGATGGCCGCCGCGGTCATCGCTTTCCCGGTGGTCAGGGTCAGGCAGCTCTCGGACGCGGTGTGGGCGTGTTCGGCGAGGCGGTTGCGTACCGCGTCGTGGCCCTCCAGCCGCACGATCTCGTCGCGTTCCCGATCCGGGCCGTTGGTGACGCGGGCCAGGACCGAGGCGCGCGCCGCCTGGATCTTCGCCTGGTGGGCGATCGCCTGCTGCTCGGCCTGGTCCAGCAGGGCGAGCAGACCGACCTGTGGGCTCACGGCGCGCATGGTGCCGGGCCGGCTGCTGGACGGCAGGATGAGCGCGCGGTCGGCGAGCGTGGACAGCGCGTCGCGCACGACCGTCTCGGGTACGCCGAGGCGCGTGGCGAGCTGGCCGGCATCCCACTCCGGGTGATCCACCATCGCCCAGTACACGGCTTCGGCCGTTGCTGAGACTCCGAGCCGTTGGAGCAATGTCCCCTCCATGTTGATCTCCAACGATCACGATAGTTGACTTCCCGTTTATCGCAAGGACTCAATATGTGCCGTTCACCGGCTCGACATCTGAGGCATACGATCGCGCCGTTTCGCAATTATTAACGTACGACAATCAATTCCGGGGTGCGGCGTATTTCGCGGTGTTCACCGCACTTTCCGGGAAATGCGGTTGTTTGACCGATCTATCGGCTTCACGGGCGTGCGCGGAAACGGGGCAATGCCGGATGGATGCGCTCCACCTGGCGTTGGCGGAACCGGCCATGGCCGGTTCCGCCAGCGTCGAACGGGATGACGTGCGGGCGGCCGGAGTGCACTGTCGTCCCGACAGGCGCGTTGCGGGAGGCGACATGCGAGGGAGGTGCCATGTGCGCGGTGGTGACCTTTCGCCATCAACCCAGCACTCTGCGTGGTCGTGGCGTCGGTGAATCTTTCGGCCTCCCCTTGAGGTCCGACGGGCCGTGAGGTCGGCGGTGTTCCGGGTGCTCGGCCCGCTGACGCTCAGCAGCGGCGGGGAAACGCTGGTCCTGCCGCCGTCGAAGGTGACCTCGCTGCTGGCGGCGCTGCTGCTGCACCCCGACGAGGTGGTGTCGGTCGCCACGCTGCAACAGACGATCTGGGGCGACGAGCGGCCGGCCTCGGCCAAGGCCGCGCTCCAGACGTGCACGCTGCGGCTCCGGCAGATGTTCAGTCGCCACGGCATCACCGGCAGCGTGATCAAGACCGCCCCCGGGGGCTACCGCATCACCGCCACCCCCGACACCGTCGACCTGATGCGTTTCCGCGAGCTGGCCCGCCGGGCCCGGGACGAATCGGACCCCGAGACGGAACTGTCCACGTGGGAGGAGGCGCTCGCGCTGTGGAGCGACCCGATGCTGGCCAACGTGCCGTCGGAGTCGCTGCACCGGGACCTGGTGCCCCGCATCAGCGAGGAACGCGTCCGGGTGATCGAACGGGTCTGTGACCTGAAGGTCGGCCTGGGACGCGACCGCTCGGCACTGGTGGACCTGTGGACCGCGACCCGCGCCTACCCGGCCAACGAACGCTTCTCGGAGCAACTCGTCGAGGTGCTCTACCGGACCGGCCGGCAGGCGGACGCGTTGGCGGAACTGCGCAGGATCAGGGTCCGCCTCGGCACCGAACTCGGTGTCGCCCCCGGCCCGGCGCTGCGCGGGCTGGAGCTGGCGATCCTGCGGGGCGAACCACCGGCACCGCCCACCCTGGCCGGCCCGGTGACGCGGCCCGCTCCCCGCCTCGTCCACACCACGGTCGCGCCCGGCTTCGTCGGCCGGGCCGCGCTCGGCCGCACCATCGCCGACCGGCTCCGCGCGGGCTGCCGGATCGTGGTGCTCAGCGGCCCGCCCGGCGTCGGCAAGAGCGCGCTCGCGCGACACGTCGCGCACCTCGTCGCCGACGATTTCCCCGGCGGTCAACCGCCGCTGGAGAACGGATCCGCTGCCGGACCGCTGCCGCCACCCGACGGTACCGAGCGGCAGCTGCCCGCCGCGCCCGGTCACGGCGACGACGCCCGTAACGGCCGGCGGCTGCTGCTGGTCGACGACGTCGTCGACGTCACGCAGGCGTGCGCGCTGCTGGACCTGGTGGCGCCCGGCGACGTGCTGCTCCTGACGAGCCGGCAGAGCCTGTCCGGTCTGGTCGCCCGACTCGGTGGTTGGCTGCACCGGGTCGAACCGCTCGACCCCACCGACTCCCTCGACGTGCTCGGCGCCGTGCTGGGGCCCGAACGGATGAGCGCGGAGCCCCAGGCCGCCGCGGACCTCGCCGCGCTCTGCGAGCACCTGCCACTGGCACTGCGCATCGCCGCCACCCGCGTGCTCCTGCGCGCCCGGATGACGCTCGCGGAGGCGGTCGAGTGGCTGCGCGCGGACCCACTGGGCCGGCTGAGCCTGCCCGGCGATCCGGACATGTCGCTCGGCTCCCGCTTCGACGACGCCCTGTCCCGGACCTCGGTGGCGCTCGCCGGGGCGTTCGTCCGCCTCGCCACCGCGGCACCCGCCCCGATCACCGTGCAGCGGGCCGCGGAACTGCTCGACATCGCACCGGCCACGGCCCGCGAACTCCTCGACGAACTTGTCGACCACAGCCTCGTGGAAGAGGCCGGGGACCGCTACTGGATCCGGGACCTGCTGCGGCTGCACGCGCGGGTTGTCGCCGACCGGTACGCGCACCCACCAGGTCCGCCACCAGCCCCGTACCGAGCGAAGGGATCCCTGCGATGAGCACTGCCTACGAGACGGTGGCGCAGACCCGGCCGCGGATGCGCCACGACGTGTTGTTCACCCGCACCGAGGACGGAGTGCTGTTCCACAACGCCAACAGCGGCTTCCGTCTCTCCTCCACCACCGCCTACCGGCTGGCGTCGCTGCTCGTCCCGCATCTGAACGGCCGCCACACGGTCGCCGACATCTGCGCCCGGCTGCCCGCCGGGCAGCGCAGCATGATCGGTGAGCTGGTGGGCGCGCTCTACGCGCGCGGGTTCGCCCGCGACATCCGGGACGAGGACGCAGACCCGTCGACGGTCCTCGGTCCGGCCGTGGCCGGGCACTTCGCCACCCAGATCGCCTACATCGGCCACTACACCGACCGGGCGACACAGCGGTTCGCCGCCTTCCGGGAGACCCGGGTCGCGGTCCTCGGCACGGGGCCCGTCGCCCGCGCGTGCGCCACCGGCCTGCTGCGCAACGGCGCCGCCACGGTGACCGTGTCGCCGGCGGTCGCGCCGGCACTGACCACGGAACTGGCCGAGCTGAGCGCGGCGGGCTGCGCCGCGACGGTCGCGCAGCTGTCCGACGCGGGTACGTCTGTCGGCTGGTCGGACCTGGACGCGGCGGATCTCGTCGTGGTGGCGGCCGGCGACGACGCACCCCGCGACACCCTGCGGCTGCTCACGGCGGGCATCCCGGCCGACCGGCTGCTCCTGCCGGCCTGGGTCGCGGGCGGCCGCATGCTGGTCGGCCCGGTGCAGGGCGAGGGCCGCCCGGGTTGCTGGTGCTGCGCGATGACGCGACTCGCCGCGAACGACGAGACCGGCGCCGCCGGAGAGGTCTGGCGGGCCGCGGCGCTACCGGCCGGTGCCACGTCGGCTGCCGCCCAGCCCGAGGGGCCGGTGGCGGCGATGGTCGGCAACCTGCTGGCGTACGAGGTCTTCCGGCTGACCACCGGGGCGCTGCCCGCCGAGACGGCGGGCAGCGTGATCGTGCAGCATCTCGCCTCGCTGGACGTGCTGACCGAGCCACTGCTGGGCGACCCGAGGTGCGTCTTCTGCCGCCCGCGCCCACCGGAGCCGTCCTGGGACGACATCGCGCTGGACGCCGCACCCGCCCGCACCGAGGACGCGGCGGACCCGTCCGCGCAGGCGCAGGCCGTGGTGGCGGAACTCGCCGGCCACCAGCCGTTGCTCCAGCCGCACCTGGGTGTGTTCCGCCGCTACGACGACGAGCGGTGGGACCAGACCCCGATCAAGGTCGGCACGGTCGAGTTCACCGACGGCGGCGGCCGGCGCCGGACCGTGAGCGCCTTCGACCTGCACCATGTCGCGGCCGCACGGCTGGCGGCGCTGCGCGCGGCGGCCGTGGTCGGCACCGGCCACGCCGCCGTCGGCAGGACCGTCCCCGACGACGCTCCCCGGCTCGACGCGGCCCGCCTCGGCCTCGCCTCGGGTTGGGGCGAGGACACCGTGGACGGCGGCTGGGCGGCGGCCCGTTCGCTGCTGACCGGCCGGGAGGTGGCGGTGCCGATGGCCGTGCTGGAGCCGTTCGGCCCGGCCAACCGTGGTCGTACGGCGGAGCCGACCTGCGCGGGCGGGGGAGCGGGCGGCGACCTCGCCGGAGCGGTCCGCGCCGGGCTGGCCACGGCTCTCGCCTACCACGCGCTACGGCAGGTCGTCGACGGCCGGGCCACCGCGCGGCAGGTCCGCCTCGACGCCCGGAGCACCCACCCCGAGCTGGTCTTCCTGATCAAGTCGGCGGCGAACCTCGCCGTCCCGGTGGAACTGCTCGACCTGGGCGGCCGGCCCGACACGCCGATGGCGGTGCTGCTGGCCCGCGCCTGGGACGCCGATCGCGGGCAGTGGTCGTACGCGCTGGGCGCCGATCCGGTGTGGACCGTCGCGGCCGTCGCGGCGCTGCGTGACCTGCTGGGCCAGGCCCAGCTCCGCGAACAGGGCGCGGTCCCGGATGTCGGCGACCCCGTGCTCGGCGACTTCGACGCCGGTACCGTGCCGGCGCACGGCGAGGTGGACGCCGCCACCGGCGTGGCCCACCGCTGGGTCGACGTGCTGCACCGGCTGCGCGAGCAGGGCCGCGACGTCCTCGTGGCGCCGGTCGGCGGCGCCGACCTGGCGGCGGGCGGTCTCGTCGTGGTCAAGGTGCTGCTGGCCGGCGGGGACGACCGGTGAACACCACCGCGCCGACGGCCACCGACCGGCTGGTCGGTGCCGGCCTGGCGGACCTGCTCGCGCGGCGGGGCTGCGACGCCGAGGTGATCGCCCTGGGGGTACGCGACGAGCTGACCGCCCCCGCCCGCCCGGCCGGTCCGCCCCGGGTGCTGCTGTACGGGCAGCTGGCGCTGCTCGGACCGGTGCCGCCGGCCGCGGCGTGCGTGACCTGCCTGGCCCGGCGGTGGCAGGCGGTGCGCCACCGTGACCTGCGGGACGCGGTCGAACTCGGCGGCCCGACCACCGCGACGGGGCCATGGCCGTACGCGACCGCGTTCGTCGCGGACTTCCTGCACGCGCTGATCGAGGCGCACCGCACGACCGTCGCGCCGGACGACGCCACCACGAGCACGGTCTTCCAGGTCGACCTGCACACGTTGCGGGTGCACCGGGTTCCGCTGGTGCCGGACCCGGAGTGCCCGGGGTGCGGCCAGGCCGTCACCGACGCGCCCGAACTCGCCCCGATCGAGCTGCGTGCCGTGCCCACGCGCGCGCCGGGCACGTTCCGGGAGAAGGACCTGGACGACTACCCGTTGGACGTCGAGGCCTTCGCCAACCCGGTCTGCGGTGCCCTCGGCGGCACCCTCTGGCAGGACATCACCTCGCTGTCGACCTCACCGGCGGTCGGCTCGTTCACCCTGCGCAGCGGCCGGTACCTGCGCGAGACCCTGTACGGCGGGCACGCCGACGGCTACCGGCGCAGCGCCCGCATCGCCGTGCTGGAAGGGCTCGAACGCGCCGCCGGCCTGCGCCCGAGGGGCCGGCGCACCGCGGTCACCGCGACCCTGCGCGAGCTGGGCGACGACGCCCTCGACCCGCGCGAGTGCGGGCTCTACCCCGACGAGTTCTATCGGGCCAACCCGTACGTGCACCGGTTCGATCCGGACCGGCCGATCACCTGGGTCTGGGGCTGGTCGCTGCGCGACCAGCGACCGCTGCTGGTGCCCGAGATCCTCGTCTTCTACCACGCGGCGAGCGTCGAGGAGCGCTTCGTCCAGGAGACGTCCAACGGGTGCGCCTCGGGCGGATCGCTGGTGGAGGCGGTCTACCACGGCCTGATGGAGGCGATCGAGCGGGACGCGTTCCTGCTCGCCTGGTACGGCGCCCGGTCCCTGCCGGAGATCGACCCGGCCAGCATCGAACGGCCCCGGACCCGCATGATGATCGACCGGCTGGCGATGTACGGCTACCGGGCCAGGTTCTTCGACGCCCGGACGACCTTCGACATCCCGGTGGTCACCGCGGTGGCCACCCGCGAGGACGGCGGCCTCGGCACGCTGGCGTTCGGCGGCGGCGCCAGCCTCGACCCGCAGGCCGCCATCACCGCGGCGCTGTGCGAGATCGCCACCGACTCGGTCATGGTCCGGGTGCGCGCGGGCGCCGACGAGGCCCGCCTGCGCCGCATGGTGACCGACTTCCACCAGGTGCAGGGCCTACACGACCACCCGCTGCTGTACGGCCTGCCCGAGATGGCCCACCACGCCGCGTTCCTGCTGGAGCGCGGCCCCGCACCGGCGCCGATGGCGCGGCTGTACGGGCCGCCCCGTCCCGCCCCGCCCGTCTCCGGCGATCTCCGCGACGACCTTGAGTACTGCCTCAAGGCGGTGACCGGGGAGGGCTTCGACGTGATCGTCGTCGACCAGACCACACCCGAACAGCGGGACCTGGGCCTGGCGACGGCCAGCGTCGTCGTGCCGGGGCTGCTGCCGATCGACTTCGGGTGGATGCGCCAGCGCGCCCCACACTCGCGGCGGCTCCGGACGGCGTTCCGCGCCGCCGGCCTGCTCGACCGCGACCTGCACGACGACGAGATCCACTCCGTTCCCCACCCGTTCCCGTGAGGTGCCGCCATGACGCCTGACATTTCCGGCTTCGCCCACCGCTACGCGACCGCGATCCTGCGTCGTGGCCGGGAGCCCATGCCGCCGGTCGACTTCACCCCGGACTGGGCCGACGCGCCCCGGCGCGGCAAGTACTACCCCGAGGCGACCGCCTTCCCGCTGCCGGCCCCGGCGGCGGTCACCGCCGACCTGGACACCGCGCTGCGCGGCCCCGGCGACGCCGACGAGCCGTTCACGCCGGAGCTGCTGGCCGGCATGCTGCACCACTCGTACGGGCTGCTCGGCCGCCGACTCGGCATCCAGGCCAACACCGACCTGGCCGCCCTGCCCTCGTACGCCCACGCCAACTGGTACCGCGGCACCGCGTCGGGTGGCGGCCTCTACCCGTGCAGCGTCTACTGGATCACGGGCCCCGGTGCCGGGGTCAGCCCCGGCGTCTACTACTACGCCCACGCCCGGCACGCCATGCAGCGGCTGTTGGCCGGCGACGTCACCGCCCGGGTGAACGCGGCGGTCGGTGCGCGGCACCCGGCCACCCAGTTCCTGGTCGTCGGGGTCAAGTACTGGCAGAACGCCTTCAAGTACAACAACTTCTCCTACCACGCCGTGTCGATGGACGTGGGCACGCTGGTGCAGACCTGGCGGCTGTGGGCCGGCGCCCAGGGCCGGCAGATCCGGCCGATCCTCTGGTTCGACCAGGCCGCGGTCGCCGACCTGCTCGGGCTCGCCCCGGACGACGAGGCGCTGTTCGCCGTCGTACCCCTGACCTCGGCCGTGGCCACCCCCGACGGCCCGCCGGTGCCGGCGACCGTGCGGGTCCGCCACGCCGACCGGGAACGGTCCCGCACGGTGCTCGGCTTCGACACCCTGCGGCGCATCCACCGCAGCACCGCCGCCGCCGTCGACCGGCCGCCCGTCGGTGCGCTGGCGGGGGCCGCCGCGCATCCGCCGTCGGGCGGGTTCCGCGTGCCGCTGCCGGCCGCGAGGGCGATGGAGATGCCCGTCAGCGACGCCCTCGCCGGGCGCCGCAGCAGCTTCGGCCGGTTCCTGGCCGGCCGGCCGATCCCGGCGGAGCAGCTCGCGGCGCTGCTGCGCGCCACCGCCGCCACCACGGTGCCCTGCGAGATCGACGGCGGCGACGACCGTCCGCTGGCGAAGGTCTACGCCTTCGTCAACCACGTCGCCGGGGTGCCGGCCGGGGGCTACGAGTACGACCCCGAGGGCCACGCGCTGATCCGCGTCACCGGCGACCCACCGGGGGAGTTCCTGCAACGCACCTACTTCCTGGCCAACTACAACCTGGAGCAGGCCGCGGCGGTGCTCGTCCCGACCGTACGCACCCACGCCGTGCTGGACGCCACCGGCGACCGGGGCTACAACCTGGTCAACGCCACCGTGGGGGCGATCGCCCAGACCTTCTACACCGCCGCCGCCGCGCTGCGGCTCGGCGCCGGGGTGGCGCTGGGCTTCGACAGCGTCTCGTACGTCGAGGAGCTGAAGCTCGCCGACACCGGCGAGTTCCCGCTGCTCATCATGCTCGCCGGCGACGAGCGCGGCCAGCTCGGCGACTACCGTTACGAGCTGCGGTGACGCCGGCAGTGCTGGCGCAGGGCGCGCCGCACGCGGCTCCGGCCGGCTGGCGGTCGGGGTCCTACCTCACCGCCCGGGTCGCCGGGCTGCCCCTGTCGACGGTCGACGCGCTGCGCTGCCCGCAGGCAGCCGCGTGGGCCGACTCCGTCCTCGCGCTGCACCGCCAGCTCGAAGCCGAGGGGGCGGAGCTGAGCCAGCTCCTCTACGACCTGGTCAACGACAACGAGGACGACGCCGCGCGACGGCGGTTGCTGGCGCTGCGGCGGCAGGTCTTCAACAACACCCTGCCCGCGTCCCCCGAGGCCGCGCTCGCCGCGGTCGAACGGGCCCGGCCGTCGGCCCGGCCCGCCGTGCAGCGCTGGCTGCGGCTGCGGGCGCGGCTCGCGCAGCTGCAGGACGACGGCGCCGCGGTGTTCGCCGCCGACGTCGCCCGGGCCCGCGCGCACCTGTGGCAACTGGCCGACGAACCACGCCTGCGCGGTGGGCTCCAGCTCGCCTCGCCGACCCTCGACGAGCAACTCGCCACGAGTGCCCGGCCGGAGCTGACCCGACCGGCGAACAAGCGGACCCGGCGCGTCGAGCGCTCGCTGCTGTCCTATCTCTACCGCACCGCGTGCAAGACCAGCCCGTTCAGCACCTTCACGGCGGTGGCCCTGGGTCGCTTCGACGAGGCCGCGCCGGGGCTGGGCCTCGCCGTGGGCGAGCACTGGCAGCGTCACGTCCGGCTCAACGTCGTGCTGGTGGCCCGGCTGGCCGACCTGATCAGCGCCGACCCCGGGCGGCGCGGTGACCTGTCGGTCGCGTTGAGCCCCGGCTGGCGCCAGGACGCCGACCGGGTCCGCTACGTGCGTCACTGGGTCACCGCCGGCGACGACAGCGCCGCGGTCAGCTTCGACGCGGTCCGGGACGGGCTGTTCTTCCTGCGCCGCAGCGGTGTCCTGGACGACCTCACCGCCCTGTTGCGGGAACGCGGCACGATCCGGTGCGCCGACCTGGTGGACCGGCTCTGCGCGGGGACCGGCGCCGCCCGAGCCGACGGCGAGGCGTACCTGTCGACCCTGCTGCGGCTGGGCATGCTCCGGCTGGTCGGCCTGGACACCGACGTGCACACCCCGGACCCGATGCGGGCGCTCGCCGCCACGGTGGGCCGGCTCGACCGGCCCTGGGCCCGGCGGCTCGCCGGCCAGCTCGACGAGATCACCGGGCTGGTCGACGCCTTCCCACACGGCGACCTCGGGCGGCGCCGGGAGCTGCTGCACCGGTTGCGGGCCGCGCTGCGGGCGACGATGGCGGCCCTGGGCGAGCAGTCCGTGGTCCTGCCGCAGACGCTGCTGTACGAGGACAGCCGGGTCGACGGCGAACCCCTCGCCGTGTCCGCCGGAGCCTGGCGGCGGCTGGTCGGCCCCGACCTCGCCGCGGTGGAACGGATCCTGCCCGCCTTCGACCAGAACCTGCCGCACCGGATCATGTTCCACGGCTTCTTCCTGGCCCGGTTCGGCGTGGGCGGTCGCTGCGACGACCTGCTGCGCCTGGTCGAGGACTTCCACGACGACCTCTACGACCAGTACTCCTCCTACACCGCGGGCCGCCGTCCGTTCGCCGACGACGGCACGTACACCCCGGAGGAGAACTGGCTGGGCCGACCCGAGATGACCGCGCTGGATGAGGCCCGGCAGACCTTCGCCGCGCGGCTGCGCGGGCTCGCCGACGCCGACCCGGGCCGGCCCGAGCTGCTGCTGCCGGCGGATCTGCTCGACGAACTGGCCGCCACGCTCGGCGACGTCAGCCCCGGCTTCCACCCGCAGGGGCACTTCGTGCAGCTGGCGATGCGGGAGCCCGACCCGCTGGTGGTCCTCAACCAGTCGTTCGGCGGGCTGTCGTTCCCGTTCAGCCGCTTCACCCACTGCTTCGACGGCGACACCCCGCCGCTCGCCGAACGGCTGCGCGCTCAGGCGAGCGAGATCACGCCGGCCGGTGCGGTGTTCGCGGAGCTGACCGGTGGATCCGCCACCACCAATCTGAACCTGCACGCCCGGCTCACCGACTACGTCATCGTCTGCCCGGGCGAGACGAGCAGTGTCCCGGCCGAGCGGCAGCTCACCCTCGACGACCTCTATCTCGTGCACGACCCGGCCACCGACCGGGTCGTGCTCCGCTCCACCCGTCTCGACCGGGAGGTGATCGCCGTCTACCTCGGCTACCTGGTGCCGATGGCGCTGCCGCAGATCCCCCGCACCCTGCTGCTGCTGTCCCCGGCGTCGATGGTGCGGCTCGACGTGTGGCGCGGTGTGCCCGCCGTGGCCGGCCCCGGCGGCGTCGCGGTACGGCCCCGGGTGCGCGCCGGCAGCGTCGTGCTCAGCCGCCGCAGCTGGTCGGCGCGGGTGGGCGACCTGCCGGCACCGGGCGATCCCGCGGTCGACCCGGCGGCCTTCCTCGACTGGCGCCGGTGGCGGGCCCGGCACGGCGTGCCGCGGCAGGTGTTCGCCACCGTCCACCCGGCCGCACCCGGCCGGCCGGCGGCCAACCCGAAGCCGCAGTACGTCGACTTCGACAGCCCGCTGTCGTTGCAGGCGCTGCGGGCCGCCCTCGACGGGCCGGACGACCGGATCGTGCTGCGGGAGATGCTGCCCGCCGCGGACGAGCTGGCGGCCCGGGGCGAGCGCGGTGACCACGTCTGCGAGCTGGCCGTCGAGACCTTCCGTACGGACCTCAGGGAGACCTCCCAATGACGTTGTCAAGCCGCGATAGCGGCAGGCGGTACGGGTTGGTAGCACCGTCTGTCACGCAGGAGTGCCCACAGGACGTTGATTCGGCGGCGGGCGAGTGCGAGTACGGCCTGAGTGTGCCGTTTGCCCTCGCCGCGTTTGCGGTCGTAGAAGCGCCGCGACTCGGTGCATCGTTGGATGCTGATCAGCGCGGAGGTGTAGAAGACGCGCTGGAGGCCCCGGTGGTAGCGGCGTGGGCGGTGCAGGTTGCCGCTGACGCGTCCGGAATCGCGGGGCGAGGGAGCCAGGCCGGCGAAGCCGGCCAGCCGGTCCGGGGTGCCGAAGGCGTCGAGGTCGCCGCCGGTGGCGGCCAGGAACTCAGCGCCGAGCAGCGCGCCGATGCCGGGCATGCTGGAGATCACTTCGGCGAGTTCGTGCTCATGAAACCGGCCCTCGATGAGCTTGTCGATCTCGCTGACCTTCTCGTTGAGGGCGATCACCTCCTTGGCGAGGGTGTGAACCATCTGGGCGGTGAGCTTCTCGCCGGGCAGCGTGGTGCGTTGCCGGTCGGCGGCCTCGACAGCGGCGGCGGCGATGGTGCCGGCCGAGCGGACTTTGCGGTTACGCAGCCAGGTCTGCAACCGCGCGACGCCGACACGGCGAAGAGCTGCGGGGGTCTGATAGCCGGTCAGCAGCACCAGCGGGCCGTGGTTGGTCAGGTCGAGGGCACGTTCCAGCGCGGGGAAGATGTTCAGCAACTGCTCGCGCAGTCGGTTGATGGTGCGGGTCCGGTCGGCGACCAGGTCGCTCCGGCGGGCGGTGAGGATCTTCAACTCGACGGCCGCCTCGTCTCCCGGGCGCACCGGGCTGAGGTCACGGCGCATACGTGCCTGGTCGGCGATCACTGCGGCGTCGCGGGCATCGGTCTTGCCGGTTCCGCGGTAACCGGCGGCGGCCCGGTTCACCGCGAGACCAGAGATATAGACCAGCCGCTGCTCATGGTTGATCAGCAAGGCGATCAGCAGAGCCGCGCCGCCGTCGGCCACGTCGACCGCCCACGTGACCTCGTCGCTCAGTGCCAGCACATCGGCCAGCAGCGTCAGCAACTCCGCTTCCTCGTTGGCCACTCGCCGCGACAGCAGCCGGTCGCCGTTCTGGTCGACCACCACACAGTGGTGATGCGCCTTGCCGATATCTACGCCGGCCCACACCTTGGGCACGGTCACCTCCACAAGTTCGTTGGTGAGTCGGTCCGCAGACGACCTCGCCGGCATGGTCCTACACAGCGATCTACTCGCAACTCCCAATCGGCGGCCGAGTCGTCGCGGGGTGCTGGGCGGCCAGGTCTCCTGAGCCATCAACGGCAACCCGATGAAAGCCACACCCAGCACCCCCGGATGAGCCAACCCTACGAACAGGGCGGTCATCACGATCAAGAAGGTAGGACCCGATGACCCCGTCAGCCGCCGCCGCGCCACGCAACGCCGACCCGGCCGCCGACCCGCGCGGCCGGTGGCTGGCCCTGCACGTCTTCTACGCGGCCAACCCGCAGCCCCTGCTGGTCGACTGCGTCGCACCGCTGGTGCGCGACCTGACCGAGCAGAACCTGCTCGCCGGCCACTTCTTCATCAACTACTGGCTGGAGGGGCCGCACGTGCGGCTGCGGCTGCGCCCGAGGACCCCCGAGGACGAGCCGGCGGTACGGGCGCAGGCCGAGGCGGCGATCGACCGGTTCCTGACCACCCGCCCCGCCCTGTACGCGATGGGCGCCGGCTACCTGCGGGAGCTCTACGACATCCTCTTCGACCTGGAGTTTCCCGACGGGAGGCCGGCGGAGCTGATCGACCCGAACGGGCAGATGGTGTTGCAGGCCAACAACTCGTTCAGCTACCGGCGCTACGAGCCCGAGTACGGCAAGTACGGCGGACCCGAGGGCATCGAGATCGCCGAGTGGCACTTCCAGCACTCCAGCGAGATGGTGCTGCGCGCCCTCTCCTCGATGAACCTGCACCTGCGCCCGGTGCTGCTGGGCACCGCCGCGCAGCTGATGACGGTGATGGCGGGCACGTTCCTGACCGACCGGGAGGAACTGGTCGACTTCCTCGACCGGTACCACCACTTCTGGCACCGCGCGTTCGCCGGCACCAGCCTCATCGGCATCGACGAGTACACCCGGATGTACGACGGCGTGGCGGTCGAGTTGGGCGGCCGGGTGAAGCGGATCCTCGCCCTCGTCGCGCGGGGCGAGACCCAGCGGCTGCCGAACGTCCTGCGCGACTGGGCCGAGCACGCCGCCCAACTCCGGGAGAAGGTGCTGGGGCTGGCCGCGTCCGGCCGGCTGACCGTCACCGCGTGGGGCGGCGGTGCCGACCGGGTGGTCACCGATCCGGGGGAGGCCCTCGCGGCGCTGCTCTCGCCGTACCTGCACATGACCAACAACCGGCTGCACGCCACCATCCGCGACGAGGCGTACCTGTCCTATCTGCTCGCGCGGGTGCTGCGTGACCCGGCGGTGCCGGAATGACCGGGGCGGGTCTGCTGGCCAAGCGCCCCCGACTGCGGGAGGATCTCGTCTTCTCGCGCCCGATGTGGCGCGGCCCCGCCACCGTCTGCCTGGTCAAGGACCGCCGGAACGGCAGGGAGTTCGAGATCTCGGCGAAGGAGCGGTTCCTCGTCCGCCGCCTGGACGGCGTGCGGTCCCTGTCCGAGATCAACGCCGAGTACGCCGCCGAGTTCGGTCGCCGCCTCGGCGACGCGCACTGGACCCGGCTGTTGTGGCTGCTGCACGAGCGGGACCTGCTCGACCGGGAGGCCGCACCGGTAACGGCCGCCGAGCCGGTGGCGACGGCCGGACCGGTGGCGGCCGCCGGGGTGCGGCGGCGGGGCGCGACCGAGCGGTGGGCGCGGCGCCTGAGCTGGCTCCTGCACCCGGTCGGGTTCGCGCTGCTGTGCGTGCCCGTCGTGGTGACGCTGGTGGCCGTCGGGGCGCGGATCGGCCCGCTCTGGCAGGCCGCGCGCCCGGCGTTCACCGACCCCGCCAGCCTGCTCGCGCTGGTGCTGCTCGCCTGGATCGGCGCCGCGTTGCACGAGTTCGCCCACGCGCTCACCGCCGTCGCCCAGGGCGCCACCGTCAACCGGGTCAACCTGGTCACCCTCACCTGCCGGGTCGACGACTACCTGTATCTGCCGCGGCGGTCGCAGCAGGTGGCGATCGCCGCCGCCGGTGGGGTGGCCAACGGGCTGGTCCTGGTGGTCGTCGGCGCGACACTCGCGGTCATCCCGGGCGCCTTCGCCGACCGGCTGTTCGGCGCGTACGTCCTGCTCGGCAGCGCCCAGACGCTGGTCAACGTCATCCCCCTGCCGCCGCTGGACGGTTACAAGATCGTCAGTCACCTGATGGGCGCGCTCAACCTGGCCCCGGAGAGCCGCCGCTACCTGTACGCGGCCCTCCGTCGCCCGCTTCGGCGAACCGGCCCACGCTATCCGCGGCGGGCCGCGATCGGCCTCGCCCTCTACGGCGCGTGGTGGCTGCTGGCGGTCACCGCCGTCGCCGCCGCCGTGAGCTATCTCGGGGGCGCGCTGCTCCGGCCCGCCCTCGGTACGCCCGGCTACGTCCTGCCCGCCGCGGTCGTCGCCCTGACGATCGCCGGCTGGCTGGCCCGCTCCCGACGCGGACGCCCCATGGATCGAACCCTGTCTCCCCCTGCTGAACAGGACACCAAGTGAAAGGCGAGCCCATGCCCCCTACCGGCGGTCCAGCCATCGTGCTGGACGCAGTGAGCAAATCGTATGGCGAGGTGAGGGCGGTCGACGACATCTCGATCTCGATCCGCCGTGGTGAGTTCTTCGGTCTGGTCGGGCCCAACGGCGCGGGCAAGACCACGCTCATCGAGATGATCGAGGGCCTGCGTACGCCGGACAGCGGCACCGTCACCGTGCTGGGCCACTCGCCCGCCCCGCGCAACCTCGCCCTGCTGCCCCTCATCGGGGTGCAGACCCAGCGCTCGGCGTTCTTCACCCGGCTGACCGCCCGCGAGCACCTGGTGACGGTCGCGGCGCTGTACGGCCTGCCCGAGGCCGCCGCGGACCGGGCGCTCGGTCTGGTCGGGCTGACCGACTCGGCCGACGTGCGGGTCACCAACGTCTCGGGTGGCCAGCGCCAGCGCCTCGCGATCGCCTCGGCCGTCGTGCACGACCCGCAGGTGATCTTCCTGGACGAGCCCACCGCCGCACTCGACCCGCAGGCCCGCCGCGTCCTCGGGCAGATGCTGCGGGACCTCAAGGCCGTCGGCAAGACCATCGTCTACACCACCCACCACCTCGACGAGGCGCAGGGGCTGTGCGACCGGGTCGCCATCCTCTCCGCCGGCCGTCTCCTCGCCCTGGACAGCCCCCGGGAGCTGATCGCCCGCTCCGGTGTCGGCACCCGCCTGGTCGTGCCGCCCGGCCGGCTGACGCCGGAGCAGGCCGGCAACCTCGACGGTGTGTCCGGTGTGGACGTCGAGGACGGCGCGATCGTCCTGCGTACCACGCAGGCCGCCCGGGTGCTGGCCGCGCTCGGCGCCGAGGCCAGCCTGGACGACGTGGAGACCCGGCCCGCCACCCTGGAAGACGTCTACCTGGAGATGATGGGAGCGCCGCAGGCATGAGCGCTTTTGCCGCACTGTCCCGGGCGACGTACAAGGCGAACGTCCGCGACGCCACGACGCTGTTCTTCACCTTCGCGTTCCCGCTCGTCTTCCTGGTCATCTTCGGCCTGATCTTCCGCAACCAGGAGGTCGCCGACACGGGCCGTGGGTACGTCGACTACATCGCCCCGGGCGTGCTGTCCTGGGGTCTGGCCAGCGCCGCCCTGTTCGGGGTGTCGTTCACCCTGATGCAGTGGCGCAACGACGACCTGCTGCGCATCATCCGGCTCTCACCGATCAGCATCTGGTCGGTGATCGGCTCCCGCTACCTGGTGGCGCTCGGCATCGGCGTGGCGCAGAGCCTGCTCTTCGTCGGCGTGGCCATGCTGCCGGTCTTCGGCATGCGCCCGGACCCGACGTGGCCGCTGTCGGTGCCGGTGATGCTGCTCGCGGTGACGACCTTCCTCGCCCTCGGCCTGATCGTCGGCTCCCGGGCGGACACCCCCGAGGCGGTCGCCGCGATCGCCAACTGCATCGTCGTACCGATGGCCTTCCTCTCCGGCTCGTTCTACCCGCTGGAGCTGATGCCGGGCTGGCTCCAGGGGATCTCGCGGGCCCTGCCGCTGCGGTACGTCAACGACGGCATGGCGTACGCCTTCACCGGGTTCGGCACCATGAACGACTACCTGCTGTCCTGCGTCGCGCTGGTCGCCTTCGCCGCCGTGTTCGTGGCCGTCGGTGTGCGTACCTTCCGGTGGAGCAACAACTCATGACCACTACCGCGACGGCGGCAGCGCGCCCTGCCCCGCTGTCCGCCGCCGCGGCCCGGCTCGGGGAGCACCTGCGCCGCCGGTGGGAGGCGCGGCCCGTGGGCGGCGCGCCGCGCGTCGTGACGCTGGGCGGCGCCGACGCGCTCGGCGCTGCCCAGCCCGACCGCCGCCACGCCACCGTGCACCTCAGCGCGGACGCCGTCCTGATCGGTCCGCGCGGCGGTGCGGTGCCGCACCCGGCGTGCGGGCACTGCCTGGCCATCCGCTGGCAACGACTGCGTACCCGCAGCGAACGCGACGCCCTGGAGGTCGGCGATCGGCCGACGGCGGTCGGCCCGTGGCCGCACCTGACCGCCTACCAACTCGACGCCGTCTGGGATCTCTACCGGGCCGTGTACGCCGGCCCACCACCGCCACCACCGCACACCTGGGACCGGCACAGCGGCACGCTTGCCCGGGTCAGCCGGCTGGACCTGGGCAGCCTGCGGGTGCGCAGCTATCCGGTGCTGGCCGAGCCACGCTGCCCCACCTGCGGCGTGCCGCAGCCCGACGGGCCCACGGCCACCGTGGGCGCACGGCAGACCCGGACCAAACCGGACCCGGACGTGTACCGCCTGCGTGCCGCCGACGCCTATCCGATGCCGCAGGCCGCGCTGGTCAACCCGGTCTGCGGAGCCCTGGGCGCGGGCACCCAGCTCACCATCACCTCACCCACCACCGCGCCGGTCACCGGCAGCGTCTTCATCCGTGGCTACGGCGGGCTGCTCGACGTCTCGTGGAGCGGCCAGGCGACCGGCTACGCCGCCAGCCGGTCGTTGGCCTACCTGGAGGGCCTGGAGCGTTACGCGGGCACCCATCGCCGGCGCAACGTCACCCCCGTCGTCGCGGCCTACGCGGACGTCAGCGCGCACGCGCTGCATCCGGACAGCTGCGGCAGCTATCCCGACGCGGTGTACGACGCCGATCCCATCCTGCGTCGGTTCGCTCCCGAGCGGCCCATACCGTGGGTGTGGGGTCACAATCTGCACACCGACCGGCCGGTCCTGGTGCCCCGCCGGCTCTGCTTCTACAGCTCCCCGGCCTCGGACGACACCTTCGTGCTGTCGTCCTCCAGCGGCTGCGCCACCGGAAGCTGCGTGGAGGAGGCGGCGCTGTTCGGGCTGCTGGAGCTGATCGAACGCGACGCGTTCCTGCTCGCCTGGTACGGCAACCTCGCCCTGCCCCGGATCGACCTGGGCAGCTGTTCACCGGTGGTGCGGGCGATGGCCGACCGCGCCGAGTTGCAGGGCTACCGCCTGCTCGCCTTCGACAACCGGGTCGACCTCGACGTCCCGGTGGTCACCAGCCTCGCCGTCCGCCACGACGGCGGTCCCGGAATGCTGTCGTTCGCGGCGGCGGCACACGTCGACCCGCACCGCGCCGTGGCCGGGGCGCTCGCCGAGGCGCTCACCTACATCCCGCACCAGCCCGGCACGGTGCATCGCCGCCGGGCCGAACTGGAGCTGATGGCCGACGACTACACGCTCGTCCGCCGGCTGCCGGACCACTCGGCGCTCTTCGGCCTGCCCCGGATGGCGGTGCACGCCGGCACGTACCTGGACGGTGCCGATCCGCTTCCGGCGGAGCGGGTCTTCGGCGACTACCGGCCCGCGCGCACCTGGAACCTGCTCGACGACCTCCACCGGGTGCTCGACACCCTGCGCGAGCGGGGATTCGAGGCCATCATGGTCGACCAGACCACACCGGAGCAGGAGACCATCGGGCTCCGGTCGGTGTGCGTGATCGTGCCCGGACTGCTGCCGATCGACTTCGGCTGGACCCGGCAGCGGGCCCCGCACCTGCCCCGGCTACGGACGGCGCCGCGGGCGGCGGGCCTGGCCGGCGGTGACCTCACCGACGCCGACCTGCGTCTCGTGCCCCACCCGTTCCCCTAGCAGCGCCTGCTGACCGGTGCCTGCTGACCGGTGTCTGCCGGCGGGGGCGGACGTCGGGCCGCCCGTGCGGGCGGCCCGACGCGCAGCCATGGTCGCTCAGGCCGAACAGCTGGTGGTGGAGGTGGTGCTGCTGCACGTCGAGGTGGTACCCGACGACGAGCAGGAGGCGAGGATCGCCTCGGACGCGTCGGCGTAGTCGGAGATCGCGAAGGTCTCCGACTCCAGCTCCAGGATCTCGTCGGCGAGGGCGTTGAGGTCGTGCTCGGTGTCGGGGGTCATGACGCCTCCAGTCGGTCGTGACCGGCCATCGTGTCCGGTCCGAGGCCAGCAAACCGCAGGCCGCTCACCGATCGCCCCACGTCCGACTGCCAGCGCGGTGTCAACCGCTGTGAGCGGGATGACAGCGACCTGTACTTGGCTGGGGCCATGGCACCAGCACCACCCGGGCCCCCGCTCCAGGCCCAACCCGCCGGCCTGACGGTCGATCCGGGCATGCTCGCCAGCGCCGGCCGGCTCTACCGCGACCTGCACGCGCATCCGGAGCTGTCCGGGATGGAGGAACGTACGGCCGCCCGCTTCGCCACCGCGTTGCGGGAGATCGGCTGCGAGGTCACCACCGGGATCGGCGGGCACGGCGTCGTCGGCATCCTCGCCAACGGCACCGGCCCGACCGCGTTGATCCGGGCCGAACTCGACGCGCTCCCCGTCGCGGAGCAGACCGGGCTGCCGTACGCGAGCACCGCCACCGGCCTCGACGTCGACGGCCGTGCCGTTCCCGTCATGCACGCCTGCGGGCACGACCTGCACCTGGCCGCGGCCGTCGGGGCCGCCGCCCACCTCGCCCGCGACCGGCACCGTTGGCGGGGCCGGCTGCTGGTGCTGGGGCAGCCGGCCGAGGAGACGATGCAGGGTGCGGCGGCCATGCTCGACGACGGCCTCTACGAGCGGTTCGGCCGCCCCGATCTGCTCCTCGCCCAGCACGCCGCGCCGTTGCCCGCGGGGATGGTCGCCCACGGCGCCGGCCCGATGACGGCGGGCTGCGTCACCCTGGACGTCACCGTGCCGGGCCGGGGCGGCCACGCCGCCATGCCGCACCGGTGCGTGGATCCGGTGGTGGTGGCCGCGGGCATCGTGATGCAGTTGCAGGCGGTCGTGGCCCGGCAGGTGAGCCCGGCCGACCAGGTGGCGCTCACCGTGGGCACGCTGCGGGCCGGCCGGCACCCGGGGGTCATCGCCGACCACGCCACCCTCGGTGTCACGATCCGCGCGCTGTCCGACCGGACGCTGGACCACGTGTTCCAGGGCGTGACCCGCACCGTCCGGGCCGCCTGCGAGGCCGCCGGCAGCCCGGGTGAGCCGGTGGTACGCGTGGTGTCGCGTACCCCCGCCCTGCTGGGCGACCCGGCGGCGACCGCCCGGGTGCGCGCCGCCCACGAACGGGCGTTCGGATCCGAGCGGGTCGCGCAGTGGCCACCGTCGCTGGCCTCCGAGGACTTCCCGCTCCTGGCCGCCGGCGGGATCCCGAGCAGCTACTGGATGCTCGGCACCGTCGGGCCGCGCCAGTGGCGGGCGGCGCCCGGCGCGAACGCGGCCGAGAAACTCGGCATCCTGCCGACGAACCACAGCGCCGCCTTCGCGCCGAGCGTCGAGCTGGCCCTCCCGGCCGGCGTGACGGCGCTGGTCGTCGCAGCCCTGACCGCGCTCGCACCGGCCGCGAGCGCCCTTGAACGACGGTGATACCGCGGTGCGTCACGGGCCGGCCGGACGGAGTGTCGAGTCACGGATTCAGCGCAGCGCGAGCAGGCGCATTCCGGTGCGGATCAGGACCACCGCGCCGCCGGTGGCCATGACCATGCCGATGCCGGGCATCAGTTGGCCCCAGGCGCCGGTGTTGGCGCTGAGGCTGATGATGCGGGCGGCCTGCCAGCCGACGATGAGGGCCACGGTCGTTCCTGGAATCAGGCTGTGCGCGATGGCCACCCTGCGGTACGGCAGCAGGGCACCGGCGATGGCGAGGAAGGCCACGCTCAGCGTCCACAGGCCGGGCCCAGCGGCACCGTTGATCGAGCCGAACGGCGTGATGACCCAGGGCAGTACCGAGCCGACCAGTACCAGCAATCCGCCGACGGCCATGCCGAGGCTGCCGGCGTGGAGGATGCGGCGGCGGACCGGAGTGGCGGTGGATGCGGTGTCTGCCATCTGCGGATGATAGGTGCTGGGTAGCCGCTGGCGGAGTGGGCAATCGGTGAGCGGTCAGGCTGCGTCGGTGGACGGTCGATTCGGCAGCACGAATGATGGCAAATCGGATGACATTGGCCGCTCATGGGACCGTTCAACCGCTCGTGGACTGTTGGGGACCGTTCACCGACCCGTAGGCCCACCCCGCAGATCAGCTCTTGCCCGATTCGGGCAGGTCACGTTCGCTCTTTCAAACCTCAGGGTGTGATCGACCGCACATCCCGTCGGGCGGGGGACTTGCCGCCGGGGTGCGGATCGGGCCGCGGCGCCACCACCACGACCTTCCGGTCGCCGTGTCGCAGCCCCTCGCCGGAGGCGGTTCCGTACCGACTAGGAGGGCACCACACATGACCGAGGTAACCCCCGATAAGACAAGCCGTGGCGGTGAGCCGCCACCGTCGCCACCACCCCCGGCGTCGCCGCCAGACAACGGCTGGCGCAAGGAGTATTGGAGCCGGAACCTGCGGCTCATGGTGATTCTGCTGGCCATCTGGTTCATCGTCTCGTTCGGCTTCGGCGTTCTGCTGGTCGAACCACTGAACGAGATCGTCATCGCCGGCTTCCCACTCGGCTTCTGGTTCGCCCAGCAGGGGTCGATCTACGTCTTCGTGATCTTGATTCTGGTGTACGCGAAGATGATGGACCGCCTCGACAGCCAGTTCGGTGTCGAGGAGCAGGAGACCGAGGGGGCGGTTAGGTGAGCCAGATCCAGCTCTGGACCCTCATCTTCATCGGCGCCTCGTTCGCCGTCTACATCACCATCGCCTGGCGCAGCCGGGTGAGGGAGACCGCCGGCTTCTACGTGGCCGGCCAGGGCATTCCCACCATCGCCAACGGTGCCGCAGTCGCCGCCGACTGGATGTCCGCGGCCTCGTTCATCTCGATGGCCGGTCTGATCGCCTTCCTCGGTTCGGACGGCTCTATCTACCTGATGGGCTGGACCGGCGGTTACGTGCTGCTGGCCCTGCTGATCGCGCCGTACCTGCGTAAGTGGGGCAAGTTCACGGTCCCCGAGTTCGTCGGTGACCGGTATTCGGAGTTGGTCCGCACCGTCGCCGCCGTCGCCGCCATCATCATTTCCTTCACCTATGTGGTCGGGCAGATGCGTGGTGGCGGCATCGTGTTCAGCCGCTTCCTGGGTCTTGACGTCACCGGTGGCGTCATCGTCGCCGCGGTGATCATCGGCCTGTACGCGGTGCTGGGCGGTATGAAGGGCATCACCTGGACCCAGGTGGCCCAGTACACGGTGCTGATCGTCGCCTACCTGATCCCCGCGGTGGCGGTGGCCCAGCAGATGACCGGCATCCCGATCCCGCAGGTGTCCTTCGGGCAGATCCTCGACGAACTCAACGCGATCAGCCTCGAACTGGGGATGGCCCAGTTCACCGACGCGTTCGCGGCCCGGCCGCAGATCGACGTCTTTCTGGTGACCATGTCGCTGATGATCGGCACCGCCGGTCTGCCGCACGTGATCGTCCGGTTCTACACGACGAAGAGCGTGCGTGGTGCCCGCTACTCGGCGTTCTGGGCGCTGTTGTTCATCGCCCTGCTCTACACGACGGCTCCGGCGGTGGGCGCGTTCACCAAGCTGAACCTGCTGCAGGGCGTCAACGGCGCATCGACCGACGCGCTGCCCGCCTGGGTCGACAACTGGGCGGCTACCGGCCTGGTCACGGTCGGCGAGGGTGTGACAACCATCGGTTCGGTCAGCAACAACCCGGCCTCCGGCGCGGACCTGGTCGTCAACAACGACATCCTGGTGCTGGCCAGTCCTGAGATCGCCGGCCTGCCGGCGCCGATCGTGGGCCTGGTCGCTGCCGGTGGCCTGGCCGCCGCGATGTCCACCGCAGCCGGACTTCTGCTGGTCATCTCCTCGTCCTTCTCGCACGACCTGTACTTCCGCCGGGTCAAGCGGGACTCGACCGACCAGCAGCGGCTGCTGGCCGGCCGGGTCGCGATGGGTCTGGCGGTGCTGATCTCGATCTACGCCGGCATCAACCCGCCGGCGTTCGTGGCCCAGGTGGTGGCGTTCGCCTTCGGACTGGCGGCGGCGAGCTTCTTCCCGGTCATCGTGCTCGGCATCTTCTGGAAGAGATGCAACTCGGCGGGCGCGGCGGCCGGCATGATCACCGGCATGGTGTTCACCGCCATCTATATGATCTACACATTGCCGGTGTTCGGCACCGAGGCCAACCCGCACATTCTCGACATCAGCCCGGAGGGCATCGGCACCATCGGCGCGATCGTCAACTTCGTCGTGACGATCGTGGTATCGAAGATGACCGCGCCGCCACGGGACGAGATCGTCGAGATGGTGGAGAGCATCCGCTACCCGTCCGAGCGTCGCGCCGTCGCTGCCGGCAGCACCGCCGACGCGGCCTGACCTCAACCATCCATATCGGAATACCACCGGTCGCCGGCCCACACCACTGACGTTGGGGCCGGCGACCGGCCGTACCGGCGAGCGATCACTGCTCTCCCGTCCACGCCTTCGACTAAGGAACCATGGCTAGCGGTTGAGTTGCAGCCGGTTCCATGCGGTGACGGTCAGCGCGGTGAAGCTGGCGGGTATGGCGGCGGCGAGGGCGAGTTGGGTTGGGGTGACGGTGTGGGGTTGTAGTGCCCACAGGGCGGGCGCGGCGATGGGCAGCCATGCGCCGGCGCCCGCGACGACCGCGACCTGTGCGACGACGATCAGGCCGATGGTGGTGGCGATGCCGGGTAGTGGTCCTCGTCCGAGGGTTGCCGCCCAGGCGGCCGGGGTGGCGACGAGTGCGGACAGGATGGTCAGGACGAGCTGCCGCCCGAGGGCGTCGCTGTGCCAGGCGCCCAGCCCGAGGAGCGTGCCGACAAGAGCGATGAGGGTGGTCAGGGCGGTGGCGACCAGGACGGCCCACAACAGGTGGGACAGGAGTTTCGCGACGACGATGGCACGTCGGGAGACCGGCTGGGCGAACAGGCCGGTGATCGTGGCGTCGCTGAACTCGCGGCCGACGAGCCAGCTCAGGGCGACGCCGAAGGCGAGCAGTCCGCCGGCCGCGGTGATCTGGGCTGCCACGCCGGTCAGCAGGGTCCATCCGGTGGCGTCGGCCAGTGGACCGAGTTGGGCGATGACCTGTTCGTTGCCGCGTCGCGCTGCGGAAGTGAGAGCGGTCGACAGAATGGTGATGCCGGCCACGACCAGGACGGTGGTCGTGCGGATGACCCGGGACGCCGCCAGTTTCCGGAGTTCGACGTGTAGTGCTGCGGTCAGGGCGGGTGTCATCGCGGGTGCTCCCGTTCGTCGTCGTAGACCAGGGTGAAGAAGGCGCGTTCGAGGTCGGGGGCGTCGGGGTCGAGGGTGCCGATGAGCCGGCCTCGGTTGACGACGGAGATGCGGTGGGCGATGCGGGCGACCTCGTCGAGGTGGTGGCTGGAGACCAGGATGCCGGCACCGGCTTCAGCTCGGCGGGACAGCGTGGTGCGCAGCAGGATCACGCCGGCGGGGTCGAGGGCGTTGGTCGGTTCGTCGAGCACGATCAGGTCGGGGTGGTGCTGGAGCGCGGCGGCGAGGCCGAGGCGTTGCCGGTTGCCCTGGGAGAGTCGGCGAGCGGGGACGCGGGCGTACCGGGTCAGGTCGAGGTCGGTGATCGCCGTGTCGGCGAGGTCGGCGGCCTCGGCGGTCGGGATCCGGCGCAGTCGCGCGGCGAGCAGCAGGTTGGTCCGTACGTCGAGTTCGGGGTAGGCGAAGGGGTGCTCGACCAGGTGGCCGATCCGGGCCCAGTCTCTGGCGTCGAGGTGGGCGAGGTGCTGGCCGTTGATCCGGCAGGTCCCGGTGGTGGGGCGCAGCATGCCGAGGATCAGCCGCATCAGGGTGGTCTTGCCCGCGCCGTTGAGGCCGACGAGGGCGTGGATCTCGCCAGGGTGCACGGTGAGGTCGATGCCGAACACACCGGCACCGGCGCCGAAGTCCCGGACCAGGCCATGAACCGTCAGCCGGTCAGTCATGCCGGCCCGCCTCCATGGTGTCCAGTGCGGCGGTGACCGCGGCGGTGAGGCTGATCCGTTCCTCGGCTGTCGCCCACTCCAGCAGGGCGCAGGTCAGCGCCGCGAGGGTGGCCGTGGCGGCGACCCGGGCCGGCAGGGCCGGGACACCGTCGGCGATCAGCCGGTCGGCGATGGCCGCCTCGGTCGCCGCGTTGGCCGCGACGATGCCAGCGCGCAGCGCCGGAGTGGTCGCCACGATCCGGACCCGGCGCCGAGCCACCTGGTTCTCCAGGTCGTCCATCCCGGCGAGCGCCGACCGTAGGCCGCGGGTAACCCGGACCAGCGGTGGCAGCGTCGCCGGCTGACCGGCGACCGCCTCGGCGATGACCGGATCGTACGGGTCATCGAGCACGACCCTGTCCTTGCTCGCGAAGTAGCGGAAGAACGTCATCTCCGACACTCCCGCGCGGGCGGCGATCTGGCTCACGGTGGTCTGCTCGAAGCCCTGCTGCTCGAACAGGTCCAGCGCATGACCCACCAGGCGCTCCCGCGTGCGGGCACGTTTGCCGTGAAGTTCCCTCGACGTCATGCCCCGAATGTTAGCCACTAGCATGAGGCGGTTCTCGGTTGCCTCACGTGCCGCGATGACCGGCGCCGGCTAGAGTGATCATCGGTGCGCCGGGAAGCCTGGTCGGCATGCCCGCCGGCGACCCAGCCGACGGGCATCGACGTCGACGGAGAGCGCTTGATGTCTGACCCACACGCTGTGGCCCGTTCATCCCGGCACGGCCGGTTCCGCCGGTGGGTGTCGCTGGAAACCACGAGTGGCGCCCTGCTCCTCGCCGCGGCGGTCGCGGCGCTGGCCGTCGCGAACTCGCCCTGGCGCGACTACTACACGACCGTCTCCGATACCGTCATCGGCCCCGCCGCCCTACACCTGGACCTGTCCGTATCGGCGTGGGCCGCTGATGGCCTGCTGGCGATCTTCTTCTTCGTCGTCGGCGTCGAACTCAAGCAGGAAATCGTCGCCGGTAGCTTGCGCCGGGTCGGCGAGGCGGCAGTCCCGGTACTCGCGGCCGTCGGTGGGATGCTGCTGCCCGCGATCGTGTTCGTGGCGGTGGTCACGGCGCTGGGGGATGCGTCCGCGTTGCGCGGGTGGGCGATCCCCACCGCCACGGACATCGCGTTCGCGCTGGCGGTACTGGCGATCTTCGGCCGAGGTCTGCCGGTCGCACTGCGGACGTTCCTGCTGACCCTGGCGGTGGTCGACGACCTCCTCGCCATCATCGTGATCGCCGTGTTCTACACCGGCAGCCTCGACGGGGTGGCCCTCGTGATCGCCTTCGCCGCGATCGCGGTGTTCCGGGTCATCGCCCGGTCGGCCCACCCCACATGGTGGCTGCTGCTGCCCGTCGCGGTGATCGGGTGGGGGTTCATGCACGCCTCCGGGGTGCACGCGACCATCGCCGGCGTCCTACTCGGGTTCTGCGTGACCGCCCGTCCCGTACACGGCGAACCCACTGCCCGCACCCACCGGTTCGAGCACGCGGTGCGTCCGATCTCGTCCGGGTTCGCGTTGCCGGTGTTCGCGTTCTTCGCCGCCGGTGTCACCGTTGTCGGCGGCGACGGCGGAGAGGCCGTGCTCACGCAGCCGGTGGTCCTCGCGATCGTCCTCGCCCTGGTGGGAGGCAAGCTCATCGGGGTGCTCGGCGTCACGGCACTGGTCACCCGATTCACCACACTGCGCCTGCCGGACGCGATCGGCCTGCGCGACCTACTGCCGATCGGATTCCTCACCGGCATCGGCTTCACCGTCTCGCTGCTCATCGCCGAACTCTCCTTCCCCGACGCCACGCACACCGACGGCGCCACGATCGGCGTGCTCGCGGGCACGCTGCTCGCCGCGATCCTCGCCGCAGCCACCCTGCGGTGGGACGCCCGCAAGGCACGACACCGGGACATGAACGAAGACGGAATGGTCGACACCGACACCCGACCCATCCGCGACCCCGCCGACGAATAGTGCCAGTGGACCTGGGCCCGAAGCACCTGCATCGCCTCGGGCCCAGGGTGTTCCCGGGTGTCAGGCGTTGCCGGTCAGGTTGCGACGGCGGAACACGGCGACGGCGACCTGCACCAGCATGCTGGCGAGCAGGGTCAGCACGATGACCGCGGCCACGTTGACGTCCTCCAGAGGGTATTCGCCGATGTGCTCGAACGGTGACAGACGCAGCGCGGCGGTGGGGATGTCGAGGATCGGGGCGAAGTAGCCGACGATCAGCCCGTAGCCGAGCACCACCCAGATCAGCGGCAGTACCCTTGGCGCTGCCGCGTAGAGCAGGCTGGCAACGGCAAGGACGAGCCAGGTCGCCGGGGTGTGGGCGACGTGGCCGAGCAGCAGTTCGCCGACCAGTCCGGCGTCGCCGGTACTCACTGCCGCGCCGACCCCCATACCGAGGCCCGCGGCCAGCAGTAGCCAGAGCACGCCGGCAGCGGCGACGGCGACGTGGCTGCCAAGCCAGGCCGCCCGGCTCACCGACGTGGCGAGGACCGGCTCGGCTCGGCCCTCGATCTCCTCGGCGCGCAGGGACTGCACGGCGAGGACCGCGTAGACCCCCACGGTGAGTGCCATGGTCAGGCCCATCATGCCGAGGTAGCCGTCCAGGAGGTTCTCCGCGCCGCCCATGATGGCCACCAGGTCCGCGGGTGCGTCGGCGAAGCCGTCGATCAGCGGCTGGGTGAACGAGCCGTACGCGAGCCCGGCGACGAACAACGCCGCAGTCCATCCGATCAGCGCGGCCCGGTGCAGCCGGAACGCGAGCGTGAGCGGACCGGCGAGCCAGGCGGCGGCCCGCGGTGAGCCCGGCCGGGGCGGCACCAGGCCGGCGCCGAAGTCCCGGCGGGCCGACAGGCCGAAGCCCACGGCGGCGGTGGCCGCCGCGAACGTGAGTGAGACAGCCAGCGGCCACCAACGGTCGTGGACGTAGGGTGCGGTCTGCTGGGACCAGCCGATCGGCGACAGCCAGGACAGCCAGGACGGCCCGCTGCCCTGCACCGCGGCCATGTCGCCGAGCCCCCGCAGGACGAACGCGGCACCGAGCGCGGCGCCGGCCATGCCGGAGGCGGCCCTCGGATACTCCGACAGTTGGACGGTGACCGTGGCGATGCCGGCGAAGGCCAGCGCCACCGCGCCGATCGATGCGCCGAACAGCAGCGACCCACCGACGTCGAACCCACGGCTGGCCATCGTGGCGCCGATCAGCAGGGCGACCAGCACCGCCATCGCGGCGGTCAGCGTCAGCGCGGCGGTGAGTTGGGCGTGCCGGCCGACCACGTTGGCCCGGATAAGTTCGGCCCGCCCGGTGCGCTCCTCGGCACGGGTGTGTCGCACGACGGTGAGCAGGCCCATCAGGCCGGCCCCGACCGCCACGTAGAGGCCGTACTGGCCGGCGAGGAAGCGTTCGATGGTCAGCTGGTCGAAGCCGAAGCCGGGTCCGCCGAACAGCGCGCCGGCCGGGCTGCCGGAGAACGCGGTCAGCCCCTCCAGGTCCTCCGGGCTTTGCACGATGCTGTCCAGCGCGGTGGCGAAGTAGGTCATCAGCAGCGTCAGCCCGAGGGTCCAGGCAGGGAAGCGGATCCGGTCCCGACGCAGCATGAACCGCAGGAGGGTGCCGACCCCGGCGAGGTTACCGCCGTGCACGACGACGCCGACCGGTGCCGAACGTCCCAGCGTCGTCGTGTTCATCGCGCCACCTCCGCGGCGCCGTTGTGTCCGAGCTGCTCGCCGTAGTGACGCAGCAGCAGTTGCTCCAGCGTTGGCGGACGGACGGTGAGTCCCTGCACGCCCAAGTCGCCGAGCTGGCGCACCACGGCGGCGAGGTGGTCGCCGTCGACCTCGAAGCGGACATGGCCGTCCTCGGAGTGCAGGCCGTGCACGCCGGGCAGGACGGCGAGGGCGTCGGCAGGGCGGTCGGTGATCGCCTCGACCGAGGTGCGGGTCAGATGGCGCAGGTCGGTCAGGGAGCCGGTCTCGACGATCCTTCCCTGCCGGATGATCGAGATCTGGTCGGCGAGCACCTCGACCTGGGCGAGGATGTGGCTGGACAGCAGCACCGTGCGCCCGGCGTCCTTGGCCTCGCGGATGCACTCCTGAAACACCGCCTCCATCAGCGGGTCCAGCCCGGCGGTGGGCTCATCGAGCAGCAGCAGTTCGACGTCGCTGGCCAGCGCCGCGATCAGGGCCACCTTCTGCCGGTTGCCCTTGGAGTAGGTACGACCCTTCTTACTCGGATCGAGGTCGAAACGCTGGCACAGCTCGTCGCGGCGGACCGGATCGGAGCCGCCGCGCAGACGGGCGAACAGGTCGATCGCCTCGCCGCCGGTCAGGTTGGGCCACAGCTCCACATCGCCGGGGACGTACGCGAGCCGGCGATGCAGGCGCACGGCGTCCGCCCAGGGGTCACCGCCGAGCAGCCGGGCTTGGCCGGCGTCCGCGCGCAGCAGCCCGAGCAGGATCCGGATCGTGGTGGACTTGCCGGCACCGTTGGGGCCGAGGAAGCCGTGCACGGTGCCGGTGGCGACCCGCAGGTCGAGCCCGTCCAGCGCCCGCACCCGGCCGAAAGACTTGTCGATGTGTTGGATGTCGATGGCAGCGGTCATCGTTGTAGACCTCGTTCGAGGAAGGCCCAGGAGCAGCCTGGGATCTGATGTCGTCGATCGCGGTGGATCTCGCGAGAGAAGGGGCCACGCCGGAACGTGGTGGCTAGCGTGCAGCGTTGTCTGCGTCGCCTGCCCGCGGCGGATCCGGGACGTACATCAGGTACTCGTCGAGCATCGACCGGTCGACGAGCAGCCCCTGCGTGAACAACTCCAACGCGGGCAGCACGAGTTCCTCGACGTACCGGCGGAACAGTGCGGGAAAGTCCTCGGGCTCGGCGTCAGCACCATGCAGGGTGAACCAGAGCAGCATGCTGCCGGTCGCCTGATAAGCCAGGTACCGCGTACGGGCAGCCCGGTCCCGGCTGGGCCGGACAACCCCGGCCGCCTCGCCCGTCGCCAGGTACGCCTCGGCGTCGGCGATCATGTGCTCCACCAGCCTGAGCGCCAACTCCCCGCCGGCCTGCATGCTGCGCAGCAGGTACTGCACCAGCGGCGCGAACCGCTCCACCTCGGCCATCTGCGCCAACAGCATCGCCCCGCTGCCGTCGGTCAACGCCTTCGCCTTCTCCTCGCGCATCACCGCGAGGACATGCTCGTCGCAGGCGCGGCGCAGCCCGTCCTTGGAACCGAAATGATGGATCACCAGGCCGGCGGTGACCCCGGCGTCGGCGGCGATGGCACGCAGTCCGACCTGGAAACCGTCGCGGCCGAATCGGGCGATGGCGGCGTCACGGATGCGAATCGCGGTGGCGAACTCGCCGACCCGATCATCAAACCCCACGTCCTCCGACGCCACAGCCTCAGATTAAACGCTTGTTCAATCGGTCCGCAACACCCGACCGTGCCCGTCGCGCCACACCCTCGTCACGGCATGCCGATCAGCGGTGAGCACCGAGGTCCGGTCCGTGTTTCGGTGGTGGACGTGGAAGGATGCGCACCGTGTTGACCACCACCGGCTCGCGGGGCATCGACCTCCGAGCGGCCGGGCGGGCTCGTGCCCGACCGGCTGCCGTGGCCCGTTTGGCCTGCGACTGGCAGTACCACGCGGGTGATTCTGGTGCCGGATCATGCGGTTGCTGACTCGCCGGCCGGCGTGGCAGCGAGGTGGCGACGGGTTCCGGCATCCGGCACAGGTCATCGCCGCCGGATTCGCCGCGGCCGTCGCGGTCGGTACGGGCCTGCTGTCGCTGCCGGTGGCGACCCGATCCGGTCAACGGGCCGAGGTCGTGGACGCGCTGTTCACAGCCACCTCGGCGGTCTGCGTCACCGGTCTGATCACCGTCGACACCGGCAGTTACTGGTCCGGCTTCGGTCAGGCGGTCATTCTCCTGCTCATCCAGGTCGGCGGCCTGGGGATCATGACACTGGCCACCCTGTTCACCGTGCTGGTGTCGCGGCGACTCGGGTTACGGGCCCGCTTCCTGGCCCAGGCGGAGACCAAGAGTCTGAATCTCAGCGATGTACGGGGTGTGGTACGCCGCATCGTGGTGTTCAGCCTGATCAGCGAGGCCGTCGTCGCCGTGCTGCTCACAGTCCGGCTCGCCACCACATACGAGCAGCCGTTCGTGTCCGCACTCTACGACGGTGTGTTCCATGCGATCTCCGCGTTCAACAACGCGGGCTTCTCCACCCGGGCCGACAGCCTGATGGGATACGTGGCCGACCCGTGGATCACCCTCACCGTCGCGACCGCGGTCATCCTCGGCGGCCTGGGCTTCCCGGTCGTCTTCGAACTCACCCGGACCTGGCGCCGTCCGGCGTTCTGGTCGGTGACAACCCGGATCACCCTCGTGCTCACCGTCGTCCTGCTGACCGCCGGCACCCTCGTGTTCACCATCGCCGAATACTCGAACCCGGCCACGTTCGGGCCGCTGGACGGGCCGCAGAAGCTGCTGGCCGGGTTCTTCGCCTCGACGATGACCCGGACCGCCGGGTTCAACAGCGTCGACATCGGCGCGATGCGCCCGGAGAGCCTGCTCGCCAGCGACGTGCTGATGTTCATCGGCGGCGGCAGCGCCGGCACCGCCGGCGGCATCAAGGTCACCACCTTCGGACTACTCGCCTTCGTCCTGTGGTCAGAGATGCGCGGCGAGACCCACGTCAACGTCGGGCACCGCCGGATCCCCACCAGCAACCAGCGTCAGGCCCTCGCCGTCGTGCTGCTCAGCGCCGGCGCCGTGGTCGTCGCCACGTTCATCCTGCTGGCCATCACCCCGTACCGCCTCGACGTGGTGTTATTCGAGGTCGTGTCCGCCTTCGGCACCGTCGGCCTGTCCACCGGCATCACCGGTAACCTTCCGCCGCAGGCCGACATCCTGCTCGTGATGCTGATGTTCGCGGGCCGTATCGGACCTCTCACCCTGGCCTCCGCACTGGCGCTGCGCGACCGCAACCGGCGCTTCGAACTACCCGAGGAAAGGACGATCGTTGGCTGACATCCGCAACGAGCCGGTGGTCGTGATCGGCCTGGGCCGTTTCGGCACCGCACTGGCCCTGGAACTGGTCAAGCGAGGCACCGAAGTCCTCGGCATCGACCACCGCCCAAAGGTGGTGCAGAGCCTGGTCGGGCAGATCCCCCACGTGATCACCGCCGACGCGACCGACATCGAGGCACTGCGCCAACTCGGCGTCGGGGACTTCCACCGCGCCGTGGTCGCGATCGGCACCGACATCCAGGCCAGCATCCTCACCACATCCCTGCTAGCCGAACTCGGCATCCCCGACATCTGGGCCAAGGCCATCAGCGGGCAACACCGCAACATCCTCACCCGCGTCGGCGCCCACCACGTCATCGCTCCCGAGCACGACATGGGCGAACGCACCGCCCACCTACTCACTGGCCGCATCCTCGACTACGTCGAGATCGACGCCGACTTCGCCGTGATCAAGACCAAACCACCCCGCGACGTCGTCGGCATGCCGCTGCGCGACTCCCGGCTGCGCAGCAGATGGGGCGTGACCGTGGTGGCGGTCAAGCCCCAGGCGGGCATCGGCGGCCACAGGCCGGGCTTCACCCACGCCACCCCCGACACCGTCCTCAGCTACGGCGACCTCATCCTCGTCGTCGGCCCCGTCGACAACGTCGAACGTTTCGCCGCCGCTGAGTAGCGACAACACGGGAGGCGCGTCGGTTTCAGCGTGGGTGGTTGTGCGGGCAGGTGCCGTGGAACGGCACGTCATGCGACGACCTGTATGGCGTTGCCTTAGGTGCCTAGCGCAGCTATGCTCACTGCATATTCATGCGGAGGTGGGTATGGGAATTCGGGTCGGGGTTGCCGGGGCGAGTGGCTACGCCGGTGGCGAGCTGCTGCGCCTGATCGCCGGGCACCCCGAGTTCGACCTGGTCACCGCCACCGCGCACCGCCAGGCCGGGCAGCGCCTGGACGCGGTCCATCCCCAGCTCACCGGGCTGGAGCTGACCCTCACCGAGACCGTACCGGACGTGCTGGCCGAGGCCGACCTGGTCTTCCTCGCCCTGCCGCACGGCGAGTCCGCCGCCATCGCGGCCCGGCTGCCCGACGGTGTCCGGATCGTCGACCTCGGCGCGGATCACCGGCTCGTCGACGGCGACGCCTGGGCCCGCTACTACGGCGGCCCGCACGCCGGCGCGTGGACCTACGGCCTGCCCGAACTGCCCGGTCAGCGGGAGCTGATCGCGGGCGCGGCCCGGGTGGCCAACACCGGCTGCTACGCCGCGACGATCACCCTGGCGCTGGCCCCGCTGATCGCCGCCGGCGCCGCCCGGCCCGCCGACGTGGTGGTGGTCGCCGCCTCCGGCACCTCCGGCGCCGGCCGGGCCGCCAAGGCGCACCTGCTCGCCAGCGAGGTGATGGGTGACCTGTCGCCCTACAAGGTCGGCGCGCACCAGCACGTGCCCGAGATCAAGCAGGCCACCGGCGCGACCGGGCTCTCCTTCACCCCGGTGCTCGCGCCGATGCCGCGCGGCATCCTGGCCACGGTGACCGCGCTGCCGGCCGGTGCGGCCGACCCACGGGCGGTGCTGGCCGAGGCGTACGCGGACGCCCCGTTCGTCCACCTGCTGCCCGAGGGCCGCTGGCCGCACACCGCCGCCACGCTGGGCGGCAACTCCTGCCACCTGCAGGCCACCGTCGACGTCGACTCCGGCCGGCTGATCGTGGTCGCCGCCCTGGACAACCTCGGCAAGGGCGCCGCCGGTCAGGCGGTGCAGAACGCCAACCTGATGTTCGGTCTGCCCGAGACCACGGGCCTGTCCAGCTGGGGCGTGAGTCCATGACCGTCACCACTCCCCGAGGATTCCGGGCGGCCGGGGTCGCTGCGGGCCTCAAGACCGGCGGGGCACCCGACGTGGCTCTCGTCGTCAACGACGGCCCCGACGCCGGCGTGGCCGGGGTCTTCACCGCCAACCGGGTCAAGGCCGCGCCGGTGCTCTGGTCCCAGCAGGTCGTCCGGGGTGGCGTCGTCCGCGCGGTGGTGCTCAACTCCGGCGGGGCGAACGCCTGCACCGGCCCGGCCGGCTTCCAGGACACCCACGCCACCGCCGAGCACACCGCCGCCGCGCTGACCTTGGCCAGCCCGCGCCGGATGCTGGGCGCGGGGGAGGTGGCGGTCTGCTCCACCGGCCTGATCGGCGAGCGGCTGCCCATGGACCGGCTCCTGCCGGGGGTGGACGCCGCCGTCGCGGGTCTGGGCGGCACCGGCGGGCTTGCCGCGGCCGAGGCGATCATGACCACGGACACCCGGGCGAAGAACACCGTGGCGTACGGCGACGGCTGGACCGTCGGCGGCATGGCGAAGGGCGCCGGCATGCTGGCCCCGGCCATGGCCACCATGCTCTGCGTGCTCACCACCGACGCGGTGGCCGGCCCGGAGCTGCTCGACGCCGCGCTGCGGGCCGCCACCCGGGTCACCTTCGACCGGGTCGACTCCGACGGCTGCATGTCGACCAACGACACGGTGCTGCTGCTGGCCAGCGGCGCCTCCGGCATCGCGCCGAGCGCGGCCGAGCTGACCGGGGTGGTCACTACCGCCTGCCACGACCTGGCCCAGCAACTGCTCGCCGACGCCGAGGGCGCCACCAAGCAGGTCGCTATCGTCGTCGTCGGCGCGGCCGGCGAGGACGACGCGGTCGAGGTGGGCCGCGCGGTAGCCCGCAACAACCTGGTGAAGACCGCGCTGTTCGGCAACGACCCGAACTGGGGCCGGATTCTGGCCGCCGTCGGCACCACCGCCGCGGCGTTCGCGCCGGACGCCGTCGACGTGGCGGTCAACGGGATCTGGGTCTGCCGGTCCGGCGCGGCCGCCGAGGACCGGTCGAAGGTGGACCTCACCGGTCGGGACGTCACCATCCGGATCGACCTGCACGCCGGCGCCGCCGAGGCGACGGTGTGGACCAACGACCTGTCGCACGCCTACGTGCACGAGAACTCGGCGTATTCCACGTGAGCGCGAGGAACGCAGCGCAGCGGAGTCCCGCAGTCGCGAGCGAGAGGCTGGCCCGGTGAGCGCGAGGAACGCAGCGCGGAGTCCCGCAGCCGCGAACGAAAGGTTGGCCTGGTGAGCCTGACCTCGGATCTCAGCCGGGCGCAGGCCAAGGCGGCCACCCTGATCGAGGCGCTGCCCTGGCTGATCCGCTTCGCCGGCTCCACCGTCGTGATCAAGTACGGCGGCAACGCCATGGTCGACCCGGAGCTGCGGCGGGCCTTCGCCGCCGACATGGTGTTCCTGCGCTACGTCGGTCTCCGGCCCGTCGTGGTGCACGGCGGCGGACCGCAGATCTCGGCCATGCTCGGTCGGCTGGGCATCGACAGCGAGTTCCGGGGCGGCCTGCGGGTGACCACCCCGGAGGCGATGGACGTGGTCCGGATGGTGCTGGTCGGCCAGGTCGGCCGGGAACTGGTCGGGCTGATCAACACGCACGGCCCGCTCGCGGTCGGTCTCTCCGGCGAGGACGCCGGCCTGTTCACCGCCGTGCGGCGGCCCGCGTACGTGGACGGGCAACCGGTCGACGTCGGCCAGGTCGGCGACGTCGAGTCGGTGGACACCTCGGCGGTGGCCGACCTGATCGCGGCCGGCCGGATCCCGGTCATCTCCACCGTGGCGCCGGACGCGGACGGGGTGCTGCACAACCTCAACGCCGACACCGCCGCCGCCGCGCTCGCCGTCGCCCTGCGGGCGCGCAAGCTGGTGGTGCTCACCGATGTGCCCGGCCTCTACGCCAACTGGCCCGACACGTCCAGCCTGGTCAGCGAGATCACCACCGAGGAGCTGACGAAGCTGCTGCCGTCGCTCGAATCGGGCATGGTGCCGAAGATGGAGGCCTGTCTGCGGGCCGTCAGCGGGGGAGTGCCCGCCGCGCACGTCGTCGACGGCCGGGTGGCCCACTCCACGCTGCTGGAAGTGTTCACGTCGGAAGGCTTCGGAACAATGGTGGTCCCCTCGTCCCGGGATGGAGTGCCGGCATGAGTGAGCGGAGCGAGCGAATCGTCAGGCTGAGCGTGGTGGTGCCTCGTGGCGGCACGCAGCGAAGCGGAGTGCCGGCATGAGTGCTCTGGTGCAGCGCTGGCGGCAGTCGATGATGGACAACTACGGCACCCCGCCGCTGGCGCTGGTCTCCGGTGCCGGCGCCGTCGTGGTCGACGAGGCCGGCCGGGAGTACGTCGACCTGCTCGGCGGCATCGCCGTCAACTCCCTCGGCCACGCCCACCCGGCGGTGGTGGCCGCCGTGTCGAAGCAGGTCGCCACCCTCGGGCACGTGTCCAATCTGTTCGTCGCCGAACCGCCGGTGGCCCTGGCCGAGCTGCTGCTGGCCCTCGCCGGTCGGCCGGGCCGGGTCTTCTTCGCCAACTCCGGCGCGGAGGCCAACGAGGCGGCCTTCAAACTGTCGCGGCGCACCGGCCGCACCCACGTGGTCGCCACCGTCGGCGGCTTCCACGGCCGTACGATGGGCGCCCTCGCCTTGACCGGCCAGCCGGCCAAGGCCGACCCGTTCCGCCCCCTGCCGGGCGAGGTCACGCACGTCCCGTACGGCGACGTCGTCGCCCTGGCAGCCGCGGTGACCGAGGCCACCGCGATGGTCATCCTGGAGCCGATCCAGGGCGAGAACGGCGTGGTCGTCCCGCCGCCCGGCTACCTCGCCGAGGCGCGGCGGATCACCGCCCGACACGGCGCGCTGCTCGTGCTAGACGAGGTGCAGACCGGGATCGGTCGCACCGGGCACTGGTTCGCCCACCAGGCCGACGGCGTCGAGCCGGACGTGGTGACCCTGGCCAAGGGCCTGGGCGGCGGGCTGCCCATCGGTGCCACCGTCGCCTTCGGCCCGGCCGCCGACCTGCTCGGCCCCGGCCTGCACGGCAGCACCTTCGGCGGCAACCCGGTGAGCTGTGCCGCCGCCCTGGCGGTGATCTCCACCATCGCCCAGGAGGGGCTGCTCGACCACGTTAAGCGGGTCGGCGAGCGGCTGCGTCGGGGGATCGAGGCCCTCGGTCACCCGCTCGTCGACGGCGTCCGGGGCGCCGGGCTGCTGCTCGGCATCACCCTGACCGCGCCGGTGGCGCCCGCCGCCGCCGGGGCACTGCGCGAGGCCGGCTTCCTGGTCAACCCGGTCCAGCCGGACGTGCTCCGGCTGGCCCCGCCCCTGATCCTCACCACCGGCCAGGCCGACGCCTTCCTGGCGGCCCTCCCCGCCGCACTCGCGGCGGATCCCGGTGCGGGCGGGCCCTCGGCGGAGCGGCGCGACACCACGATCTCGACGGCGACGACAGGGGAGGCCCGGGGATGACTCGGCACTTTTTGCGGGATGACGACCTGTCGCCGCAGGAGCAGGCCGAGGTGCTGGACCTGGCCGCGCGGATGAAGGTCGACCGGTTCGCGTTCAGGCCGCTGGCCGGGCCCCGTTCGGTGGCGGTGCTCTTCGACAAGCAGAGCCTGCGTACCCGGATCTCCTTCGACGCCGGCATCGCCGAACTCGGCGGCCACCCGCTCGTGGTGGACACCCAGGTCACCCACTTCGGTCGGGGTGAGACCCTGGCCGACGCCGGTCGGGTGCTGTCCCGCTACGTGGCCGCGATCGTGCTGCGTACCCACGGCGACGACCGGATCGCCGAGGTGGCCTCCGGGGCCACCGTGCCGGTGGTCAACGCGCTGACCGACGGGTTCCACCCCTGTCAGCTGCTGGCCGACCTGCTCACCGTCCGCGAGCGGTGCGGCGGCACCGCCGGCCGGATCCTGGCGTACGTCGGTGACGCGGCGAACAACATGTCCCACTCGTACCTGCTCGCCGGCGCGGCCGCCGGGATGCATGTGCGGGTCGCCGGCCCGGCCGGGTTCCAGCCCGACGCCGCCGTGGTGACCCGGGCCGAGGCGATCGCCGCCGGCACCGGTGGCTCGGTCCGGGTGCTCACCGACCCGGTCGCGGCGGTCCGGGACGCCGACGTGGTCGCCACCGACACCTGGACCTCGATGGGGCAGGAGGGTGACGGACAGGACCGCAACACCCCGTTCCTGCCGTACCAGGTCAACAAGGCGCTGCTCGGGCATGCCGCGCCGGAGGCGATCGTGCTGCACTGCCTGCCGGCGCATCGGGGTGAGGAGATCACCGACGAGGTGCTCGACGGCCCGCACAGCGCCGTCTTCGACCAGGCGGAGAATCGGCTGCACGCCCAGAAGGCGCTGCTGACGTTCCTGCTCGCGGAGACAGGCGTGAAGGAGACACCGTGACCGCACCACTGACCCGCGCCGCCCGGCATGCCCGCATCGTCGAGTTGATCCGCGACCGGGCGGTCCGGTCGCAGACCGAGCTGGGCGAACTGCTCGGCGAGGAGGGCGTCCAGGTCACCCAGGCCACCCTCTCCCGGGACCTGAAGGAACTCGGCGCGGTCACCGCCCGGGGCGGTGACGGCCGGGCCGTCTACGTCATCCCGGAGGACGGCCACCGCCCGCTGCGCGAGGCCGAGGCGGCACCGGCCCGGCTCGTGCGGCTGCTGCGTGAGCTGCTCAACGAGGTCGACTCCAGCGGCAACATCGCGGTACTGCGCACCCCGCCGGGCGCGGCCCACTACCTGGCCAGCGCGCTGGACCGGGCCGGCCTGACGGACGTCGTCGGCACCATCGCCGGCGACGACACCATCCTCGTCGTGGCCCGTGGGGCCGACGGCGGGGCCGCGCTCGGCGAGCGACTCGCCGGCTGGGCCCGCCGCGACGAGAGCGTCGAAGGGAGCACCACCTCATGACCACGCTCGACGGTGGGCGGGATGCCCGGTGGGGTGGGCCGAGGCCATGACCGTCAGAATGGGCGGGGTGGACGACAAGAGCCTGACCGAGAACAGCGCAGCGGCCAACCGGACGAGCCTGTGGGGAGGTCGCTTCGCGGGCGGGCCGTCGGAGGCGCTCGCCCGGCTGTCGGTGAGCGTGCAGTTCGACTGGCGGCTGGCCCCGTACGACATCGCGGGTTCCCGGGCGCACGCCCGGGTGCTGGCCGGCGCCGGGCTGCTCGACCCGGAGGAACTGGGTCGCATCCTCGCCGCCCTCGACGACCTGGAGGCCGCCTGCGCCTCCGGGGCGTTCCGCCCCACGGTGGACGACGAGGACGTGCACACCGCGCTGGAGCGGGGCCTGCTGGAGCGGCTCGGCAGTCTCGGCGGCAAGCTGCGCGCCGGCCGGTCCCGCAACGACCAGGTCGCCACCGACCTGCGCCTCTATCTGCGCGACCACGCGCGGGGGGTGGCCGCCCGGCTGGTGGAGCTGGCGGAGGCGCTGGTCGAGCAGGCCGGGCGGCACGTGGAGACCGCCGCGCCCGGCATGACCCACCTCCAGCACGCCCAGCCGGTCACCTTCGGTCACTGGCTGCTCGCCCACGTGCAGCCGCTGCTGCGGGACCTGGAGCGGCTGCGGGACTGGGACCATCGGGCTGCGGTCAGCCCGCTCGGCGCGGGGGCGCTGGCCGGCTCGGGGCTGCCGCTGGATCCGGTGGCGGTCTCGAAGGAGTTGGGCTTCCGGACGTCCTTCGCCAACTCGATGGACGCGGTGGCCGACCGGGACTTCGTCGCCGAGTTCCTCTTCGCCACCGCGCTGATCGGGGTGCACCTGTCCCGCCTCGGCGAGGAGGTGGTGCTCTGGACGTCGCAGGAGTTCGGCTGGGTCGAGCTGGATGACGCCTTCGCCACCGGGTCGTCGATCATGCCGCAGAAGAAGAACGCGGACATCGCCGAGCTGGCCCGGGGCAAGTCCGGTCGGCTCGTCGGCGGGCTGGTCAGCGTGCTGACCATGCTCAAGGGCCTGCCCATGACGTACGACCGGGACATGCAGGAGGACAAGGAGCCGGCCTTCGACGCGGTCGACACCCTGGAACTGCTGCTGCCGGCCCTCGCCGGGATGATCTCCACGATGACGGTACGCGTCGACCGCCTGGTCGCCGCCGCCCCGGTGGGCTTCTCCCTGGCCACCGAGGTGGCCGACTGGCTGGTCCGCCGGGGCGTGCCGTTCCGCGACGCGCACGAGATCACCGGTCGGCTGGTGGCGCTCTGCGCGGCCCGGGACTGCGCCCTCGACGAGGTTTCCGACGACGACCTGGCCACGGTCAGCGAGCACCTCGACCCGACCGTACGCGACGTGCTGTCGGTCCGTTCGGCCCTCGCCGCCCGGATCACCCCCGGCTCGACCGGCCCCGGCCCGGTCGCCGACCAGCTCTCCACCGCCGCCGACCGCCTGGTCGGCTGGCGAGAATGGGCCGCCGACCAGGTCGTCCCCCGCTGAGCCCTCTCCCGCCCCCCGTCGCCCGCCGCCCGCCGCCCGCCGCAAGATCCGCACAACTTCAGGGATACTGCTGCCTCAGCGAGCCGGGAGGCAGCAGTATCCCTGAAGTTGCTGGCCGGGAGGGTCGGGGTCAGGGGCTCGCGGGGGTGGTGCGGGTGGTTAGGCGGTCGTAGCGTTGGCGGGCGGCTTGGGCGCTGCCCAGGCCGAGCCCGTGCCCGATCGTTTGCCAGGTCAGCCCGCGGCTGCGGGCTAGGTCCAGCAGACCGGCCTCCATGGTGTCGATCTCGGCCCGCAGGTGCGGGAAGAGGGTGAGGGCGGCCAGCAGATCGGCCTCGTCGACCGGCTCCTCGCCCGGCACCGCCTCGGCGGCCCCGGCGGCCAGCGCCAGCACCACGGCGATCGCCTCGTACGGCTCGGCAGCGTACGGGTTGGTGTGCCGGTGACGCTGCTCCCCGGTGGCGGCGTGCCGCTCGGTGAGCCGCTGTAGGGCGGTGTAGGTGCGGTGCGCCCGAGCCTGGGCAGCCTCGGGCGCGACGAAGGACTCGGCGGTCATGCGCCCAGTCCAGCACTTCAACGAAACGTTGTCAACGGAATGTTGATGCGCGATGGCCAGGTCGCGTCAGTGCTCCTGGGTCCAGGCGAGGGTGATGCGCATGTCGCTGATTCGCCAGCCCGCCGGGGTGCGTATGGCGGTGCAGGCCGATCGCAGGCCGCTCGTCCGGTGCGGCGGCGCGCCGTCGCGGTAGAAGTACACGAGCTGGTTAGCGGTGGCTTCCGCGCGGTCGCCGTCGGCCTGCACCAGCACGTCGCCGTGCACGTGTTGGGTGTGCTCGTCCGCGACGTGGGTCCGCTTCAGGAAGTCGGTCACCTCGTCGAGGCCGTGCAGCTCGTGGCCGCGCGGTGAGTGCGCCACGACGTCGGGGTGGTAGACGGTGTGGCTGTCGTCGTGGCGGCCGTCGTCGAGCAGGTTGGCCAGCCTGCCGAACAGTTCGGCGATCTCGACGCGGTCGGCGGTCCTGGTGGCATCGGACACGACGCCCTCCTTTGATGGTTGCTCCAACATTGGTCTGACCAACACTAACCCAGGATGTTGGTCCCGCCAACTCGATAGGGTGGCCACCATGGACGAGATCCCCCAGCGCCTGGCGGTGAAGCCGAGTTGGCTGATCACCCAGCTTGCCGTGCACGTCCGCCGGCTGGTGTCCGACGGCTTCACCGCAGCGGGGGCGCGCGGGTACCACTACCGCATCCTGGCCGCGCTGCACGAGTTCGGGCCCGCGAGCCAGGCCCAGCTCGGCCGCCGGTGCCGGATCGACCGCAGCGACATCGTGGCGGCGGTCAACGAACTGGTCGAGCAGGGTCACGTCGACCGGACGCCGGACCCGGAGCACGGTCGGCGCAACAGGGTGACCCTCACCAGGGACGGTGTCCGGCAGTTGCGGTACATGGACGGGGTGCTCGATCAGGTGCAGGACGAGCTGCTCAAGTCCCTGTCGGCCGAGGAGCGGCAGACGCTGACCCGCCTGCTCCAGCAGGTTCTCCCCACCACGAACCGGAGTGACCCGGTACGGGGTCACTAGCTCAGCCCGAGCGCCAGCGCGGTGAAGAGCGCAGCGAGCCAGCCCCATCCCGGAATGACGACGGCGCGCTGGACGAGGCCGATGCGCGGCGACACCTCCTCCCACGCCGTGCCGAACCGGCCGAACCCGAGGAACAGGGCGACAGCGACAACGCCCGAGATGATCTTCCAGGGCGTACCCGGCAGCGTGAACGTGCCGACAGCCGCGGCGAGCGGCAGGGACAGGAAGACGACGGCACCGGCGATATCGTGGATCCGGTGCGGTGTGCTGTGCTGCTCCGGTATCCCGGCCGGAGCGCCCGGCGGATATCCGAGCATCGGATCCATCCGGAACACCCCGGATGCGACGAGACCGAGCCCGAACACGGTCAGGACCACACCGACCAGGACGCTCGGTCCCTCGACGACCACTCCGAGCGCCCCTGCCGTGATCGCGGAGCCGGAGACGACGAAGTTCGCCGTCTGGACCCAGCCTCGCCGGCCGAGCGCCAGGGCGCTGATCGGGTGACGTACCGCCGAGTAGTGCGGCCGGCTCCCGCCGTCGACGAGGAACACCAGCACGAACAGCGCCGCACCGGCGGCGCCCGCCCACAGGACCACGTGACCCCACTTCCGGCTGCGGCCGGACTCTCCGGCGGTCTCAGTACACCGCGCGGTCGCCGGCCGGAACAGTGCCGATGGTCATGGCCGTGCTTCGCGCATCGTCACGAGAGCCGAGGCGAGGAGCGCCACCGGCCGATCGTCGTCCCGGGCCAGGTGGCGCAGCGTGTCCAGCGCGATGGTCCCCGGCATCTCGGCGAGTGCCTGGGTCAGTCGCATCCGTACCGCCGAGTCCGCGGTCGGGGCGGCGAGTTCGTCGACCAGCGCGCTCATGATCCGGTCTGCCCACGTCGCGTCCCGGGCCAACGCGCCCAGCAGCTCGGCCGCCTCGACGTCGTTCGGGCCCTCGACCACGATGCCGACGAGCGCCGGCACGGCCCGGGTCTCGCCGCGCGTCCCCAGGGCAAGGGCGGCACGCCGGCGGATCGCCGCGTCCGGGTCGGCGAGCGCATCCGTGAGCATCGCGGTCGTCTCGTCACCGGGCAGCTCCGCGAGCGCCACGACCGCCCGCCGTCGGACGTCGACGTCGTCGGAGGCCATGCCGTACGCCAGGCTCGCCACACCGTCACCGCCGGCCCGCGCCAGGGCCCACCGCAGGGCCCCGGCGACGTTCGGGTCGGATTCGGTGAGGACCGCCTCGGCCAGCAGCTCGGCGGGTACCGACTCGTGCTCGACCGGGGCCAGGACGGCCTGCTGCCGCCGCGCGGCACTGCGCGACGCCAGTCCGTGCAGCAGCTCGACGATGCGGGCGACGTCCTGCCATCCGGCGGGCTCGGCCGCCTCGACCTTGCGCAGCCGATCGAGGAGTTCGCGCTCCCGGTGGAGTCGTTCCTCGGTCCCTCGGATGAGGTCGCCGACCAGCGCGGACGGGGTGAATCCGGGATCGTCGAGGGTACGCGCGATCTGGCGCAGCGACAGTCCCAGCGAGCGCAGCCCCTCCACGTGGAAGATCCGCCGGACGTCGTCGGGGGTGTACTCCCGGTAGCCGCCCACGGTCCGGCCGGTCGGTTGGACCAGCCCGAGGGAGTCGTAGTGCCGGAGCATCCGCGCACTGACCCCCGAGCGGCGCGCCACCTCACCGATCAGCATCCAGCTGTCCCCTCCCGTCCGGACCGAGCGCGACGACCCGCCTCGCCTCGTCGACGGCGAGGTCGAAGCTGGCATCCGGGTCGCGCAGCAGCCGCTCCGTGGCGCGCGCGTGCGCCCGTACCGCCGGGTCCTGACCTGCCATCGCCGCTTGCAGGACCGGCTCGACCACGTCGCCGAGCGCGACGAGGGCGCGGCTCAGGCTGAGCCGTACCTCCCGGTCACCGCGGCCGAGCTGCGCGGCCAGCGCCGTGGCCAGGGCTTCCTCCTCCCCATCGGGTACGAGGACGACGGCGGCGCGCCACGCGCTCCGCGCGACCTCGTCGTCGGCGTCGTGCAGCAACGATCGCGTGATCGCGGGCCACGCGCTCCTGTCCCCGATCTTGGACAGGGTATGCAGCGCCTGGCTACGCGCCTGGGCACGCCCGGAACGAAGCTCCGCCCGCAGCCTCGGAACCGTGATCTCCGCCGGGAGGCGGGTCAGCGCCCAGGTGAGCATGTCGCGCACGAAGAAGTCCGGCTCGACCGCGCACCGCGCCACGAGCACATCGACCACACCGGGATCCGGGTGCGTGCCGATGGCCAGGGCCGCGTGCAGCCGCGTCGACGCGCTCCCCGCGGCCAACGCGTCGACCAGCCGCGCGTCCGGTGGGTGCCTGCCTGCCGAGTTGATGGGAACCACCTCCGACAGCCAGTGAAGACCTTGTCACAGTGACAAGGTCAAGTTCCGGCGCCTTTCCCACCAGAGCGCGAGTTGCTCCCGGCACCGGTACGCGGTCACCGCGCCCAGGGCCACCACGATGAGGACGCTCCACATCCAGAACCGGCCGCCGAAGACGCGCGGTGGGTCGGCCACCCGGGTGCGGCCAACGCCAACTGGTGGTCACCGGTGAGCAGATAGGCGGTCCGGGACAGCGCCGGCGAACGGTGCACCACGAACTCGTGGAACGTCTCGGCCATCGCCACCCCCTCGGCAGGAGTAAACGCCGCCTACCGTGCGGATTGTTGAGGTGGTACAGGTCCCGCATCGCCTCGTGGCCGGCTCCAAGCCGGTGCGGCGCGGGGACGATCCGGTGGGGTGCCGGCGCTGTCGAGCTGAGAGCGTGGACGGATCACAGCAGAAGCGCTGGCCCGTGACGCACCTCCATGATCGTGCTCCATCCGGGAGCGAGCACGATCTTGAATCTACTCTCGGGCGATCGTCTCCGCCCTGCGGTCCGGTGGACCACAGGGGAGGTTGACGATGCGTCGGGCGCCTGGATCGTCGGGCAACGAGATGGAGGGCTGTGCGCTTCTGGAATTGCATCGTTGGTGATCGCTATAGTCCTTGCGGTGTGTCAGGTTGGGGTGACTGACAGCGCAAGGGGGTCTGGCGGTGAGCTGGGATGTCGTGGCGGCGGAGGCGGCGAAGACCGTCACGGCAGGCGTCGGTGGTGTCGTGGTGGCCGGTGCGGGCGAGGTGATGCGGGCCCTGCTGCGTCGGCTCGGCGCGTTGCCGGACGATCCGAAGAAGTTGCGGGACGCGATTCTGGCGGCGGGTGAGCGGGATCCCCAGTTCGCTGCCGAGGTCAGCGTGGCGCTGGCGGCGGTGGCGGGCGCCGTGACCGAGAGCGGCGTACTACCGCCGACGGTGTTCCACGATCGGGATACGGCGCGGGCGGAGCTGGCGGAGCCGGGTGCACATCTGGTGGCGGGGGTGCACGGGGCGGGGAAGACCGCGCTGGTGCTCCAGGTCAGCCAGGAGGCAGCGGAGGGGTTTCCAGGCGGGCGGGCGTATGTCGACCTGGATGTTTTCCGGGTGGGCGAGGCGTTGCAGGTCGGCGAGGTGCAGGCAGCGGTGCTGCGCCAGTTCGGCGTGCCGGTCGCTGAGGTGTCGCCGGCAATGATGGCGGAGCAGTACCTCCGCGCGCTGTGGCGCCGGCGGTGCATCCTCGTACTGGACAATGTGCTTGGTGCGGCGGAGCTGTCGGCGCTGGTGCAGCCGTGGCCGGCGAGCCTGGTGTTGGTGACCGCGCGACAGTTGACCGATGACCTGCGCGCCTGGGGGCCGGCTGCGCCGGGCGCTCGGGGGCCGGCTGCGCCGGTGATCCTGCACGGGTTGGATGAGCAGGGCGCGTGGGCGATGCTGGAGCACCGCTGCCCGGGGATGCTGGCGGCCGAGCCGACGGCCGCGCGGGAACTGCTGGAGTTGTGCGATCGGATCCCGTTCGCCATCGAGCAGGTCGCGGTGCGGTTGTCCCGGCGGCGCGGGGCGCCGGGGGCGGTCGCGGCGGTTCGGGACGAGCTGGCCACCAGCGACGACCCGGGTGAGTTGATCCTGCGGTGCCTGACGCAGACGATGCGGGAACTGCCCGACGCCACCGTCGACGACCTGATCGTCCTGGCCGCGCAGCCGGTGCGGGACTTCAGCCACGAGGCGGCGGCCTCGACGGTCGGGCACGGTGTCGACCGTCTGATCGACGCCGGGTTGGTAGCGGCCGATGCGAGGGGCCGGCTACGGCTGCCGGGGCTGATCCGTGACCACGCGTTGCGGATGCGCTCCGGCCGCCCGGTCGACGCTGATACGCCGTTCGACCGACTGCTCACGTTCTACCGGGACCGCGCCGTCGCGGCGGACCTGAAGGCGGGGGGTCAGCGGCTGCGCCGCTACCAGGTTCCGTCCGGCCTGGTGTGGAACCCGTCGTGGCCGGCGCCGCTGGACTGGTTGGAGACCGAGCTGCCGGCGATCGTCGCGGTCATCCCGCGTGCCGTCCACGCCGGCCGGTTCGTGGAGGTGACGCAGTTGTGCGGAGCCCTGGAGCCGCTGCTCACCAGCCGAGGCCACCACTGGCGCATCGCCGGTGCGAACGAGTGGGGCGTACGGGCCGCACAGGCGCTCGGTAACCAAGTGCTGGAGGCGCGCATTCACGCGGCACAGGCACGCCTGTTCACCCAACTGCATCTGCTCGACCGGGCGGAGAACGCCCTGACCGACGCGGAGCGCCTGCTGGCTGCCTCCGACGACGCGCACCTGCGTTCGTCGGTCACCGAGTTCCGGGGCCGGCTGGCCGAGGCCCGGGGTGACTACGGTGCCGCGGAGCAGGCGTTCCGTCTCTGCCTCGCCATCGATGAGCGGCACCAACTGCACAGGTCCGCCGGTATCCACCATCGGATGCTCGCCAACGTGCTCGTGCACCTCGGCCGGCCGCAGGAGGCCCTGCCGCTGCTGACCGTGGCGTTCACGTTGACCGACGACGTGCGCAATGCCGGTCGTACGCACACCGTGGCCGCCCGTGCCCACCTCGCGCTCGGCGATCTGGCGCGAGCGCACGCCGAGATCGGACTGGCCCGCCAGAGGGTGGCCGAGGCCACGGCGACGCAGTACGAGGTCGAGTTGGCCGACATCGAAGCCGAGCTGGCCTGGCGCAGCGGTGATCCCGAGGCGGCCCGCGCCCGCTGGGGCTGGATTGCCCAGGGCTACTGGAACGCCGGCGATCCACGCTTCGACCGCTACCTGGGCAAACTCAACGTGCTACCGCCGCCACCCGGATAACGCGCCGGCCGAGATGAACTCTGTCCTCGGCCGGGATCCGGTCGAGTGTGGTGAGACGGACGTACGCCAGCGACGCGAGCACGATCGGATCAAGCGGCTCGTCGGCGCGCAGGAGAGTCACCTGTCCGCCGGCCCAGATGGCGCATGACATCTCGTCCACGACAGTGGCCAGGACGCGCGCCTGCGGCCACCGCGCCACCTCATCGGCGGCCCGTGTCGGCCAGCCCTTCGTCGACCACGCCGCACGCTCGTCGACGACCACGACACTGGCCGCGCAGAGCTGCGCCAGGCTGGCGGTACGCAGGTCGGCGACCAGATGTCGATGCTCCAGCCCGCCGCGTGGTTCACCGTGACCAAGGTCGGCATACCGCTCGATCCGCACCCCATCGCGCTGAACAGCCGCGCCGACCACCGTTGCCGGTATCGCCGGCATCGACACGGCAGGCGGGACGACCGGGCCGAACGTTGCCCCGGTCGTTGGTTGCTCCAGCCGCAGCAGCCCGTACACGACTCGCCGCAGCCGACGCGCGCAGTCCTCACCGTGCGGATCCGGCTCCGCCAGCAGGTCCATGACCTGGCCGTGTACGCCCGACCGATGCTGATCGAGCACCGTATCGATCTGGTCCCGTGGTTGTTGATCGACATCCCAGACCGGCGCGGTTTTGGCGAGCAGCGCCGCCGCGGACCCCGGAACCGTCACCGCGCTGCCCCGACCCACCAGCACCACCGGCGTGTCCAACGCCGCCGCGTACAACGCCAGAGAACCATGGTCAGAAACCACTATCGACGCCGCCAACAACGCGGCCTGCCACCCCTCGTACGGCGTGACCACCTGCACGCCGTACGCCGTGGCCTGCCCCAACCAGGACCTCACCTGCCACGTGCCGTGCGCTGCCCACACACCGGGATGCAGCACCACGACCACCTGGTACTCATCCACCGGCAACCCGCCCACCAGACGCTCCGGCAGGTCCGGCACCCGACCCAACGCCGATTCCGGTCCGAATGTCGACGCGACCACGACCAGCCGCTTGTCCCGCGCGCCAAACGCCGCCCGTAGCTGCCCGGCCCGAAACCGTGAGCCGCGCATCCGCGCGAGCGCCGGATCACCCACCACCACCCCACGCGACGCCGCTGGTGGACACGCCTGCGCCAGACGATCCAGGTGCGCAGCATGCGGCAGGCCGATCGCGGCCGGCACCACCCGACCACCCACTACCAGCCGCTCCGGGTTCAGGCCCGACACCACCGCCGTGCCCGGGTAGAACTTCTGATGCCCCGCACCGTGCGGCACCAGCAGCACCGGCGCATCGAGATCCGCCAGCCGATCGTTCTCACTCGCCGCAAGCGCCAGATCAAACCTCGAACCCACCGCATCACGCCATGGCAGGACCGGCGCACCCAACTCCGCCAACGCCTCGTCCACCCCGGCCGCCAGCACCGACCGGGACCGAACATCACAGGTGAAGTACGTCTGAATACGCCGATCGCCGGCCGTCAGCGACAACACATCCCGCAAGCGACCCAACGTCGTCACGGTCCGAACGACCACCAACAACCGACGACGCACAACAACCGTCAGCCGGGCTCCGGGCTCCGGGCTCCGGGCTCCGGGCTCCGGGCTCCGGGCTCCGGGCTCCGGGCTCCGGGCTCCGGGCTCCGGGCTCCGGGCTCCGGGCTCCGGGCTCCGGGCTCCGGGCTCCGGGCTCCGGGCTCCGGGCTCCGGGCTCCGGGCTCCGGGCTCCGGGCTCCGGGCTCCGGGCTCCGGGCTCCGGGCTCCGGGCTCCGGGCTCCGGGCTCCGGGCTCCGGGCTCCGGGCTCCGGGCTCCGGGCTCCGGGCTCCGGGCTCCGGGCTCCGGGCTCCGGGCTCCGGGCTCCGGGCTCCGGGCTCCGGGCTCCGGGCTCCGGGCTCCGGGCTCTTTAACGAGGTCACCCGGAACAAGTTACGGCCGTGGTGACAGTGACGGAAGCCGGACGAGACGTAGCTGACCTGTTCAACACGGCGGTGTCCTGCTGCCCGACGCCCTTCGCTGGCTCTGGCAACCACCCGCAGACTCCGCCACGCCCACCCGCTGATCCACATGGACGCCGGTCACGGCTTGCCGCAACTCGGGGCCATCACGCCGACGGGAAGGCCCGACTTGCCGCATGTCGCGGCCCCAGCCCAGCCCGTCCGGCTCGGCCCAGCCCGTCCGGCTCGGTCTAGCCCGTCCGGTCTAGCCCGGTCGGGTCAGCGGGGGGAGCGGGTTGGCGGGCGGGCTCCGGGCCGGGTTACCTGGACGCGTGGACCATGCCTGGCTGCGCGCTCCCGCCGCACACGTCGCCGAGACCGCCCGGACGCTGCTCGGCTGGGAGGTGGCGGCCAACGGGGTCCGGATCCGGCTGACCGAGGTCGAGGCGTACGCCGGCACCGGCGAGGATCCCGCCTCGCACGCCCATCGCGGCCCGACGCCCCGGACGAAGGTCATGTTCGGGCCTGCGGGGCATGCGTACACGTACTTCGTCTTCGGTGTGCACTGGTGTCTGAATCTCGTCTGCGGCCGCGCGGGCGAGGCGGCGGCGGTCCTGCTGCGCGCGGGTGAGGTGGTGGACGGGTGGGATCTCGCCCGCCAGCGGCGCGGCGAGGTGCCCGACCGGGACCTGGCGCGCGGGCCGGCCCGGCTGGTGGTGGCCCTGGGTGTCACCGCGGCGGCGAACGGCACCAGCGTGATCGACGGCAGCGGGCCGTTGCTGGTGACGCCGCCGACCCGGCCGGTCGTGCCGTCGGCCGTCTCCGCCGGCCCGCGGGTCGGCGTGGCCGCCGCGCACGACGTGCCCTGGCGCTTCTGGCTCACCGGCGATCCGACCGTCAGCCCGTACCGCCGGCACGTGCCGCGACGGCGCCCGGCACCCGCCGCACCCGGCCGGGTGGGCGGCGCGGGAGAGGGATAGCGGGGGCGTGGCGGGGGAGCCCGGCGCGCGGAATAGTTGACTCGTCAAATATGTTGTCCGCAGCAGCACCGGGCGCCTCCGCCCCGGCTGGACGACGACATGAGGAGCGGTCATGCAGTTCGGAGTCTTCACCGTCGGCGACGTGACGGTCGACCCGACCAACGGTCGTGAGCCGACCGAGGCCGAGCGGATCAAGGCGATGGTGACCATCGCGCTCAAGGCCGAGGAGATGGGCCTCGACGTCTTCGCCACCGGCGAGCACCACAACCCGCCGTTCGTGCCCTCCTCGCCCACCACCATGATGGGCTACATCGCGGCCCGCACCGAGCGGCTGCTGCTCTCCACCGCGACCACGCTGATCACCACCAACGACCCGGTGAAGATCGCCGAGGACTACGCGATGCTGCAACACCTGGCCGACGGCCGGGTCGACCTGATGATGGGCCGCGGCAACACCGGCCCGGTCTACCCCTGGTTCGGCCAGGACATCCGCAACGGGATCCCGCTCGCCATCGAGAACTACGACCTGCTGCGCCGGCTCTGGCGCGAGGACGTGGTCGACTGGCAGGGCAAGTTCCGCACCCCGTTGCAGTCGTTCACCTCGACGCCCCGGCCGCTCGACGGCGTACCGCCGTTCGTCTGGCACGGCTCGATCCGCAGCCCGGAGATCGCCGAGCAGGCCGCGTACTACGGCGACGGGTTCTTCGCCAACCACATCTTCTGGCCGGCCGAGCACACCAAGCGGATGGTCGGGCTCTACCGGCAGCGCTTCGCGCACTACGGCCACGGCTCCGCCGACCAGGCCATCGTCGGCCTCGGCGGCCAGGTGTTCATGCGCAAGAACTCCCAGGACGCGGTACGCGAGTTCCGCCCGTACTTCGACAACGCGCCGGTCTACGGGCACGGCCCGTCGCTGGAGGAGTTCACCGCGCAGACCCCGCTGACCGTGGGCAGCCCGCAGCAGGTCATCGACCGTACGCTCGGCTTCCGCGACTACGTCGGTGACTACCAGCGGCAACTGTTCCTGATGGACCACGCGGGGCTTCCGTTGAAGACCGTCCTGGAGCAGCTCGACATTCTCGGCGAGGAGGTCGTGCCGGTGCTGCGCAAGGAGTTCGACTCGCTGCGGCCGACGCACGTGCCGCTCGCGCCGACCCACGCCACCCTGCTGGCCTCGGCGGGCGGCAGTAAGGACAGCACCGTGCACGCCGTCGACGACGTCACCGGCCGGGCTCCGGAGGGCGCCCGATGACCTCCCGTACCCTCGCCGTGGTCTCGGCCGGTCTCAGCCAGCCCTCGTCGACCCGGCTGCTCGCCGACCAGCTCGCCGCGGCCACCCGCGACGCGCTGGTCGGGCGCGGCGAGCAGGTCGAGCTGCGCCCGGTCGAACTGCGCGAACACGCCCACGACATCGTCAACCACCTGCTCACCGGTTTCCCCTCGGAGCCGCTGCGGCAGGTGCTGGACCAGGTCACCGGCGCCGACGGGCTGATCGCGGTCACCCCGGTCTTCAACGCCTCGTACAACGGGTTGTTCAAGTCGTTCTTCGACCTCATCGACGCCGACGCGCTGGGCGGCCGGCCGGTGCTGATCGGGGCGACCGGGGGCACCGCCCGGCACTCCCTGGCCCTGGAGCACGCCGTCCGTCCGATGTTCACCTACCTGCGCGCGGTGACGGTGCCGACGGCGGTCTTCGCCGCGCCGGAGGACTGGTCCGCCGGCACCGCGGACGGTGCGCTGCGCGCGCGGATCGGCCGCGCCGGCCGGGAGCTGGCCGAGCAGGTCCACCGCCGCGCGCCGTCGACCGGTCCGGCGGACCCGTTCGCGCTCACCACCAGCTTCGAGCAGCTGCTGCACGGCCGGGACGGCTGACCCAAGCCGAACTGCGACCAGCGCCGCCCGGACTGCGACCAGCGTCGCCGACAAACCGGCGCCGCCCGACTGCGGGCGGCGCCGGTCGTCGGAGCTACTGCTCGGGCTGGTGCGGGTGGGCGATGAGCACCGGGCAGCGGGCGTGGTGCACCAGAGCCTGGCTGACCGAGCCGAGCAGCAGGCCGGCGAAGCCGCCCCGGCCGCGTGATCCGGCCACCACGAGCGCGGCCTCCCCGGTCGCCTCGATCAGCGCCTGGTCGGGCTTTGGCGCGGTGATCACCCGTTCCTCGACGGTCAGGCCGGGATGGCTGCCCCGTGCCGCCGCGCCCGCCGTGGCCAGCAGTGCCGCCGCCTCGCCGCCCGCGCCGGCGTCCCGCTCGTCGGCGACGTGCACCAGCACCAGCGGGCCGCCGCGCCGGGCGGCCTCCTCGGCGCCGTAGCCGACGGCGAGTTCCGCCGACTCGGAGCCGTCCACGCCGACCAGCACCGCGCCCTCGGTCGGGATCGGGCGGTCCGGCGGGCGGATCACCAGCACCGGGCAGTGGCCGTGCGCGGCGACCTGGGTGCCGACCGAACCGAGCAGCAGCCCGGCGAAGCCGCCCAGCCCTCGGCTGCCCACCACGACCAGCTCCGCCCGCCGGGACTCCTCGACCAGGGTCGCGCCCGGCCCACCGGCGACCTGACGCACCTCGACCGCCAGCCCGGGCCACCGGTCGACCAGCTCGGCGGCGGCCTGTTCGAGCATCTTCCGGCCGTCCTCCGTCGGCGCCGGCAGGCCCACGTCGTACGGGTTGATCGGTACGCCGTAACCGAGAGGGTGCAGGTAGCCGTGCACCAGGTGCAGCGGTCGGGAACGCCACACCGCCGCCTGTGCCGCGTGCTCCGCGGCGACCAGGCTCGGCGGTGATCCGTCCACCCCCACCACGACAGGTCGGTTCATCAGCACAACAGCCTTCCAGGAGTCGGTCAGGTCCTCTTGACCGTACGCAGCTTCCGGACGATCGCCAGCGGGGAGTGGGCGTGGTGCAGCACCGCGTGGCTGACCGAGCCGAGCAGCAGCGCACCCAGCGCGCCGCGCCCCCGCGCGCCGACCACCACCAGTTGAGCGGTACGGGACTCCTCCACCAGCGCCCGCGCCGGGGAACCCCGGACCAGCCGCCGCCGCACCGTGACCTCCGGATAGCGCTCGGACCAGCCGGCCACCGCCTCGGCGAGCGTGCGCTCCTCCTCGTCGCGGAAGGCGTCCAGGTCGTAGACCAGGGGCAGGATGTCGCCGGGACCGGCCGGGGTCGGATAGAGCCAGGCGTGCACCGCCACCAGGTCGGCGCCCCGCCAGGCCGCCTCCTCGAAGGCGAACCGGACGGCCTCCTGGGACGACTCCGAGCCGTCGACGCCGACCACCACCGGCCCGTCCGCCCGCGCTTCGCCGCGAACCACCAGTACCGGGCAGTCGGCGTGGGCGCTGACCTGCACGGCCACCGAGCCGAGCAGCAGGCCGGCGAAGCCGCCCAGGCCACGGTTGCCGAGCACGATCAGCGCGGCGTCGCGGGCCTCGTCGAGCAGTACGGCGCTGCCCGCCCCGTCGACCACCGCACCTGTGACCGCCACCTCCGGGGCCACCTTGCCGGCCTCGGCGACGGCCTCGGCGACGCACCGCTCGGCCTGGTTGCGTAGCCCGCCCTCGGCGGGCGCGCCCGGCGCGGGCCCCAGCGGCACCCGCATCAGCGGCCAGATGAACGCGTGCACGACCCGCAGCGGGCGGTGCCGGTACGCCGCCTCGCGGGCGGCGGCACGCACCGCGTGCAGGGCAATCTCGGAACCGTCCACACCCACCACGATGGGGGCGCCGGTGTTGCTGGTCATCACATTCCTCCTCAGTTCCGCTACCAGCCTGGCCCACCCGGCGGCGCCACGGTCGTCGGATCGCGGTTCCCGGCCATCGCTGGTCACCTTCATGTACCGCCACCGCCCCTCGCGCGCCACGCCGCCACGCCGGTCACCGACCCGCCGCCGGTGACCGACCCGCCGCCGCTCGCCGGCCCGTCCTCGCTCGCCGGCCCGCCGCCGGTACCGCTCGCCGACCCGGCGCCGGTCGTCGGCGTTGCGCGGGTCAGCCGCAGGACCAGGCCGGGCAGGACGCTCACCGCGGCGCAGGCGAGCAGTTCCCCGACGCCGAGCGCCTCGGTGCCGAGCAGGTCCCGCAGCGGTGCCAGCAGCACCCCGGCGACCTGCAGCAGCGCCGAGGCGGCCACCGCGAGCGGCAGCGCCAGGTTGCCCCGGTGCCGACCGGGCGGCCGTGGCGCGCGGACCGCCAGGGCCACCCCGAGCTGGGCCAGGCCGAGCACGACGAAGATCACCGACTGCCAGGGCCGGTCCGCGCGGGCGGCGAGCACGCCCGCGCCGAGCGTCACCGCCGCGATCAGCGCGCCGCCGATCAGGATCTGCCGGCCCAGTCCCGCCCCGAGCACCGACTCCTGCGGCGAGCGGGGCGCCCGACGCAGCATGCCCGGCTCGGCCGGCTCGGCGCCCAGGGCGACCCCGGGCACGCCGTGGGTGATCAGGTTGATCCAGAGAATCTGCGCCGGCAACAGCGGTACCGCCATCCCGAACAGCGGCCCGAGCAGCATCACCGCGATCTCGGCCACCCCGCCGGAGAGGGCGTAGCGCAGGAACCGGCGGATGTTGTCGTAGATCCGGCGGCCCTCGCCGATCGCGGTGGCCACGGTGGACAGGTCGTCGTCGACCAGCACCAGGTCGGCCGCCTGCCGGGCCACCTCGGTGCCGCCGCCCATCGCCACCCCGATGTCGGCCCGGCGCAGCGCCGGGGCGTCGTTGACGCCGTCGCCGGTCATCGCCACCACGTGCCCCCGGGACTGCAACCCGGCGATGATGTCGAGCTTCTGCTCCGGCTGGGTTCGCGCGTACACCCGCGCCGCCTCGGGCGCGTCGGCGGGATCGCCGTCGTCGCCGCGTACCACCGGGTCGCCGTCGGTCCACAGGCCCAGCTGACCGGCGATGGCCGCCGCGGTCGCCGGATGGTCCCCGGTGACCAGCACGAGCCGGACGCCGGCGTCGGCGAAGCCGTCGGCGATGTCCGGCGCACCGGCGCGCAGCGGGTCACCCACGGCGACCAGGCCCACCGGGCGCAACCCCTCGGGGCGGGCGGGGTCGGCCGGCGGGGCGTCGACCAGGGCCGCCGCCAGTGCCAGCACCCGCAGCCCGTCGCCGGCCAGCCGGTGCGCGGCGGCGCTCAGGGCGGCCAGTTCGTCGGCGTCGGCGTCGAGCAGCGGCGCGGTGAGTACGCTCTCCGGCGCGCCCTTGCACACCACCAGATAGCGGCGGTCGCAGGAGCGGTGCACCGTGGTCATCCGGCGCAGCTGCTGGTCGAAGGGGTGCTCCGCCACCCGGGGCCAGGCGTGGCGGGTGGCCTGCGGATCCAGGCCGCACCGGGCGCCGAAGGCCACCAGCGCCGCCTCCAGCGGATCACCGACCGCGCCCCAGTGGGGCCGCTGCTCGGTCGGCGGTGCCAGGGCCGCGTCGTTGCACAGCAGCCCGGCCCGGGCCAACCGGCGCAACTCGTCCGGTACGGCGACCGGCCGGCCCTCGCGGTGCACCGTGCCGTGCGGTGCGTAACCGGTGCCGGTGACACCGAACCGGGTGCCGTCGCCGGTGACCGCCTGTTGCACGGCCATCCGCCCCTCGGTGAGGGTGCCGGTCTTGTCCGAGGCGATCACGGTGACCGAGCCGAGCGTCTCCACCGCGTGCAGCCGGCGCGGGATGGCCCGCGCCGCGGCCATCCGGCGCGCGCCCAGCGCCAGGGCCAGCGTCACCACCGCGGGCAGCGACTCCGGCACCGCGGCCACCACCAGGCTCACCGCGGTGACCGCCATCTCCACCAGCGGCCGGCCGCCGAGCACGCCCAGGACGAAGACCAGCCCGGACAGGAGCACGGCGGCGAGACCGAGAATCCGGCCGAGCGAGGCGAGGCGGCGCTGCAACGGGGTGGCCGCCGGTCGGGTGGTGGCGGCCAGGGTGGCGATCCGGCCCAGCGCGCTCGCCGCTCCGGTGCGGACCACCGTGCCGGCGGCCCGACCGGTGGCCACCACCGTGCCGGCGCTGGCCTCCTCGCCCGCCGCGCGGACCACCGGCACCGACTCGCCGGTCAGCGCCGACTCGTCCAGGTGCAGCCGGCTCGCGTCGTGCAGCAGCAGGTCGGCCGGGACCACGTCACCGGCCTCGACCCGCACCAGATCACCACGGACCAGCTCGGCGGCGGGCAGCACCACGTCCCGGCCGTCGCGGACCACCCGCGCGGTCGGCGCGGCGAGCCGGTCGAGCGCGGCGATGGCCCGGTCGGCGCGTACCTCCTGCACCACCCCGATCGCCGTGTTGACCACGACGACGAGCAGGATCACCGCCGTGTCGGGGTAGTCGCGCAACGCCGTGGTGACCACGGCCGCGGCCAGCAGCAGGGCGACCAGCGGGTCGGTGAGCTGGTGCAGGATCCGGGTGGCCAGGTGCCGGCGGGGTGGCGCGGCGGCGGCGTTCGGTCCATCGGCGAGCAACCGGGCCTGCGCCTCGGCGCGACTGAGGCCGGCGGTGGTCACCGTCGAGGTGATGGTGTCAGTGGGCATCGGTGCGCCCCCGCTCGTGCCGTCGCGCTGACCTCGCCACCGCCTGCTCCAGCCCTGGCCGACGGAACGGTCCCCGCTGGCCGCCCCACGCCACCAGCGTGGCGCGGGCCTGCCGGGCAGCGGCAGGGTCGACGGCCCGCACCGTCCGGGACCAACGGCCCTGCCGCCGGGATGATCACGCAGGCTCGGCCCGGCTCACCCGGCCAGGCCCGCCGTCCATGGCATCGCCGACCCGCTGCGGCAGTGGCCCTGGTGGCGGGGCCGCGATGCCGCGCCGGAGCCGGCCGAGCCGCCGCACCCCCAGCACCGCGAGTATCGCCGGCAGGACGAGGCCGAACGCGGCACCCAGGTACCGGCCGGCCTCGACGCCGATCCGTTCCCCGTCCACCGGCCGGGCGTCGGTCAACCCGGCCAGCAGCAGGACGAGACCGGCGGCGAGCACCACGAGGGCACCGGCGGCGGCCACCGCACCGGCCACCCGCCGGGGCAGCAGGGCGGCCAGCGTCACCGCCACGAGCAGGGCGATCCGCAGCGCCAGGGCCAGGCCGGTCCCGGCCAGCTGCTGATCGGGACCGGGCCAGTGCCCGGCGGTGAGCGCGTCGGACACCGGCAGCCGGGGGAGCAGGGTCACCAACGCCACCCCGGTCACGACCACCACCGTCGTGGGCACCACCACCGTCCGCCGGGCGCCGGCCTCGGTGGCGTACCGGCGTACGGCGGCCGCCAGCGAAGCGATCGTGGCCAGTGCCAGGGGCACCGGTGCCCAGGGCTGGACCAGCACCTCGATCAGGATCCCGGGCACGTCCAGCGGGCCGCAGTCGAGCAGCTGCTCGACGCAGTTGAGGCGCTGGGCGATCAGCCAGCCGCAGAACTCCCAGACGATCAGCAGCGCACCGACGCCGACCGCCGTGGCGGCCGGCAGCAGCGCGACCCGCTCCCACCGGCCCGGTGGCCGGGACGGGTCCACCAGCGCCGTCAGCCACCAGCAGAGCAGCACCGCCGCAGCGGCGTAGGCGAGCAGGCCGGAGAGCAGCGGGGTGGTCGGCGGGATGACCTCGTAAAGCAGCCCCGGGTACGGGGCGAGCTGCTCCCCGGCGATCAGCCCGACGCCGAACAGCGACCCGGCCAGCCACGGTCGTGCCGGGTGCCCCGCCAGCGACCGGCCCCGGGCGTCCCGCCAGCTGCCCACCGCCAGGAAGACCGCCACCGGGCTCACCGCCACCGCGAGGATCAGCACCGCCACCCACGGCTGCGTCGCCGCCTCGGGTGGTTCCAGCACCTCGGCGGCGAGCAGCACGTGCACCAGCAGTTGGGCGTTGCTGAGCGTCACCGCGGCGAACAGTCCGGCGGCGAGCACCTGCCCGGCGGGCAGGGCCAGCACCAGGCTGCTGTCGTCGAGGTTGGCCAGTCGGCGGGCGGTGGCCGGATGCCGGGCGAGCAGCCGTTCCCGCAGCCCGGAGGTGTGCTGCCGGGCGCGGTGCAGCGCGGAGCGCAGGCCGCTCGGGTCGTCGCCGGCGGCCCGCAGGTCGGCCTCGTGTTCCCGGGCCCGCAGGAAGGCCCGGACGACCAGTTCGGCCACCACCACGATCACCACCGTGCGGAGCACCACGCCGGCCACGACGCCGACCGCCGGTGGTTGCTCGGCCCAGCGCAGCTGCGCCAGCAGCAACAGCGCGGTGAGCAGCGCCGCCGCGCGGGTGCTGATCCGCACCGAGCTGGCCAGTTGCAGCCGCAGCAGGTCGTTGTTCTGCACGTGGGCCAGCTCGTGCCGGAGCACCGCCGCGAAGACCTCCCGGCCGGCGGCACCCTTCGCCGGCAGGGTCAGCAGCTCCGGCCCCAGCGCCACGTACGGCTTCGCCCCGGTGCCGCCGGTGAACGCCCGCCGGCCCAGGCGCGGGCCCAGCACCACCGGCACCTCGCGGGGCAGACGCACCGAGGCCAGCACCTCGTCGATCACCTCGGCGGCGGCGGGGAACACCGCCCGGTCCAGCGGCCTGGTGCGGCGCCGGTGCCACCGGGACAGCCAGAGAAACAGCACGGCACCCGGCACGATCACCAGGTTGAAGGTGAACTGGAAGGTGTTGACCATGTTGGTGCACGGGTGCTGGAACACGCGGCCGAGGTCGCAGCCCGGGCGCACCAGCAGGCTCGCCGAGAACAACGTCGCGAGCAGCACCGCCGTGCTGAACATCAGCGCGACCAGGGGCAGCAGCAGGAAGCCGGTGTCGGCGGGCCGGCCGGCGCGCCACGGCGCGGTCACTGCCCCGGCTCTGGTTCGTCGGTGAGCAGCGCGCCGACCACCGCGTCGGCGATCGCGGCGGCCAGTGCCGGTTCGACCCCCAGCGCGGTGGCCCGACGGGCGGCCACGGCGCGGATCGCCCTCAGCTGCTGGCGGGAGTACGCCGCCGGAGCCTCGGGGGCAGCCGGCCGGCGACGCAGCGCGCCGAGCAGCCGCCGGGTGGCCCGGCCGCCGAGCTGTTCCAACTCTCCCTCGGCGCCCCGCGCCAGGGCGGCGACGACCGTCGCGCACACCAGGGTGATCGCGGGCGTGGCGGTGACGATCGCGTCCATCACGCCGAACTGCAACCGGTCACCGTCGGCAGAGGCGTCCGTACCGGTGAGGTAGGGGCCGGCCAACAGCTCGAAGGCGGGCAGTTCCTCGGGGGCCAGCTGGGCCACGACCGCCCGGGCCAGGGCGGTCGTGTGCGCAGTCTCGGCGGCGCTCGGCGACATGCCTCATTGGTAGCGGGCGGCCGCATCCCGGACCAGACCGGGCACTGTCCGCTATCCGTCCCGGGGCCGGCGGCCGCGCCCAGCGCGTCGGCCGCCGGCCGGGGCCGTCAGCGCTGCACCAGCAGTCGGCGGGCGCCCAGGAGGCGGGCCCACCGGGGCCGCGCCGCGCGGGGTGCCGGTGCGCGTACCCCACGGAAGCTGACCCACCCGCCGGGGCCCATCGTCAGCGCGCCCACCGCGGGCGGCCGGCGCCGGGCGAGCACCGCGACCCCGGCGCTGAGCAGACCGACGGCCAGCACCCCGGCCGTGGCGACGAGCAGCCGGTCCGGATCGGGCAGCGGCCGGTACCGCACGCCCGAGCCGGTGGCCACGAACACCCCGACCGGGCGCCCGTCGCGGGTCACCGGCACCAGTGCGGCCGGCGGTGTGCCGGGCAGCTCCAGCACCGGTCCGACCGGTGCCGCCGGTGCCGGCCGGGGCGTCGCCTCGGTGACCGGGCGGGGCGGTACGAACGGCACCGGCCCGGTGGCGTTGAAGATCGCGGTCATCTCGGGTACCTCCTATCGGGCGTCGGAGACGGCGCAGGCGCCGGCCACGGCGACCCGGCCGGCGGCCAGCCGGGCGATCGGCACCCGGTACGGCGAGCAGGAGACGTAGTCGAGCCCGGCCTCGGCGAAGAACTCCACCGACTCCGGATCGCCGCCGTGTTCGCCGCAGACGCCCACGGTCAGCTCCGGTCGCGCGGCCCGGCCCTCGGCCACGGCCAGCCGGACCAGCCGACCCACCCCGTCGGCGTCGACGGTCTCGAACGGGGACGCCGCCACGATGCCCCGCTCCAGGTAGTCGCCGAGGAACGAGCCCTCCCCGTCGTCGCGGGAGAACGCCCAGGTGGTCTGGGTCAGGTCGTTGGTGCCGAGGGAGAAGAACTCCGCCTCGCGCGCGATCGGGCCGGCGGTCAGCGCCGCACGCGGCGTCTCGATCATCGTGCCGACCGGGATCGGCGGCGCACCGGGCACCGCGGCCAGTACGGCGGCCACCTCGGCCCGCACGGCGGCCACCTCCCGTACGTCGACGACCAGCGGCACCATGATCTCCGGGTGGGGGTCGCCGCCCGCGGCCACCCGGCGCGCCGCCGCCTCCGCCACGGCCCGGACCTGCATCGCGAGTAGGCCCGGGACCACCAGGCCCAACCGGACCCCGCGCAGGCCGAGCATCGGGTTGCTCTCCTGCATCCGGCGTACGGCGGCCAGCAGCACCGCGTCGCGGCCCGGGTCCTGCCCGAGCGCCTCCGCCCGGGCCACCCGCGCGGCCAGCTCGGGCAGCGGGGGCAGGAACTCGTGCAGCGGCGGGTCGAGCAGCCGGATGGTGACCGGGAGGCCGTCCATCGCGGCGAGGATCGCGACGAAGTCCTCCCGCTGCAACGGCAGCAGGTCCGCCAGCGCGGCGGCCACCTCGTCCGGCCCGTCGGCCAGGATCAGCCGCTCCACCAGGGCGCGGCGCGCACCGAGAAACATGTGTTCGGTGCGGCACAACCCGACACCGGCGGCGCCGAGCGCCCGGGCCCGCGCCGCGTCGGCGGGGGTGTCGGCGTTGGCGCGTACGCCGAGTCGCCGGGCCGCGTCGGCGTGGCGCAGCAGCCGGTCGACGGCGGCGACCAGCCGGTCGGACTCCGGGGCCAGCTCACCGGCGAGGTAGCGGCTCACCGGGGAGGGCCGCACCGGCACCTCGCCGAGGTAGACCCGGCCCGTGGTGCCGTCGATGGAGATCACGTCGCCGGCCCGGACCGTCCGGTCGCCGGCCCGGAACTCGCCGCGCTCCGGGTCGATCTCCAGTTCCTCCGCCCCGCACACGCAGGTCCGTCCCATGCCCCGGGCGACCACCGCGGCGTGCGAGGTCTTGCCGCCCCGGGCGGTGAGGATGCCGGCGGCGGCGATCATGCCCGGCAGGTCGTCCGGATTGGTCTCCCGGCGCACCAGGATCACCGGTCCGTCGGCCGCCGTCGCGGCGGCACTGTCGAAGACCACCCGGCCGACGGCGGCTCCGGGTGAGGCGCCGACGCCGGTGGCCAGCGGCTCCGGGGTGGCGTCCGGGTCGAAGGCGGGGAACATCAGGTGGGCCAGATGCGCCCCGCTGACCCGGGTCAGCGCCTCGTCCCAGCTGATCAGGCCCTCGTCGGCCAGCTGCGCGGCGATCACGAACGCCGCTGCCGGCGTACGCTTGCCGACCCGGGTCTGCAGCATCCACAACCGGCCCCGCTCGATGGTGAACTCCACGTCGCACAGGTCCCGGTAGTGCCGCTCCAGCGTCGCCATGATCCCGGTCAGCCGGCGGTAGCTGGCCGGGTCGATCCGGGCCAACTCGTCCAGCCCCACCGTGTTACGGACGCCGGCCACCACGTCCTCACCCTGGGCGTCGGACAGGTAGTCGCCGTAGACGCCGGGCGCGCCGGTGGCCGGGTCGCGGGTGAACGCCACGCCGGTGCCCGAGTCCGGTCCCCGGTTGCCGAAGACCATCGCCATCACGTTGACCGCGGTGCCCAGATCGTCGGGGATGTGCTCGCGGTGCCGGTAGAGCACCGCCCGGGACGCGTTCCACGACTCGAAGACCGCTTTGATCGCCAGATACAGCTGCTCGTGCGGGGCCTGCGGGAAGTCGTGGCCGACCCGGTCGGCGAACACCTTCTTGTACGTCTCGACCAGCCCGCGCAGCTGCTCCGCCGTCGGACCGTCCGCCCCGGCGGTGGCCCGCAGCGCGTCCAGTTCCCGGTCGAACTCCTCGGCCGGTACGCCGTGCACCGTCCGGCCGAACATCTGGATCAACCGCCGGTACGAGTCCCAGGCGAAGCGCTCGTCGCCGCTGATCCGGGCCAGACCCACCACCGTCGTGTCGTTGAGGCCGATGTCCAGGATCGTCTCCATCATCCCCGGCATCGAGTACCGCCCGCCGGAGCGGACGGCCAGCAGCAGCGGCTCGGCCGGGTCGCCCAGCCGTCGGTCCAGCCGTACCTCGATCTCCCGCAGATGGGCGTTGACCTCGTCGAAGAGCCCCGGCGGCACCGCCGCGTCGGCGAGGTACGCCCGGCACGCCTGCGTGCTCACGGTGAACCCGGGCGGCACCGGCAACCCGAGCCGGGTCATCTCGGCCAGGTTGGCGCCCTTGCCCCCGAGCAGGTCGGCCATGTCCCGGCCGCCGTCGATGAAGTCGTACACGTACCTGGTCATGGCCGGGCCTCCACCTCGTCGTCGATGCCTCTGACCTGTTGGTACCAGCGCCACCGGCGCTCGGGGCAGGGCCGAAAGCCGACCCGGCAGGGGGCCACAGGTCCCTTCGGGCACGTATGGTCGGCCGGTGACCGACGATCTGCGGCTGCGCCCGGTCGGCGAGGACGACCTGTTGGAGTTCTTCGCCCACCAACTCGACCCGGAGGCCAACCGGATCGCCGCCTTCGGTGCCCCGGACCCGACCGACCGTCGGGCCTTCGCCGCGCACTGGGTGCGCATCCTGACCGACCCGCAGATCGTGGCCCGCACGGTGACCGTCGACGGCACGGTGGTCGGCCACGTGCTGGCCTTCCCCGTCGGCGACCGCACCGAGGTCAGCTACTGGATCGACCGGGCGCGCTGGGGTCGCGGGTACGCCACCCGCGCCCTGGCCGCGCTGCTGCGCGAGGTCCCGCGCCGACCGCTGTACGCGCGGGCGGCGACCGACAACGTCGCCTCGCTGGCCGTGCTGCGCCGGTGCGGGTTCGTCGTGCGGGGCACCGACCGGGGGTACGCCCCGGGCCGAGGCCACGTCGTCGACGAGTACGTCCTGGAGCTGCCGGGCTGAACGAGGCCCTGACACCCGCGCTGACCAGCGCGGCGACTACCCTCGCGGGGTGAACTGGCTGGAACTCGTCGGCTGGGCCGGCTCGGCGCTGCTGGTGTGGTCGCTGCTGCAGACGCGCATCCTGCGGCTGCGCGCCCTCAACCTCGTCGGCTGCCTCATCCTGATCGGCTACAACCTCGCCATACAGGTCTGGCCGATGGTGGGGCTGAACGTCGTGCTGGCCGTGATCAACGTGTGGTACCTGCGGCGGCTGCTCACCACCCGCCACGACGAGCAGACCTACCAGGTGGTCGAGGTGGGTGCCGACGACGCGTTCCTGGCCCACACGCTGCGGGTGCACGGCGCCGACATCGCCCGGTTCAACCCCCGCTTCGACCCGGGGCGCCCGGCCGGCCGCTCGGCCTTCCTCGTCGTACGCGCCGACGAGGTCGTCGGTGTGGTGCTGGTGCGGGACACCGGGGACGGGGTGGCCCAGGTCGACCTCGACTACGTCACCCCGCCGTTTCGTGACTTCACCCCCGGCGAGTTCGTCTACCGGCGCAGCAGCCTGTTCACCGACCGGGGGTTCCGCCGGGTGGTGAGCCCGCCCGGCATGATCGCCCCCTACTACCACCGCCTCGGGTTCCGCCGCGAGGGGGACTCGTTCGTGCTGGACCTGCCCGCCCCCTCGGTCCCGCGCGGGTAACCGCCCGGAACCGTCCCGTCGTGGTCGCGGCGGCGGCCATGGCCGGGGCGGGGGCTGGGCGATGATTTGCGGCCGGGGGGAGTGGGCATAGGCACCGCTACGCCGGCGGGGCCTCCGCCGGCGGCGCCACCGGGGCGCTGTCCAGCGAGGGAGAGCCTGGCGTGCAGAGCTACTGGAGCCAGCTGGCCCTGGTCGCAGTCCTGATCGTGGTGAACGCGATCCTGGCGGGCAGCGAACTGGCGCTGGTGTCGCTGCGGGACAGCCAGGTCCAGCGGCTGGAACGGACCGGCCGGGCGGGCCGGGTGCTGGCCCGGCTGGCCCGGGATCCCAACCGCTTCCTGGCCACCATCCAGATCGGCATCACCCTGGCCGGCTTCCTCGCCTCGGCGGCCGCCGCGGTGTCCCTGGCCCGGCCGCTGGTCCCGCTCCTCGACGACCTGCTCGGCCGGGCCGCCGAGCCGGTGGCCGTCGTGCTGGTCACGCTGGCGCTGACCTTCGTCACCCTGGTCTTCGGCGAGCTGGCCCCGAAGCGGGTCGCCATGCAGGTTCCGGAACGGTGGGCGCTGCTCGTCGCCCGACCGCTGGACCTGCTCGCCATCCTCACCCGGCCGGCGGTCTGGGTGCTCAGCGCCACCAGCGACCTGGTGGTACGGCTGTTCGGCCTGGACCCGAAGCTCGAACGGGACGAGATCAGCCCGGACGAGCTGCGGGACATCGTCGCCGGCAACCACGGCTTCACCAAGGAGCAGCAGACCATCATCGCCGGCGCCGTGGAGATCGCCGAGCGGCGGCTGCGGGCGGTGCTGGTGCCCCGGCTGCAGGTCTTCCACCTGGACAGCGGCACCACCGCCGAGGCCGCCCGACTCGTGCTGGCCGCCTCCGGGCACTCCCGCGCGCCGGTGGTACGCCACGGCGGGCTGGACGAGACGGTCGGCGTCATCCACCTGCGGGACCTGGTCGGCGTGCCGGGCGACCGGCAGGTCGACGAGTACGCCCGGGCGCCGATGCTGCTGCCGGACTCGGTGCCGGTGGTCGACGCGCTACGCCGGTTCAAGGCCGAACGCCAGCACATGGCCCTGGTCGTGGACGAACGCGGCGCCGTCGACGGCATCGTCACGCTGGAGGACATCCTGGAGGAGATCGTCGGGGAGATCTACGACGAGACCGACCGGGACGTCGGCGAGGTGCGTACCGAGGCCGACGGCGCGCTGCTGCTGCCGGGCACCTTCCCCGTCCACGACCTGCCCGACATCGGCGTCGACCTGCCCGGCCGCCCGGACGGCGACTACACCACCGTCGCCGGCCTGGTCCTGGCCGGCCTCGGCCGGATCCCCACGGCCGGCGAGCACCTCACCGTCGACGGCTGGCGGCTGGAGGTGACCCTCGCCGACGACCGGGCAGTCTCCGCCGTCCGGCTGCGCCGGGCCGCCGAGGCGCCACCGTCGCACCCGGCCCCGCCGACGCACGAGGCGCGGCGGGACGACCCGCAGGCAGCGCCGGTCGACGCCCGGTCGGTGCTGGAACGCCGCCGCTGACTCAGCACTCGGGCGCCCGGCCCCACCCGGCTCCGGCCGGCAGCGGTGGGTCCAGCCGTACCCGGTGCAGCGGCACCTGCACGGTGCTGCGGCCGAGCAGCCGGGCCGTCGCCCGGATGGCCCACGGCCCCGACGGGTGCCGCTCCGGGCCGATCAGCCGTCCGCTCAACCGGCCGTACCAGTGCCGGGTGACGACCAGGTCGGTCAGCCGCAGCGGGCCGTCGGGGGAGCCGCGCACCACCAGGTCCACCACCCGACCCAACCGCCGGCCCCGCTCGTCGTACGCGGTCCGACCCAGCAGTTCACCCGCTCGCACGGTCGGCCCCCGGGATCCGGCCGATCAGGTTGCGGCGCAGCCACGCCTCCACCGGCGGGTCGGCCAGTTCCTCGGCCCGCACCCGCAGCCGCACCGCGCTGTCGACCCGCGCGACCAGCGCGTACGGGATGCGCAGGGGGGTCAACGGCCGGTCCGTGACGAACCGCTCGGCGGTCAGCACCAGCATCCGGCCGAGCCGACCGCCGACCCGCAGCCCGAGCGCGCCCGGCCCGCTGAGCAGCGTCCGCAGGTACGGCACCCCGTCCGCGTCGAGCCCGAACTCCACGTCGTCGACCTTGCCGACCAGCCGGCCGTCGACGTCGACGAGTTGGCGGTCGAGCAACTGCCGGCTGATCTGGATCCTCACTGTCCCATTCTCGTACCGATGGCCAGGGGTACGGCGGCGATCGACGCCGCCAGGATGACCAGCAGCAGCACCGCTCCCAGCAGGTTGAGCGCCCGGCCGTTGACCCGGTCGCCCAGGTAGGTGCGGTCGTTGGCGACCACCAGGATCGGCAGGTAGGTCAGCGGCAGCGCCACCGCGCTGATGATCAGCATGTACTCGGTGAGCGTCACCGGGTCGACCGTGGTGAGCAGCAGGAGCACCCCGAGCAGCACGCTGACCAGCAGCACCGTGTGGAATCGTGCCGCCTCCCGGGGGCTGACCCGCTTGCCCCACTGCCAGCCGAAGTACTGCGCGGCGGCGTACGCGGCGGAGAGGCCGGTCTCCAGCGCGGCGCCGAAGGTGACCGCGAAGAACGCCAGCGCCGCCACGGCCAGGCCGACCGCGCCGAAGGCCAGCACGACCGGGTGCGCCACCTGGTCGAGGCTGTCCACCGACACGCCGGCGGGACGCAGCACCACGGCCGCGGTGGCGATCAGCGACAGGGCGAGGAACCCGCCGATCGGAAAGCCGACCAGCACGCTGAACCGGGCATCGGCCAGGTCGGCCGGGCTCCAGCGCTCCTCGACCCCGCCGGAGGAGAAGAAGAAGACCTCGTACGGGCTGACGGTGGAGGCGAACAGCGCCACCGCGAAGAACCAGTACGCGCCCCACCCCTGGCCGGAGTCGCCGGGGGCCACCGCGCTGCGGCCGAGTGCCGCCCAGTCGGTCGGCAGCCAGAACAGCGCCACCGCGAAGATCACCAACGCCAGCCCGGCCAGCCCGAAGATCCGCTCCATCAGCGGGAACCGCATCCGCCACAGCACCAGCCAGACCGCGGCGCCGGCCACCGGCACCCAGAGCAGGTACGGCACGCCGGTGGCCAGCCGCAACGCCAGCGCCACCCCACCCAGCTCGGCGGCCAGGGTGATCACCGTGACCAGGTACGACGCCACCAGGTTGACCAGCGCCATCCGCGCGCCGAGCCGCTCCCGGATCAGGTCGAACACCGCCCGGCCGGTCACCGCCGCGATCCGTCCGGCCATCTCGGCGTACGCGCAGATCGCCACCACCCCGAGCAGCAGCACCCAGGTGTGCGCCATGCCGAACCGGGCGCCGGCCTGCCCGGCGGCGACGAGGTCGCCGATGTCGACGAAGCCGCCGATCGCGGACAGGATGCCGAGCGTGGCGGCGAGGAGCTTCTTCACGTCGGCGGCGCGGGCTCGGTCATCGACGCGACGATATCGCCGCTAAAGCCGCAATCTAGTGCAAACGAGCCTTACCGGCAGGGTGGACCGTGGGGGGCGTCCCTCGTCAGACGGCGTCCGGGTAGAGGTTCTGCAGACGGACCTGGCCGCGGGCGACCAGTCGGGCGTCCGCGTCGCTGATCTCCACCTGCCACAGCTGCTGGCTGCGTCCCCGGTGCACCGGTGTGCCGAGCGCGCTGAGCTCGCCCGTACGGACCGCGCGCAGGAAGTCGGTCTGGTTGGACACCCCGACCACCTGGCCACGGTCCCCCAGCCAGAGCGCCCCGCCCACGCTGGCGGCGGTCTCCACCACCGCGCAGTAGACCCCGCCGTGCTGGATGCCGTACGGCTGGTGCAGTTCGGGTCGGACCTGCCAGCGGATCGCCACCCGGTCGCCGCTGACCTCGTCGAACTCCAGCCCGAGCAGGGCGACGAAACCGCCCGACGTCGTCGGCATCTCCACGGCTACCTCCTCGATCTTGGCGCCGCCAGCCTAGCCCGGACCGGCGTGACGAACCCGGTAGGGCCGGAGCGGGGTGATGGGGGAGAATCGGTGACCGTGACCGAGAGCAACCTCCCGCCGACCGGGCGGGACTCCCTGATCGACGACCTGCGGTGGCGCGGCCTGATCCAGGACTCCACCGACCCCGACGAGCTGCGCGCGCTGCTCGACGGCACCGGGGCCGCCTTCTATGTGGGCTTCGATCCGACCGCGCCGAGCCTGCACGTCGGCCATCTGATGCAGGTCACCACCGCCCGCCGCCTGCAACTCGCCGGGCACCGCCCGCTGCTGCTCGTCGGCGGCGCGACCGGGCAGATCGGCGACCCGAAGGAGAGCGCGGAGCGGACCCTGAACCCGCCGGAGGTCGTCGCGGGCTGGGTCCAGCGGATTCGCGACCAGCTCGCACCCTTCGTGGCGTACACCGGGGAGAACGCGGCCCAGCTGGTCAACAACCTGGAGTGGACCGGCGAGCTCTCGGTGATCGAGTTTCTCCGCGACGTGGGCAAGCACTTCCCGGTCAACCGGATGCTGGCCCGGGAAGTGGTCCGGGCCCGGCTGGAGAGCGGGATCAGCTTCACCGAGTTCAGCTACCAGCTACTACAGGCCAACGACTTCTTCGAGCTGCACCGACGGTACGGCTGCCAGCTCCAGTTCGGCGGCTCCGACCAGTGGGGCAACATCACCGCCGGCGTCGACTACGTCCGGCGTCGGGGTCTCGGGCCGGTGCAGGCCTTCACCACGCCGCTGGTGACCAAGTCGGACGGCGCCAAGTTCGGCAAGACCGAGGGCGGCGCGATCTGGCTCGACCCCGAGATGACCAGCCCGTACGCCTTCTACCAGTTCTGGATCAACGTCGACGACCGGGATGTCGGCCGTTACCTGCGCTACTTCAGCTTCCGCCCCCGGGAGGAGTTGGAGGTGCTGGAGAAAGAGACCGCGGAGCGGCCGGCCTCCCGAGCCGCCCAGCGCGCCCTCGCCGAGGAGCTGACCACCCTGGTGCACGGCGAGCGGGAGATGGCGCAGGTGGTTGCCGCCAGCCAGGCGCTGTTCGGTCGGGGCTCGCTCGATGACCTCTCCCCGGTGACGCTGCGCGCCGCGCTCACCGAGGCCGGTCTGGCTCGCCTCACCGGGCTGACCGAGGTGGCCGCCCTGCTCAAGGAGTCCGGCCTGGTGCCGAGCATGAAGGAGGCCCGGCGGGTGATCGCCGAGGGCGGTGCCTACGTCAACAACAACCGGGTGACCGCGGCGGACGCGGTGGTGACCTCGGAGGATCTGCTGCACGGGCGGTACCTCGTGCTGCGGCGGGGGAAGCGCTCCTTTGCCGGCGTGGAGCTGGACGGCTGACCGGCCGCCCGCACGGTGTGACGCGGGACGCGCCCGGCCGATTTGCGATCAGTCGGCCGGGCGCG